>WQSB01000001.1 GCA_009788085.1 Defluviitaleaceae bacterium
TACGTTATCTATTGCCGCAAGTGCATTGTTCATTACGCGCATTATATTGCGGGGAACGGGTGCAATATTCCCCGTCAACACGCCCAGCCAATGGGCGCGGTCGGTAATTATTCCGGCGGAGATGGCATTATCCACCGTGACTTCTTCCTCCGTCTGTTCCGGCACAGATGGGGGAGACGGGGGAGGCGTTGGTACACTCGGCAGTTGAATGACTTGCCCGGCACGAATCAAATTTGGATTGGGAATATTATTTATCCGCGCAAGTTCGGCTACGGTGGTGCCATGTTGCTGTGCAATGCGACCGAGGGTGTCGCCGCTTCGGACGGTTACCGATGATGGGGCAGTGGCTACAGCCGGGGGTGTTGCAAGGGTGCCAGGGGACACACTTTGGGCGTTCGCAAGTCCATCCATAATAATACCCCACTGAATATTGCCGGGGCAGTTCGGGCGATTAACAGGGTTTACTTGGTTATGGCCAATGATATGGTCGCGGTCAAATGGCATTGTAAAGCCGTATATACGCTGCCTTTCGGCACGGAGATGATTCGCTAACCAAATGTACGATGCGATTTGCCTTTCGGTTAACCTCCAGCCGTTTAAATTCATATCGCCAAACCCAATGCCGATTGTGTATTGATTTGGATTGTGCGATCGCGATTGCACCGTTGGATGTGCATTGCTTCTAAACCGTGCATCATTACGAACAGCAGCGGAGATGCCGGCGTGCCATGCGGTATTTTCAATGTCCACCATTTGGAAAATATCGCCGTCCTCGTATGCGGGAACGCCACCGCGCCCCTCAAAACTTGCGCCAGCGATAATGAAGGCATAAGAAACGCTATTTGCCCTGTTGTTTACCGTATTGATTGCACTTTGCGTTGTGTTTCCCGTGGTGTGCAAAACGTCCATGTCGGGGATGCGCCCACCTCGTCCGACATTGTGATTTGGACTGTTCAAACGCCTAATATTCATACATATGCTCCTTTCTAAGCACCAATAAAATATCGTGCGGCCACCAGCAGTAAAACGCCGAGCCCGCCGAGTAACATACAGATGATTTTGCCGGAAATGCCTTCCATGATGCCGTCCCAGCGTTTCGAGCCTTTAGTTTTTAACTCATCCACATCGGCCTCGACCGCATCCATACGCTTCAGCAGTTTGTCGGAAATAACGGTTTGGCGTTCAAGGGCGATGTCATGACCGCCAAGCCGCTCTCCGTGGTCTTTCAAACTGCTATGCGTGTTTTTCACGATTTCGTCCATGCGCTCATTTGACCCTTTTACTTGAGCAATGAGGTTTTCAAAGTTAGTGGCTAACCGCTCAAGCTGTGTAGTGAGTGGCCTTATGAGGTTTTTGTTGTCCTCAATTCGCCCGTGGTCGTTTTTCTGCTTTGTTTCGATGGTATTGACCTTTAGGCGGAGGTCTTGCATATCCTGCGCTAATTGTTCCGGGCTCATTGTCCATCACCACCTTGAATTTTTGGGCGATTTTCGTAGCCAGATTTGAAATTGTAACTGGCGATGCCTATAAACGGAGCGATAAAAAACGTCGCTATCTCCCTCGGCCAATCGCCAGTTAAAAACCACGCTACAGTCGAAACAATGATGAATAGTCCAACAAAAAATAAGGCCCCCAAAAGAACCTTTTTTGAAAACTCCATCTTTTGTTTCGGTGGCGGATAATTCCTCGCCATTACTTCCTCAATTACCCGTTGGACTTCATTTGCACTCATGGCAGCCTCATCCTTTCCTTATTTTTTAAATAAAAAAAGACAGCTCACGCCGTCCTTATTTTCAAATATACAATCCCCCGAAAAGCGGTGGCACTTAGTTATCAGTTGCCGGTTGCGTCGCCTCCGGTGGGCTTCGTGTTTGTTCTTTTCTTGCGGACTTTCTTGGTGTTTGGTGTGTAAACCAGCAGTTCGGATAGGTCGCACTCAAGCACATCACAAATCCGGTCGAGCTGGTCAAGGCTTACTCTGTCAGCAAAGTCATTATATAACTCGCTGACGGTGTTGGGGCGGACATCGGCGCGCTTGGCTAAATCGGATTGATTCCAACGCTTGTCGCCCAAAAGACGGGACAGCTTTACTTCTATCATAGGTGTTTCCCCTTTCATCAAGCCATATCACTTTTCAGGGGAATTGTACCAACTTGGAACGGGAAAAATCCCGTGTTTGATAGAAAATATCACTATTCAACAGGGGTTTTGCACAGCAGATATACAGAGCCGCGCTTCTGTTATTTTACAACAATTTCCGATAGAAATATCAATTTTTATCCTCGTTGTCGTCGCGCCGCAGAACAAAATCACCAAATATACGCTGCTTGAGCCGCAGGCTGTTGCAGTGGCTTAGGATGCCCAGGTACGATTGCACGGTAGAGTCTGCTTTCTTGAAATCAATCTCGCCACGAGCATATTGTTTTTGGATATACGCCAGCCGCTTCTTCATCTTCAACGCAGAGGACTTCCGAAGTTTTATATGCGTAGGCCATACCTTGTACCCAAGAAAATCAATGCCGAGGGTGATGGGGCGGACGCAGGTTTTCTCGTTAAGTGAAAGATGGAGCTTTTTTTCGAGAAATTCTGCAATTTTATTCTTGAGCCGGTGCAGCTCCTCCTTGTCGTAGGACAATATGACAATATCGTCCATGTAGCGGATATAGTGCCTCACACCAAGTTCGCGCTTCACATATTGATCCAGCTCGTTTAAGTAGATGTTGGCGAACATCTGACTCGTGAGGTTTCCGATGGGCATTCCCTTGTCGAAAAGCCGCTCGTCCGTTTCATGGGCAGCATACCCATGTGGCAAGCCAAAGGCCGTGTCCTCGGACTTAATAATTTTTTCCATCAGCCACATTACATCCGGGTCGGCAATTTTGCGCCCGATGATTTCTAATAAAATTTCGTGGTCGATTCGGTAAAAATATTTTGATATATCCAGCTTCAAATAGTAATACTTCATAGGGGCCTTGTTTACCATGCGTAGCCAATAACGTAATCGCGCAATGGCAGAGAGCGTTCCGCGCTTTAATATACACCCGTGGCTGTCAGCAATGTATCCTTTGGCAAATATGGGATTGAGAACGCTATATGCAGCCCATTGCACGACACGGTCGCGGAAAGGCAAAGCCATGATGAGCCGGGTCTTGGGGTCATGTACATAAAATTCATGGTATCTGCCGACCTCGTATGATTTGTAGATGAGATGGTTTTGCAGGTCAATTAGATTTTCTTCGAGATTGGCAGAGAATTTTAAGACCTCATGCTTGTATCGCTTGCTTTCTTTGGCTTGATTGTATGCGAACAAAAGCCGCTCAAAGTCGTAAATCTTCGGGAATAAATTTTTGATTCGCTTCATCTAAATGCCCTCCTGTTCAACCGTGCAGCGGTACGCTCGGCTTTGCGCTGCGACCTAAAAAGACCACGGCGACGCAGAGGATATTCTTCACGCTCCCCATCACCCAGCTCCCACACCAGCATGGAATTACTCACCATCACCGGCACGGCATAAAATTTTTCCCAAAAGTCCGTGACGAGCCAGTATACTCGCCCGGCGCGAAGAAGTAGCACCATATCGCACCTCTAAAAAAATGCCGCGCTTTGCGGGATTCGGGTCACCCCTATTACCGGCATACGCGGCTACATTGATTTTTTGCCTGCGGATTTCTCCGGGGCAAGGAAACGAATCCCTTTATCACCAACTGTGCTGGATGCCAGCCCTTGAGCTGACAACTTCTGACTACGATGGCAAAGCGAGGCGAACGCCGACATTCGTATTCACGTTCCACGGCCAGTTGTTGCAATTGACAGCGCGGGCCCCAGCGTGAACACCATTGTTCCAGTTGCCACCGACGTTCAACGGACGACCCGTTCCCTATGACCGAGCGGATTTATTCTTTTCAGAATTCATCCAGCCGCCAATCATCTTGCCAATCTCAACATTTCGCGCCGACCATTGTTCGTACTTTTTATTAGGAAGGAAGCCGAGCATGTTTGCCAGCCGGGTATAAGCCCGGAGCTTGGCCAGGGCAATGTCAAGGTTTTGCAGGGTAGTCTTTTTGTAATACTTCTTTTGCGCTTCGATGATATGCTCTAGCATGATGTCCATGCACCGCTTGATGTCAGCCACCAGCGCGTACTTTTCCGCTTTGGGAAACTGCGCCAGTATTGGGTAGGCAAAGGTAATCATGTCGAAGGTCTTTTGCAATATAATTAAATCTTCTCCGTGTGGTTTCTCCACCGAAACGCGCCCCCTTCATATGAAGTATACCAAGTCTTTTTCGCCGCTGTGTGGCTTTGATAGAGGTTTTACATAGGCGTTATGAAATATCGAAATTCGATATAAAAATCTCAAAAAAATTTTACACCCCCTGCTATCGCAGGGGGTGACAGTACACAGGTGGTCAGATTACAAAGATTCACAAGCGAGGCGAACGCCGACATCCGAAGCCACGCGCCACGGCCAGAGGAGGCAAATGACAGCGCGGGCCCCAGCGTGAACACCATGGCGCCAGATGCCACCGACGCCCAACGCTACCAACTGCCGCGTAGCATTCATATGGGCTTGCCCCATACCTTCGCCTAATACATCATGCCATGACCATGTTTGTTGAGCGGCTTCTTCACCCGTTGCGAGGTAACGTGATATAAATTCGTCAATCCACTCCCACACGTTGCCCGTGGTATCACGGCAACCCAGCGAAGAAACAGCGCGGTCAACCAACCCCGTATTGCGCCGGGCAGTGTTGGTGGTCTGCGACCATGCGTTAAGATTGTCAGCAGCATTGCCCTGCGGTGCGCCCATTGCGGCCTTGAGCCATTCAGAATGCGTAAGCATCCTCTTCCCGACCACGAAGGCGCGCTCGTTAAAGGCATACCAATGAAGCCCCTCCGTGCCTGTGAGGGGGATGGCGTTCTGTACGGATTGTAAGCCACCCGCGCCATCGTCAGAGGCGAGGTAAATATCTACCCATACATTGCCGCCGAGATACACCATGCCCTCCGGGGAACACGCCGGGCGATGCTTGAGCGTCCATACACTGGCGGGGATTATCCCGGTGAAGATGTTTGTTTCCCAGCCCGCGCCGTAGGCAACACCTGCGGTGTTAATGGGGCGCATTTGTGCATCGCTACGGCGGCCAATACCCACATGGAAGCCGCCAATGCGCCGGGAATTAAATGCCGTGAAGCCTGCGGGGGCGGTGGCATTAAGCGAGATAAGATATACCTCGTCTTGATTGCTTCCGGGGTCGCACAGGTAAATATAGTAATCCGTGCCGGCAACAAAAGCCGAGCCGATGTCGAGGTTGGCCGCGCTTAAATTGGTGAGGCTGGTTACGAAAAACGAGCCATTAAGCGTAACAGTAACGCCGGCATCTACCGCGAGGGCATTATCGCCTGTGGTGCGGATGAAGTCGCGCCGGGGGGCGACCACATCGGCGGCGGCCGTAAAGTTTTCTACCCGTATTCTTGCGCGGGGGTCTACCTTTAAGGGGTCGTTCACCATAAATCTAGGCATTTGTCAGCACCTCCAGCATGGATTGAATTAGCGCAGGGTCGAAGCCGCTGCGTGTGAGGCGGTTATCCGTCAAATGCGCAGAAAGCGGGTCGCCGTCCGCAAGCGCACTGGACAGGGTGATTTCTGTGTATTCGTACACAGCACCCTCTGATCCTTCGCGCTCCGGGCTATCCTCTGCCGCTTCGATGTGGTCGAAGCCCAAAATGCGGTAGCCCTCCTCGGTGCGTTCGCACAGTTCAACTTCGGGGAAGTAGCGTGTTTTAATCGTTGCCCCTTTGTTTTCTACCGTGGGTACGCGGTGAAACTGCTGTGCCAGCATCCGGCGCAAGCACCCGGCCAGTTCTACTTCTGTTTCTTCTCGCCCGGCGGGAAATACATCCCTAAAGATTACGTCCGGGGTCATGGCAAGCCCGGCATCGTTTGAAAAAGATGCCATGAGGTCGGCCACCACAGGGGTCGGTTTGGTTTTCTTGGCAAACTGTTTTCCCGCTGTCGTGAGCTGGAATAAATATTCCAAGTCTGCGGGGGTCGCTATATTGCGGGGAATTCCTTGCATTTTATTCATCCTCTCTCATAATAAAAAATGCCCCGGCATATGCCGAGGATATGGGTAGATAGTGTGGTTACTGCCGTTGTGTTAGCCTGTCATGAATGTATCATCTGCACCCAAGAAAGCATCCGCGCCTAAATATGCGCCAATGGCATCGGGGAAGCGGTCATGCAGGAAAGCGGTTATTTCATTTAATTGCTTTTGGAGATTGGCAAACTTGTCGGCGTGAGCATTCGGGTCTGTATTGTGGACGGCAAGGTCGCCGCTGGTGGTTATAGATACCCAGCTTACGCCATCGTTTACCTGTAAAACCCCATTGAAATACCTTATGCCGTGGGAGCCGTCTTCCGAGTGAATGCTTTGCTCAATATGTTGAGTAAGCATCTCCACCGTAGCCAACCCGGACGGGTCAATTTGGATAATAACCTCGCTTGCGTTGCCGGTTGAGAAGTAAAACTTCGGGATATACTCCCAGCCACGCTCGGTAAATGCGGGTACCCAGTTGGGATTGTCAAACTGTGATATTCGGTAAAGTATCTCGCCGTCATCCGGGTCCATTGCATAAAATCCGATTTGAGACAATGGATATCCCTCTTCTAGCGGTGATACAAAGTTGTCCGGGTCAGGGTTTCCATAGTTGGACATAAATGCCCCTATGATTGCCCGAACACCTACTTGCAAACGGCTTGTTACAAGAAACTGCTGTCTTTCGTCTACCACCGCAAGCAGACCCAGCGGGTCGTCACTGCGTCCCGATGCCGTGACGATGCGCGTAATTTCCAGCGGGATTGTTCCTTTGCCCTGCTGGATTTTCGCATTCAACACTTGCCCGGCTTCAGTAAGCCTTAAGCTAATGTCGCTCATTCCATATGCACCTCCCTTATTTGATCTATAAATGCCGACACACTGAGGTCGGTTGCTTCAGTTGGGATTTCTATTTCGTCAAAGAAATTCTCCGAAATAACATCCACAGATGCGCTTGCATGATAATCATCCGCCTCGGTTGGGATTGGGATGTCATCAAAGAAATGTTCCACCCATACGTCCATAACAGCACCGAAATGATAGTCATCTGCGTAGTATTCGATTTCAATAACGGTGGTCATCGTAAATGAAAGATGAGAAGGCTTCATTCGGCGCAGTTGGCGCAGAGCTTGTTGGTGGTCGAAAATGTCCCCCGTGGTCGTGCCGCCATCCCATAAACTGCTCTCGTCAACATCCACCCGGAACGTATACGGAGTCACAAATTCCGTTATATGCACAGGTGTACCCGTTAAGGCGGACAGTGCAGCCTCGATACGCGCCGGATTAATAGGTGGATGGGTAAGTCGATGAGCGAGGATGCGCCCCCGGCGGAATTCCAACGACAGGGTATCGTCCGGCACAAAGCCGTACACCCATTCCCATATGGGCAAGCTCCATGTGCATGTTTGAGGGAAGATTTCATATTTAAGCTCCCTCGACCACCGCGCCATGTCATCATACTCGCGGCCGATAACCTCCATCATCCAAAGAGCAATGCGGCTACTGTCATAAAACCCGTATGTCACCATGCGGCGCATAATTTCCGCCTCTGGGCTTTTTATGATATCCAGCACAAAATCCGCTAACAGCCTATTCATAGAGGGTCACCTCGCCAGTAACCGGAAAAAAGCCCAAGCCAATAAGGACGTTATCTGTACCGCCGTTTACGGTGAAAGTGCTGTAGTCATAATCAACAACACCCGGTGTTTTCGCCAGCCTCGCACCCACTTGCACATACTTGACCCAGTTCTGCACCATGCCGGTGGAGATATTCCACAGGTCATTTTCTGTAGCGGCTTCCGTCCAGTAGGTGGACAATTGCGCTTTAAAGCGTTCTGTTACCACGTTCAAATTTTCGCCTTCTGCCAATACCACCCGAGCGGAAACATCAATGTATAAAGGCTCAGGTGCAGCCACAGTTAAAGACGCGCCGATGGGTGCCAGTCGCTCCATTCGGTTATCGGGGCTTATGATGTGTTGGTAAACAGCGTCTATGATTTGTTGATTTGCAGGGAGTCCATTGCCATCAATCACAAAGAGGCGCACCGTGCCGGGGCCTGCCCACTCTGCTTGTGTAACCGCATCACCCACACCGGGGACTTCCTTTGCCCACCGTACATAGTCAGCATCGCACCCGGTGAAGCTCAGGCCACGCCGTATCACTTCTAATATGCGAATTTTAAGACTGTCGTCCGTTTCTTCGGGTGTCCCCCCTGTGATGGCCTCCTCGTTGGTTATCTTCACGATACCCAGGTCAAGACGCACCATTAAGATAACGCTGTCCGGGGGGACGTTCCCGATGCGGCCACCCTCAACAGCACGAACGGCCACCTGCTTTGTTACCTGTCCCAAATCGTCCGGCTCATCATCGAAGGTCACAGTTTCCATTGCTTCAAATATAACGCTGGGCGTTAAATTCGCAGGAGTGGCAAACAAGAAGCCCTGCTCAATTGTGCGCATAGGCCACGCCGTTACTGTTACATATCCGCTTGCCCGATTTGCGACACGCCTTGAAAGCCCCTCCATTTCGGCATGTTTTTCCAGCCATTCCCCATAAGCCCAATGAGGAAAAATGAGCTGTATTGTCTCGTTCAACTCAAATTCTATGAACATAGCTTTTTCGTTAGCCGAAGGGCGCGTGAAATCCCAGGGTATGCTAGGCTCTGATTTATCTATGTCATTGGGGAGGGCTGCCATCATGCGCTGATGTATCGTGTCAGCCGTTTGACCTTGTAAAAATGCCGGAGGCTGGTAGGCGGGGAGTTCTCTGTAATTGCTAGGGTCATATTCCATTATCTTCACCTCCAATCGTTTAATTTTGCAAACGTGCTTTTATTACTGCGGAATTTCCCTCTGTTCCGATTACCTCACATTCCAAAAAAAGGCTCTCTCCACCGCCCTCCCACCTAAATTGGAAATTCCGCACTTGCGTTGTGCGTCCCATAGGGTCAGCAAGGAGGGCTTCGGTGATGGTGCGTTCAAAAACACTTTCCGCCGCCCGCTGGTTGGTTTCACGGAATGCTTGCTCAGCTTCGATGCCAGCGTTGGAGCCGTAGCCAAGATGCGCCCATCGTTGGGTTAGCACAGATTTTAAACACCACAAAACCCATGCATCATGCCCGGAGCCGTACAACAGCTTTTTTGCCCCGTCTAAAACAAAATCCCCGCGCTCATAATCCCAAAGAGGCGCGGGGTTGTATCTTTGTATGGTTGGCGTGTCCTCGGCAAGTGCCGCCGGAACGTTAAATACAGGAAAAAGGCTCTGCACTATGCACTCACCTCCTACATTTTTACAGTAGATTTCATAACAATATCAATAATAACTGCCTCGTGGTCTTCATCTTTTGTTCCTACCCACGCAACAAGCACGCGGTCGCCCGGCTGTATGCGGTACATTTTGCGAGGCAGATAAACATCATGATAATGCTTGCCGTCGGGGTCTTCCCCGTGGTCATGCTCACCCTTGCTGTCGTGGATATGGTCTGCCCCAACTATCGGCGGGGTTTTGTGTTTTTCATCCCAATAAGGATTCCCTGTGCCGGGATTTATAAGCTCACCCCAGCGGCCTTTCCATTCGACGGGCTGATCGTTGGCAGTCCATTGTTGTGGTTGTTTGGTATGCGGGTTTGGGCCGTCGGGGTCGCCCGTTTGCCAGTCTGTGGGGGTGGCTGTTTGTTTGTTCCATCCCTCGTCTTGCCACCATGTCATGGAGAGCGGGATTTCGGGGTCATAAGAAACGGAGCGGCATATGGAATACTCACCATATGGAATAGGCACGGGAAAGTAGTTTGTTAGAAGGCTCATGTCCTCCTGTATTTCCCCAAAATCCAGCACAGGAGGATGGTCTGCACATTCCTTCATGCGCTTTTCCATCGTCCGGGCAAGAAAATTTATACCTTCGCTGGCCATAATATTACCCCCTTGTTATGTCGCCGGGTCTTGCCCAGCCAACCGACCCAATATGAAATGGCGCATAGCGGGAAAGCGGCGCAGTAATCGTTATTGTGCTACGGAAATTAGTAAATGTACGACCTCGGCCATTGCCGAAGCTATCTACAAATACCGGGCCGTTTAAAATTACGGCATCGCCTACTTTCAAATCACCATCATCCACCGCATTATCTACCAGTGATGTTTGCTCTGTTTGCTGGCTTTCGCCATTGGCAGAAACGCGGGAAAGCGTCAAATTCATACTGCGGCTATCTGCCCTATGGGTGACCCCCTCCACATAAAAAAAACCGACAAGACTGCCGGCGTTCATCTCCACCATATCCCCCTTGCGAATGGGTGGCACATCGGGACCATTCCAATTTATCCGCTCGTCCGGCTTGCCACGATTAGCGATAAGAGCATTTGCTTCAGACATGGCATCGGCTATGCTCGTGTTGCTGTCACGCATTACGATTTCCTGCAAAACACCAAAGCGAGTGTCGCCCTCAACGATGGCCTCTACGGAAGAGCGGCCATCGTCGGTTTTTCTGCCATAGACCTTTACTTTTGTTACTAAATTATTGATGCTTAGCCTGTCAGATGTAGAAATTGTGTTGGTACGGTCAAGCAGATAAACAGTGTCATTTGTACCGTAGCCGGTTATTTCCATTTGTCCGTCTTTCCAGCGAACAATATAATCGGCTCCGGTTTTGTCGCGCACCTCTTCTAAGAGCGCAATAATCATACCCGAAACGCTTTTTTTACCTCTGAATGCCTTTTTCCCGTGGGTGATACTGTGCGGCCATTTGTACGACACGGGAATGCCCCATTGACCACAAATATCATTCACAAGGGCTTGGGTTGTCATGCCGGGTTGATAGAAATAAAATTCGCGGCTTTGCTGTAGTCGGATTAAAGGGTCGTAGGCAATTATAGTCAATTCTTTTTCGTTATTATCCGTATAATGCCAATCCCAAATTGTACCGTCGAATAATAAGCCTCCGCCGCCGTTCCAGCTACCTTTAATGCGAATGATGCAATTGATTTTCGCCAGCGCGTGTAGTCGCGTTCCATTGGCATCGGCGTTGGCTACGCGGATGGTCGCCCGCTGAGCCAATTCATTAACGCACTCTTCCCAATCTTCTGTAATCTTGGCGTTGTTTAACACATACCTTGCGCCTGTTTCGGTTATCAGCTCCGTTTCGTAACTGATGGTGCTTATGTCAATCATGCAGCACCTCCTATGCCGGGATGGTTAGCACTTGCCCAGGGAAAATGCGGTTAGGGTTTGCCCCTATGACATCCCGGTTGGCTGCGTGAATTTCCGGGTATCGTCGCCCCGCGCCAAGATACCGCTGGGCAATTCCCCAAAGAGTGTCCCCACTTACCACCGTGTGGGTTTGTGCCGGGGGTGGCTCGGGTCTAGGTTGCGGGGGCGTATTTTGTAGCGGAGGAGCTGGTTGAGGCGGAGGAGTAGAAGGCGATGCCGTTGGCGGTGGAGGGGGGACAGGCGCGGGAGGCGCACTTTGTTTAACCATCAGCGATTTTGCATTTAAGAAACTGATAGTGTAATCATAATCACCGTACCCGCCTACATATTTCCCCTGTATCTCGCGGATATAAACATCATAATTCACTGATGTTTCCGTTGCCAGCAAGCGTAGCTTCGTACCCTTTTGCCTGTAATCTTCTAACAGACGCAATATTTCAGCAGGCTTTATCCACTCCCGTATATAAGGGTCGTATTGACGAGCCTCGCCGGGAAAGCGGGATTGCCAGAAAAATGTTTTAAGAAACTCCCCGTTCGGAAGCTGAAGCTCACCAAATTCCATAATAGTGTAATTTTGAAATTTGCCGGGGGAGCGTACACTTATTTCCTCCGGCAATTGGGGGAAGCGTATGCGGTCATTGGTTTCAAGGCAAGTCAAATAAATATCCATTTCGCTCCCCCTTTATGCCGGAGAGTGTCCGGCTTCTATCGGCATGTTGCCGTATACCTTCTGCAGTGCTTGTGCGAGGCATCCCGACATTTCATCGGTCAGCCACGGCATGATATTGGACAGCACTTGTTTAATCCCGTCTTCCGTTGCTCCTCCGCCATCGACATGCACCTCAATAGTGGGGTTGATTTCCGCATGGACGAGAGGATTGCCACCGGCAGACATGGGGGCAGATGGCGACATGCCCATCATTTCCCCTGCTTGCTTCCACAGGGCAACACCGCGATTGCGGCGGCCGGGGGAAAGCGGAATTATTGCCTCTGCTCCAGCTTCGGCAACCATGCCTATGTGGGGGCGCGTCAATATTCCACCGTCAGCATGGCGCGGTCCAAGCCAATTATTATGATTCAAACTGCCATCAAAGGGCATGGGGCCTATGAAGTTTTCTTGCAGTGTGGGTGCGATATTTCTCGCATAATACGTCCAGTTGTCGAGGTTAACAGGAGCAGACCCCTGCGCGGAAATAAATTGCATTGTACTGGTGTCCCAGCGGCTTGCCCATGCGCTTTGCGCTGCGGCATTTTCCACCCCGCCCCAAAGAGAAGGAGCCGTCGCCGCCAGACTGTTAATCATACGTGCCAATGCACCAGCGGCCTCCGCTTCAAGGCTGGATATTCCTAAAAAGTCATGCGCTTGTTGGAATGTCCATGTCATGGGACTAAACCCATGCTGGATGGATGCTTGCATACCTGCGGTCAACCTCTCAGCAGAAAGTCCAAATTTTTCGCCAATCTGCTCGGACAAAAAGTCGCTCACGCGCTGGTCTACCCCGGCGAGGTCTCGAATAAATGCCTCTTCGAGCTGTGAAACCATATTGGCATCTCCGGCTAATCTTGCACCCTGAGAAGCAGTTACAAACGCCTGTGTCAGTAGGTCTCGCTGGCCTTCCGCAACTCGCTCCAGTTCAGTTTTTAATCTATTGAACGAGCTTTCATCCAGCATCCCGCCGCCAAAGCGTATGCCCAGGGCAGCGAATTCACTGTCTATTTGTGCCGCTGTCACCCGCTGTGTGGCATCCATTATCTGCTGTTGTAATTGAGCGATGTAATCAGCATTCAGCTCACCTTCGTAGGCAAGCTGCTCCCGAAGTCGCTCCCCAAATCCATCAATTTCATATTGGATTTGGTAGAAAACAGATTGCAATCCGCTCATATCGGGGTCGCCTAATAACAGCTGAGTGGCCGCTACTATTTCAAATTGGCGATCCATAAGAAAATTCTGCGCACCTGACAAGAGTGCCTCTACACCAGCTTGATATTGCTCTCGGTTGACACCCGTTCCGGTACTGGCCATCCAGTTCATGCGGTTGAGGTCGTTTGCCGTGCGCCGGAGCTGGCTCATGGAATTTTCTGCCCTGCTCATGGCATCGGCAAAGGAATATGCCCTATCCTGCATTCCGGCAAAGACGATATTTTCCGCAATTCCTTGTATTTCTCGCATGGATAGGCGAATACTCCCGAAGCGTTGTTGCAAGTTTCGGGTTATTTCGTCGTGGAAATATGCGTTAAATCTTTCGGCTGTTATGATGTCATTGTGCAAGTCATGGACGGCTTGACGCATACGTTCTGAGCCAAACCGAGCCTGGTCTTGTGCGATTAACAGCCGTCGCATTTCTGCTTCTTGTTCTGCAACCTCCTGCGTGTGGCTCTCCATGCGGTTATTTCCCGCACGGTTACCAATCAATGCACCAACGCCCGCGCCAATACCGGCTCCCACAAGCGTACCGACCACAGGGATAAATGACCCAATGGCAGCACCAACAGCCGCGCCGCCCAGCGCACCGCCTACTCGCATTGCACCACTTTCGCGCAAGGCCGCCGCTTCAGCGGCATCCTCCGCATTAAAACTTCGGATTATATCTGCACCACCGCGAAAAGCTGTAACTCCTCCGTATAAACCACCGGCTAAGCCAGCCGCGCCCAACAACATGCTACCCATGCCTCCGGCACCAATTTTTGTACCCCATCCCAGCGTTCCGGCCTGTGCCATTGCCAACGCCGATTGCGTGGCCGCTCCAGCTCCAACAACACCGGCGGCTTTTTTAATTCCTAAGCCTGTCGCAATTGCGCCGAAAAGCCCGGTGCTACCGAGGGTAGTCGCAATGCCACCTACGCCCTTTACCGCTCCAATAGCTCCGCTTGCCAATCCAAGACCTTTTCCACCCAACCATAACGCGGCAAGTGTTCCGGTTACAGGATTTGAAAACACCATGCGAATTGCACCCCACAAAGCAGATTTCAACCCGTCAGCAACCTCACTCCAATCAACACCACTCATCCCAGCACTAAATCCCTGTGCAAAAGAGCGTCCAATATTACGACCATCATCTACTGCACCACTTAGGCCATCGGTATTCATACCAAAAATCGCCCCAATGCCCCAGCTGATGGCACTGCCCAAACCTTCACCAATGGACTGCGCCACATTTGCCATTTTGCCGCGCCCCCGGCCATCCCACCATTCCGTGAAAGGTTGCCAAATTACTTCATCCCACAGAATGCCAATTCGCCCGAAAAACCCGGCATCTTGGAAAGCATCACTGCTCATAATTCCTTGAACAGTCCGTATCAAATCTTGGCCTTTGCTTATTGCAGAATCTAAAAAATCACCCACGGCACGTTCCGCCACGGGCATTCTATCGGTAATCCAATTTATAAACCCAGTGAAATGCGGCGCAAGTCTGTCCATGATGGAAAGTTGAAAATTTTGGACGGAACTGCGTAGCCGATTAAATGACCCTTGCAGGGTGTCCATGCGCACATCAGCCATGCGCTGCGCTGCTCCCTCTGCCCCTTCGAGGGCTACAATATAGTCACCAAGTGCATCTACGCTATTAAGGACAACATCGGCAGCTCTCGCACCGTTTACCGAAAAAATGGCATTGAGCTTATTTACGCGGTCATATTGTGTTGGTAGCCTATCAAGCCTATATGATAAATCCCTCATGGCTGTTTCAAAAGGACGCACTTCGCCATAAGCATCAAACATAGAGAAGCCCAATTCATACAAAGCATTCGCCGCCGCAACGCTGGCAGGGGTCATTAAATTCTGCATCATTGCACTAAACGACGTACCCGCCTGTGAGCCGCGATATCCATTATCAGACAAGACAACGAGTAGGGCATTGGCCTCGTTCATACTCATGTTTGCATTCCGCACAGTAGAGCCCATGTAATTCCACGAACTCATCAAATTGCTTAACGGTTGATGTGCAAGGGTGGATGCCATTGCCATTGAATCAACTGCTTGCACAACCAGTGCAGAATCGCCGTCCAATTTATTCATGATATTATTTAAATAATAGGTGGTGCTATACAAAGCCATGCCACTTGCCGCAGAAAGGATTTTAGCTTGATTGGTTTTTGCCAGCACTTCATCTACTGTGCTATTGATGCTGACAAAATTTTTAGCCGCCGCTGCAATCTCTGTGGCACTAAAATCCCCCGCCATAGCGCGGAAAGCCCCTTGCAGTCTGTACATATCATTGGCAAGCGCGCTGGGGATAGCCTCTATATCGGCCAATGCCTGTTCAAAGCCTGTAAAGGTGCGAATCATATCCGCCGTTCCCAGCCCGACCCCAACAAGCCCCGCCATTTGAAATATTGGATTGCGGAGGAGATTCATAACGCCGCGCAGGGGTGCAGTAATAAAATCGGCTGCTTTCAATGTTACGCGCCAAACCGTGCCGCTCAACCGTCTGCCTAAATTGAAAATATTGTTAATGCCACGGCTGGCGTTGTCCATTAAGTGAGCGGTCAACTCAATGCGGCTCATATTTCGCATCCGCTCGGCTGACTGCTGTACACGATTCATGGTTTCTTCCAGCCGGGAAACATTGCGTGTGGCACTGGCGGCTCCTTGTGCCGTGTTATCGGTTACTTGCGTGGTTATGTCAATTACGGTTACTTGCGGCGACATAGGACACCTCCTTTTTTTGCTATGTACAACAAAAAAACCGCCCGTAGGCGGTCGTTAATAATAATCTTGAAATGTTATATAAATGACGCTTTTAATTCGTTTTCATACTCTTTATACAGCCTTAACTCACCGCTAGTATCAAGCACTTCATCTCCAATTTTATCCAACGCTTTGTTATTTATGCTATTGATTAAAGCGTCAACTTGGATGCCTTTTTCAGATAAATACACTGTCGCATCCTCTGCCTGAATGATGATTTGCAATACACGCAATTCAGCTTGTGTTAGAGAGTGCTTGAACATCATCCATTTATCTGATGGGTCAATTCCCGCATTGACCAGCATATTGTATTCAATTTTAGCCAGCAACTCTATTATTTCCGAAAGCCCTATAATCAAAGCTCCTGCAACTACGCTTACAACAGCTCCAGTAAGAAATGTAGTGATTGCGATTTCAACCCACGGCTCACCTATTGCTTGTGCAGCTTCCATTCCCAGAAAAGCTAATGCAATAGATCCAATGAGGGAAAGCACCGCAATTCCTATGCCTATATATCTTACCGCTTGCGCAATCCCGCTTCGCACAAACCCCAACCCCTCTCGCATTTCCAACATCATACCACGAGAGGGGATTACGCACCAACTATTTCTTGCTAAACAACGGACACCCAAACCGCTTGGCCTCCTCCTCCATTTTAACCAGCACATACTGGTCATAGAGTATCCGTTCGCCGGGGGGCAGTTTGCGGTATTGCTCAATAGTGCCGATGGCCGGAAACGCTGCAATGACTTCCATCATTATCCGCGTTCGCCCTCCGGCCTCGAGGAGGGCTTCCCCATCTCAATGGACTCCTCCGCAAAGCCGCTGATTTCGTCAATCAGCATAAGCACCCGTGCTTTTTCGCCGGCAAGCAGAACAAGGTCGATGAGGTCAATGCTGTCGAGAACATTCCGAGCTTGCTTAATTTTCGGGTTATCCCACACTTTTGCTTTATCCTCGTCCACGGTGGCGGCATAAATCATGTAAGACCTATACCTTGCCCCGTCGGTTTCGATGGGGATTTTAGGCTGGCCGGGCTTCGACCGGGCATACTTGGTGGCGTTACGGTGGCACTGCTGGCTTTCCTCTTCGGAAAGGGGTCGCACCCGGAACTGCAACAGCTTTTTGCCGTTACGAGCGATTTCTACCATGCGGTAGGTGGATTCGTCATCGCTCTTTGTCATCTCCAGCAATCCAGCTAAGATTTCGTCCTCGTTCATAAGGACTTCCTCTTGGGTCATGGGCTCGTTTTCGTGCGTGTGGTCGTAGTTTTCTACGCTTGTATTCTTAGCCATATTAACCTCCGTTTAGTTTGTGATATTGCGCCAGTCTTGCGCAGTGAGCCCCGGCATATCCGGGAAGAATTGCAACATCTCCGGCGTTGCATTGACACGGAAGCTCCAGTCCCGCTTTACAATTTCGCCGGGGGTTAGATTTTGCAAGTCAATGGTGCCATCGGGTACGCAGTTGTTGTAAACTACCCGCTGGGCAAAGCCATCACGCCGCCTTAGCTTTCCCTGAAAATCGTACCCGGGAAAAAAGCCCTGCTGGAGGTCGTTAAATAACTCCGTCATCATTACATCATCACGGATTACAACCTCGGTCAGCGTGAGCGTTACGGTATACCCGGTATTAACCGAGAATATTAACGAGCTACCCACAGGCTGGAGGTCTTGATTGGCCGGGGAAAGCTGGGCGCGGAAGGTGTCTACCTCAGCAAGGAATATATTTACACCCCTGCGCGTGGTGACAAACAACTGCCCGTCTTTACCGGAAATAACCTTTCTTACATCTAAGATGCTCTTGTCGTTTAACATCGTCTATCCTCCCTCCTTATAGCGGCGCAAAGCGGAAACCAAAGGCATAGTACCCTTTTTCCAGTGCGTCGATGTCGTCTACAAACACCCTAAACCATGCGCTGTCGCCCTGGGGTGCGTTGTCGGGGTCAATTTCAACATATGCGCCGGGCAGAAGTTTTCCCTCAGCCACCATTGCATTACACACGTTGTTGCCCAACTGGATGACCGTCATGCGGCCATCGTCATCATTGTTGATTCGCCCCATGAGCGGGTCAATGGTACGGACGATGCGGTCAAACAGCTCAAAGCGAACTTTGGCGCGTTTGATTTTCTTCCACCCCACATCTTGTGTGCCGCGAGGAAGGACGAGGGTATTGATGCCCTGCTCCACCCACACGGTGTTAGCCGCACTACGGGAGAACAGCAGCATCCCGCTTAATAGCGCAGATTCAATTTGGTGGTTGCGCAGGACTTCGCTCAAATCCACCGCATTGGTTACCCCGAGCCGGGTTATGGCCTCGTTGGAAGGTGTACCCGCAATCATGCCGGCAACCCGCGCCGCCGCCAAGTACCCCTGATGGGTATCGCCAGACATGTCAACAAACCCGTTACCGACATACACCATTTGATAATCGTTGTATGCGGCGGCGTGAAGTTTGCGTGTGTCAAAGGGAACTGCGTCGTCCCCGGTCCCCGGCTCACCAATTACACCAAAGGTGAAAGCACCATTTTGGAATATCCGGTTAAGGAACATCTGCGTCATCATGTGAATGGCTGTGTCGTTGGTGTCAATGGAAAGTACGTTCCACCGCTCGGACTCTAGCACTTCATATGCCCGCGAATAGGCAGCCACATTAATAACCGGGTCAGTGCCGGGGGTGATGGGGGTTTGCGTAACTGTTGCCAATGCCCCGGTGTTGGTTGCTACTCTCACCAGCTTAAAGTAATTACTGCCACGGGCAGCCACGGCTTCCATCAGCGCATCCACTTGACCTGCGAGGTCTGTAGATGCAAAGGTAAACCGCTCAATAGCCTCCGTACCATCAGTGAGCAAGAATTCACTCAAATTGTCGGGGTCGGCCAGGGTGGGGCGTATGGTGGCAAAGAATGCGCGGCTTCCGGGGTACAGCATGACAATATTTACTGCCGAGATGTTATCATCGTCGTACAACGTCAAATTGCCTTCTGTGCCACCGCTACCCAAGCGGATGCCGATAGCCCGGCGTGTGCCGCCTCGGAATTGCTCAAAGGGGACTTCCGTTGTGCTGTTGGGTCCGCCGTCGCCATAGAATCGGGCAATATCTTCATGCCCCTCAAATATCATGGGTTTATCCAGCGGCCCCCAGTCAGAACGAAACACCGATGCACAAACGCCGGGGTCTGCCCCGGCTATGGGTCGTAAACCACGATTCCAATATCGCAAATAGGTGCCGGGTCGCACCTTCTGCTCACCGATAATAAAAAAGCCGGACATTTACTTCACCTTCCTTTCCGAAAATGCTTTGACTATGGTCTTGGCCTCTGTCAAAGTGCATTTTTCTTTTTTCGCCAGCTTGAGGGCGGCCATCACCAACTCGGGGGCGAAATCAAAGTGCTGCCATGCCGCATCTGCCAATTCACTGGCATGATAAACGGACTCCACCACAGGCGGTTTTTTATCCGCCGGGGGATTTTTCGTTGTTTCTTTCATGTAGCGTTACCTCCATTCCGAATGATTGATTTGCGATTTGCATGTTTCCGACAGTCAAGCCAGCCTCCAGTTTCCTATGAGATGCCAGCACCCCATATTGGCCGGACAAAACAAGTTGCCCCTCCCGCAGGGGGTCTGCGGCGTGTCGGATTTTTATTTGCTTTGCCAGCATGGGAGAGCCATCAAGCAGGACAACTTCACCCCAAAGCTGGATTAATTCAATTAATGCCTTTGTCCAGCGGTTACGCTCCGGCACACTAACTGCAATCAGATGAGCGGCAAATTCCCCCGTGTACCAATTAACTGCGAAGGACTGTCTGTCGCTTGAAGCGGCACTTTCAAACCGCCAATAGAGAGCCGGATTTTTATCCGTAGGCTTCCATAGGGGGGGTATTTCGCCGTAACCGATAACCGTTACATCCGGGAAGTTTGCTTTTGTCCACGCATTTAATCCAAGTATTGGATCGGGGTCGGTGGTTAACTGCTCCGGGAAGGATAGGAGGTCAAAGGTTACTGATATGCCGAATACCTCGGGGGATGTGTTGCCACCCTGGGTAGAGGGCATCTCGAAGTTAAACGCCTCAGATAGATTCCATAACGCACACACCGTAGGCTGGCCTTGTGGCGTGTAAAATGTGCCGTCTATCAGCTCAATCACGCGCTTTTCAATATCCTCGGGCATTGCCACGCTTTCACTGGTTGCCCAAATATTGACCACCATAAGCCCAGAGGATTTGCGCTCCGGGTCATAGCGCATGTCGATGTTGTAATCTATTCGAGGAAAGCACGGTTTCCGCCATCCGGGGTCTGTGTCCTGCGGAGCTTTTTGAAAGAAAAAGGCGGGCTTGCCCTTGTACTCGGTCAACATGCCCGCCATTTGCGCGTCACTTCGGATTTGTTGTGCTAAAAGCCCGTCAAGCATTACCTGCCCCGTTTGCAGCCGGATTGTAATTGATGGTTACAAGGTCGGACGACCACCATATTTCCCACACGCCGATTGCCACATCACCCGCTTCGATGGTGAAAAAGCTGGTGGCGGTGTTTTGTACGTTGCTAAACAGGATTTGCACCTGTGACGGCTCTACGCGGGTGACAATACCATTGCGAAGCACTGTTTCGTTTGCCCGGCGGATGCGGATTAAATCTCCACGCGCTATGATGTTCTTATCAAACATGGGGACAGCTTGGTTTACTACCAATGCCATAAAAACCACTCCTTTCTACAGATTAAAAGGCTTGCGGAATACCCGCATTATTTCCGGCATTGCCCGGTCGCGGATGGATTGCTTGAACGGTCGCGGGGCCATTTTGCGAGTTCCGTTTTCCAACAAGTCACCTAAAAGCCAGCGACCTACTTTCAAACTGCTAACAATAGCCGATATTGCCCTGAAGCGGCTTCCATGTTTTTCAACATGGGTTTGCGGCCTCCATGACATTCTAAATATCCCCGTTCTTACTGCCGGAGCTTCTCCCGGAGCCGATGCCGTCCACCGTCGGCGGGTATGCGGAACGCGATATTTAATTCCACTGCGTTGTCCACGAAGCACATGGAGCGATGCGCTGCGCAAGTGGTTACTTGCCTGTGAAGAACGACTAATCACTTCGCGTTGCACGTTGGAAACCACCCCGCGTACACGGGGAGCGATTGATTGCGCTACTCCCATCAGTTGCTCACATCCCTTCGGTCGTTGCAATAAAATATGTTCCAGTGGCTTATATCGCCCGGATCATATGGAATTGGCGCAACATAATAACGCTGCCCTGTGTCGGTGCGTTCAAACATACAACCGGGCAAAACCGTAAACGGTGGCCGATGTTGCATGATTATTTTGTGGCTCACAGGATGATTAAGCTGCCGCCAGCGTTGGGTCTCTTCAGGCCGGGCTTGTGCCAAAATAGCCTTTATATTCCCAAGCGGTACATACTGGTTAACCAATCCCTCGCGGCCATTGTCGGTGCCACGGGTTTCCGGCGCATATACGGTAAATCCCCGCAATTCTTGCCCCGGCAACATCATGACATTTCCAGAAAACATGCCGCACCTCCTTAATCACCCATATTGTGGAAAGGGAACGCATTGCCTTTTTGTCCGGCAAGTTGCGCCCGGCGGTTGGGCATCATGTCCGTGTGGAAATACGGGTGTTTTCGCGCCGCGCTGTCGGCCATGGAGGGGACACATGAGTTGGCAAGCCACTCCTTGCGTAGCATCTCATATAAAGCCTTCCAATGTTCCGCTCGGTCACCCAAACCATAAGTCAGCACATCAATTTTCGTGTTGACTTGGTAGGATAGCTTGAGCAGGATAGCTTCCAAGATGTTAAGTTTGGCACCTAGCCATGCACGTTTTCCGTGGGCAATACCCTCCAGCATTGCCGTGTATTCCTCGTCAGAGAGGGCGCAGGTTGTCGCGCCCCCTTCAACCGAGGTGTCACCCAGCTCAAATCGCATCTGGTCTTTGCCATACTTGCGGATTTGAGTGGGGTCATAAGAAAATGTCATAAAATCACCCCTTATGGGTGTTCATGTGAGCAGTTAGTCCTCGTTGCGAAGAAAATGAGCGGTCACACTCCGGGCAGGGGAAAGGCAGGTCTTTTTTGTCGCTCCCCGGGTCATTGATGGCATCGTCCTCTTCGAGGTCGCCCTCTGAGCCGTCGTTGCCTTCGGGGTCGTCTTGTGGCGGGTTGCTTCCCTCTGCTTCGATTTTCGCAACAGTCTCCGTTAAAAACTTCACGCGACTCATGCATTCAATCATGCGCTCGGCAAAGCTGGGTGGGTCGCCTTCGTGGGTTACCCCCAATGCACTTTCTAGTCCTTCCAAAAGCCCCGTAAACGCTTCGATGGTTTTGTTCATGTCTGCGTCGGGGGGTGCATCAGCAGGGGCAATAGCAATGCGGCCGCTTTCAATGAGCCTTTTTGCGCTCCCGGGGGCGATTACGTCGCCGGGGATTTCCTCGCCAATCACATACGCCCTGTCGAAGGTGACAGGGCGCGTAGCTACATATTTAACCATCACGACACCCCCTATTGTCCGGGGAGGGTAATGGTGCGGTTGGCAGGGCTTACGCAGTTCTTAAGGAACACGCCCAAGTCCGGCGCGGCAATTTGGTGGTCGGTGGAAAGCAAGCCTTCCATGAAATCGGTGTGCGATGCCGGGTTGCCCTGATATTGCTGCATGGCAATATATTGCCCATTACCCAGCATATCCCATGCGAAGGTGTAACCAGCACTGGGCTCTTCGATGGCCGGGGCATTCGTGGTGTAGCACAATAGCAAGCTATTGGGGTCACACACGAATTGCAGGTCGTTGTCTTTACCCATAGGGGCCTTATTCACAACGGACTCCGCTACCACATATTCGTCAACGCCAAACAACTGCGCCAGCACGTTTTCCGTCACGTTTGCGGGGTTGGCTTCGCTTCCCTGGTATTTAATGCGCTCTAAGATGGCCGGGTTGGTTTTCAATTTGGCATGGGCATTCATACCGATGCCAATTTTATTAGGCTTCCGCAGGCCGAACATACGCATGGCGACCGTCAAGCTGTAGAACAGTTGCACCGGGTCGCAGTTGTCGTTGTCAAAATACCAAAACTGGTTGCCGGTGGGGGTAGTGTCCGTGCCTTCGTACACATGGGTCCACGATGCGGGGTTGAAATATTTATTCGCCCACAGCACATCAAGGTGCAGGTTCATCTGCTCGGCAACAAAGCGCGCTTTACCACGGCGGGGGTCAATCGGACCCGGCGCGTTAGTACGCTGGAAGTTGACGGCAGAGATGCGGTCTATCCCCGTGATTACTTGGTCAACCTTGCAATCGTAGGAATGGTCGAGCTTGCCGAACACCGTCGGAGCTACATGACCGAATTCGGGCTTGCGGCCTACACCCAGCCGGGTAAGGTCGCCCTTGTCAAATTCGTAAAATTTGGCCGTGCTTAACGGCACCGGGACGATGGGGAACAGTCTGCGGGAAATAAACCCCGCCGCCGATTGGAAAAACGCCAGACACAGATTGGTAAGGTAAATGTGCGGCTGGAATATTCCCTTTTGGATGCTTTCTTGGATTTGTGCGTTTGTTAATTGCTCATTCATGTCCTTTTCCCTCCTCTAGGCCGCGTAGCCCATAAAGTTTATTTGCACTTGGATAATTTCGCCCGGCGCACCTGCAGCGGTAAAAGCCCTGCCGAAAATACCGTCGCCGGATGTAGCCGGTACTACTACGCCGTCGGCGTTAACCGTTAGCAGGTCACCTTTGGCGATAATCGCCCCGGCCTCCACAAGGCCGATGTTTTTTATCAGAATGGATACTTGCGCTCCAGCGGTGAGCGGCTCCATAGTGCTACTCAGCACCACGCCAATGGCGGCATCGCCAGCGGTGGCAAGGACTACATTGCCATTCGTATCGTACATGACGGCACGGTGAGGCACATTGGTCATGTCGGCCCCCAGCGTTTCCGCAATGGTGGGGGAGTTATTTATCATGGCGTTAAATCTTCTTACACCGGCCATTAGTTAACCCTCCTTTGTTTCGCATATTCCGCTTCATATTTAGCGGCCAGCTCCGGATTTTCTTCAAACGCCTTAACCAGCGCATCGGCTTCGCTCATGCCGCTGTTGGCTTTGCGAATTTCGGCGGTCTTGGCGGTCAATTCGTTGCCGGAGGCAATGCCCATCATGCTCCGCGCCGAGCCAATTTCACCGAACATACCGGATTTTTCTACGAGGGTCAGCTGCTCATCCAGCAACGCCACGTAGTCGTCGTACACAGTACCGCCGGCCTTTTTCAGCTCGTACAGCTTGGGGGCAAGCTCATCGGCTTTTTTACCCAGCACTTCATATTTCGTGGCGAAGATGCTAAGGTCTTTTACTTCGAGGCTTTTTTGTAGTTCCTCGTTTTGAGCGGTCAACGCTTGGATATCCGCGAGGGCTTTTTTAACCTCGGGATGCAATTCCGGGGCTGCTACGTTGTCGCCTGCAGCCGGTGTAGCTACCGGGGGCGTTTCCGCAGGGTTGCCATATTTTTTTTCTATGGCTTCCAGTGCGGCCAGTTCCTCCGGGGTCAACTTACTCTTGTCGATGTTCATGGTGTTAAATTCCTCCTCTACTTGGGTTGTTTTTTCCACCCGTGCCGGCGGCTCTCCGCCGCTTTCATCGGGGATGATTACATACTTTGCAATGAGTTCACCGAAGGCCGCATCAACGGCCGCGGATTTTTCCACCGCCACCGCTTCCTTGGCACTATTCCCGCTTGCCCAGCCAGGAATGGCATTCCGCATGGCTTCCGCAAATTCGTCAAGGCTTTGGAACATCTTTTCGCGCTTGTCATCTTCGCCCATGTCGCTTTCGCAAATGATGGAACATAGGCTTTCGGAAAACACATAGCAGAAATTCCACGCCTCATTTGACAAATCACGTAGGCGGTCAAGCAGAGCCTTGTCGTCAAAAGTCATTGCCTCCTTTGCCACCGGTTTGCCTTTTCCGAATACGCCAGCTACGGCGGCAATCACCCTCTGCATTACCGGTTCGCCCCCTTCATCGCCCTTTCGTTTGAATAGACGAATGTGCGCGTCCGGGTTTGCTCCGGCATCTACAAGGTCGGTGCTGGTGATTTTCAAATCCTTTAGCTTGGCTGATTTTCTTCCCATAGGCTATTCCACTCCTTTCTGCCCTATTTTTGGGCATATAAAAAACGCATCTCTGCGCTTTTTTGTGGCTACGTACTGTCCATGCCGGCGGTTATGGCATCCACTGCCTTTGCCGCCCCATCTGAAGCGGGGGCAATGTCACCGTCATATTTTCGCGCCATAGCCAAGAGTATGAGCTGATGATTAAATTCGTCGCTCAGAATTTCTTGTATGGCAACGATATCTGCCGATGATAATTTTTCTTTGTATTCCGCTAAAAAATCCTCGTAGTCATACCGGGCATCCGCTTCACTTTTTACGAGCTTGTGTATGCCGGCCGCTACATCATGTTTTGCCGCCATTGAATCGCCTCCTTTCCCATAAAAATAACGCCCTGCGGCGTTTGCTTGATTAATTCGTTGGGTACGCGCTTTGCTGTTCGATAATTTTCACCATGAAGCGCATATTCCCTGTGGGCGCGGCTGGCGTAGTTAGTCGGAGCGTTGGGGCATCATCAACAGGCGTTTGCACTCGAAACAGTGTAGATGTTTGCGTTCCGTATGTCGTGGAAATCCCCGCACCGTCCACATCAAAGTTGGGGGAGCTGGAATAAATCACCGTGGAAATCGTCGTGCCACCGAACAGCGGGAATGCGCCAACGACATTATTCAAGGGATTGGATGACATATTGTGCATTTGCCAGCGGAATTTATAAATCGTGTTCAATAGCGCGTTTGCGTTTTGGTTTCCCGCCAGCCCATAAGCCGCGCCGTTGATTATCGCTTGCGGCATAATACCGTTGCCCACGCTTGCGCTTGACCCTGTTATGCCGCTCATGGCACTTATCACAATCTGATAATCTGCGCCATCTTTCAACACTATACCCGTGTCGATTGATACAGGTGTTCCGGGTGAGAGCTGTATTTGGTCGTTAAAGTAGACCGTCTGCGCCACGCCAACTGAGCCGCCACTGGTAGTTTTTGTCCTAAATATTGCTAGAGTTGCATCCCCCGGATCGTCGCCTGCGTAAATTGCCAGTGTCCCCTGCGCATCATTAGCCCACGAGCCACCACCAATAAGGGGAATGCTTGATGCAAGCCGCGCCTTTGGGATTGGCGTTTCGCCGTTGATGCTGGTGGACAGGATTATGTCATTCGGTAGCGTCTGCGTAAGGTGGCCTGATAGCACGCGATTGGTTTCGGTGATTTGACCATTGAGCTGCTGGATTTGTGTTTGACGACCATTGGCCTCTTGCGATATTGCTTGCACAATTTGCTCATTACGAGCAGTTGCTTCATTGGATATTGCTGTTTGCAAGCCCGCAAACCGCTCATCATGTGCTTCAGGACTGGTATTATGTGCTGATATAGAATTATTAACCTGCCCTATGGTTACGCCCCCGGAGCCGTCCCCAGCCAGCTCAACCACAAGGGGGTCATCGGGATATTGCTTTTGAATGCCTCCGACCGTTGTCCAGCGGAAGGACACAGCCCCATTTCCTATTTCGTCAGCGGTTACCACCACGACTTGGTGTTGCCCCCGCATCATTCGCTCCACCACGAGGATATTACCGAACACACCGACTACGGTGCCGGCAATTACTCTGGCGCGGCTTCCTGCATAGGCGATGCGCACTCCATTTCCTGCTTCGATTGTCGAAGGGTCAAAGCTCCACATCATATTTACACCTCCACACGCTGGGCAGAGCCTTCGATGCTAAACATCGAATACTCGCCTGTTTTTATTTTCTTCCAAACTTCATCGTCATCAATGCGATACCCCACCCACCAGCCTTCCGGTATAATGCCAACGGGAATACCCATTGCGGCGGCTTTCTCTTTGGTGAACACAACGGACTCTACCAAGCGACCGACCCCGCCACGCTGGTGCATCTCTCCGGCTGTGCCAAAGTCGAGAGTATATTCGTAGGCGGCCTTTTCCAGCACCTCGGTTTCGATAATGTCGCGCTGATGGTCTTCTATGACTTCCCCATCCACACGCGCCGCAACGGAAGCCCAGCCAAATACCAGCCGCTGGTCGTCCTCAGATTTTAGAATAGCAAAGGCGGGGCGCATGTCTTTCATGCGTTTAGAAAGTGGCTCATCACCACGCGCCTCGCGGATGGCGTTTAGCTTGTCAGTTGCCGCTTCAAAGATGCCAGTTTCGCCATGCATGGCAGCCAGTCTACGCGCTGATGCCAAACCCTTTTCAGATACGACCCATTTCCCGTCAGCATCTTCATATTTGAATGGATAACGCCGTCCTTCCGGGTCAAGGAAGGCATGAAGCGGCATCTTATCTCGGGCTTCTGTACCCACTGCCGGCGGATTCCATTCGCTTACGTCTTTATAAATCGTTACAGACAATTTGCATATCTGTTCAAACGTTTTGGCGGCCATGTTTGCCTCCTTCGACAATAAAAAACCGCCACAGCCTGTGACGGTCGATAAGTTCAATGGGGTTATGTTTATGCGTGTTGCAACAACTCATTGAATGTGCGGGATTTTACCACTGATTGCGATTGGCCTTCCTGCTCGTTCCAAAAGCTATCAAATAAATCACCAAATCCGGCGCGGGTTTCGGCCATCACAAGGGGAGTGCCGCGCATTTTTGCAAGCCTCATAACCTCGCGTTGTGCCTGGGCAGTTTCAAATGGCAACCCAATATCCATCACGCTATTTACCAGCGCGGCGAATTCATTATCTGTCCCAGTGCGGAATATGACCCACGCTTCATCCGGCTGAGATTGTGCCAGTTCCTCCATCTTGGCCATAGCTTCACTAAGGCCGCCACCACAAGGGCAAGGAGCAGCGTTCATCTGCTCGTTCAACTTCACAACATCACTTACGGCTTCTCTGAGGGTCATTTCTTCACCTGCTTTCACTGGTTATAACTTGGCGCGATGGAGCTGATAATTCCATCGGTGTATAATACGCGAACATTAACGCCTTGATACACAAATTCCTTTGCGCGACCGCTTACGCTTACACCACGGTTTGCTGTGGCAATTCCCGCTGATAAGATGGTCTGTTCTGACCACGTTTCAGGAAACCATGCTTGCAATTCCCCGACGCGCTTAAATGGCTCTTTGTGGCTTGGGATATTTCCAAACACCACACCATTTGAGGTAGTGCGGGTCGTGTTAGCAATAATGCCGCGCCCTCGCAACCTTGCAATGGCAGTATATCCATGTGCGCCGCCGGTTATCCGCCCCACTCTGTTAAAGTCACCGTGTATGGCGTGATTCAATGCCGAACGCCCCGGTATTTCTATCCCGCGCAGGTCAATATCTCGCAATGGTCTATGAAAATCCTCCGGCGCAAGCAGTCCTGCATCGAAGAGCGCGGCTTTTGTCTTTCCACCGAAGAATTGTATTTTCTGCTCCTCAGTGGCAGTTGAAAGCCATCCCCAAGGATTATCTGCATCAACCATGCCATCCCCACCTGCGACAATCATACCACTCGGTTGCCGTGGTTGCAAGTTAGAAGTGACTTCCACGAAGTCTACCGCGCAACGGCACTGAGGATGTGCCGGGGGCATTTTTGCCGGAGCGGGGGCTCTTCCCGCACCGTTGGCCGGGAAGGCGAAAAAAGCGTTCATGTTAATTTCCACGCCATCCAAAGGGGCGCAAATAGGGCATACCCGCTCATCATCGGCAGTTAGCCATATTTTAATAGTGTCGCCTATATATCCCTGTTCTTGGGCGGCCTCCACCGCGCCAAAAGCCCCCTCGTTATAAGCCATCGCCAGTTCCGTCCGGGCGATATTCATGGCACGATAACGGTGCTGACGAGCGGCATAAGTGGCTGCCATGCGGTCGGCGCGGGCTTCTGCGGCTCTTGGGGAAAGCCCCTCCTCCACGCCACCCATCCACACGGCATTCCAATAACGTAGGTTTGCCTTTGCCTGTGGCACGGTGAGGCCGATGGTAGGCCGAATGACCCGGGAAAGCACATCGGCAGTAACAGCAAATTCCGGGTGAGCGGAAAATTCTATCATGGAACGCACAGCATTGACTTGGGTATTGGAAAGCAGTGTCACCATTTCCGCAGTGCGTTGGCGGATATATTCCCTCATGGCTGCCGTGGCCGGGTCGAAAATCAAGCCGGGAAATCTGCGCTTCAGCTCCGCCGAGGCAAAGTGCATCATCTTTTCCCATTCGGGGGCAAGCTGATTATTTACCAGCTGGGCATATTCCATCCGCCACCGGGCAAGCAAGGCACTGGAGGGATTGTGCGCTACCAGCATATGGCGTATATCGGCGTAACTTATCGCCTCCCGCTGTTCATCCCAAAAGCGGGTAAGGAAATCCATAGTGCGGGGCTCTTCTGCATCCAAGAAAGCACGGAGGCGTTGCAAGGTTTCTTCTTTTACGCCGTCGGCCTTGCATAGCGAGGTAATCCCTCCGCGTGCTTTCGTAAATTTGAACACAATTATTCCCCCTCGGGAGCCTCCTCGCTTTCTGTTGCCACAGAGGGCGGCTTAGTTGAAACATTGCCCAGTCGGGTAAGGCTGACGGCAGGCTCACGGGTCGCGCCGTAGGTGGTGGATGGGTCGCGTTCGGGCAAATTGGCTACCATGCGAACATGATCCTCCAAGTCCTCATCCGGCGTAAGCACACCGCTTAGCACCATACTCTTTATGAAGTCCCCAAATTCTTTGAGGTTATGGGATTCGATTTCGCCGTTTATCAGCTCCGGATACGCAGTTATGCCACGAAAGGCATCGCCGTTCATCCGAATAAGGCGCGGAATGGCTTGTTTGTTAAACACTTGGCAAATCATCTCAAGGTACGTTCCCATCGCCACGCCAAAGAGCTGTGTCTTGTCGTTGGACAGTGCGAAGCTCCCCACCTTTTCATGTCCCAGCAGAATAAAATCAGCCAGCAGGGTCATAGCGATGCGATTATCGTACCGTTGAATAATATCGTTGGTGTTGAATTGGCGATTGCCGCCACTGTTGACGAGTTCAAACGTCCAGCCGTGGGGAAGCACCAGACCCTCCCGTTCGTCACGCCTCACACTTTGCACGATGCGCTCGGCCTCCAGCAGTGCCGGTGTGGGGGTCATAGTCTCGTAATCGTATAAAGCGGTGCCTTCGGGAGGCTGGATAAAAGGCAAACCCGCAAGGTCGCGCTCTACACCAATGCCCTCATATTCCCTCACACGCCGCTTAAAATACCAGTCCTGATAAGCATTTCGTAACAGGCTACGGCCTTCGGGATTAGCTTTTCGGCTTCGGGTTTTGAAATGCAATGCTTTTTCCATAGGAATTGTCGTCATCTGGAAATGGGGCGGGGCCATCTGCACCATGCCAAGCAAGGTGTCACGGTCGTCATATTGCCATTCCCAAAGAGTGTCCTGGCTTCGGATGGGGAGCTTGCGCCAGCCGATAAGCCCGTCATCGTGATTACTGCGCGTATTGATATTTCCGGTTGCGCCCATGCGTCGCTTATATACAATTTCGTGAAGGCTCCAACCAAACACGATGAACGACAGCACTTCAGATATGAAGTCCGTCCACGCATCCTCCATGTCGTGCATACAGGAATATATAAATTCTGCGGCGGCCTTGTCAGCAGCGGTATTGCCCGCTTCCTTGACCGTCCATTCCACTTGCCGCATGAGCATTTCAATGGCAAAAAGCACCGCGCCGATGATGTCGTCATTTTCGGACATCTCTTTGTAGACCTCGACCCCGCGCCTACCGTGTAGCTCCTTTAGGAATTCCTCATAGAAAATGCCGGAGCCCATGCCGCCGGAGCCAAAGCGATACTGCCCTAAGCGTCCGATTTCGTTAAATGCACTGCTTCTTGATTTTTCCATGAGCTACCTCCACTGGCTTTCTTTTATCAAACTACTGCTGGCGTTGCCCAACTGTTGGGCGCGTTTTGTTGTATCTACATAACAGGCCAACCCCACCGCATCCGCTCTATCCGGGGACGGTAAACCGCGCTTTTTCATCGTTTTTTTATCTTCCAAGATGATTTTCCCTCTGCTGTTGAGGCTATACTTGCGCGTTGACAACTGCGCCACCAGCTCCGTATCGTTGGGAAAAGCCAGCGCACCTTCCATAATGTCGTCCCGCATCTTTGCCCATAGCCATGTCCCCATATTTGCGTAATTTTCTGCGGCGTTCTTATTGGGGATGCTGCCCCCAAAGTTAATGGGAATAATGTCCATGCGTCCCAGCTTCTCTTCGACCCTAACCTCGTCCAGGCGGTCAGTCACGCCACCGCCAAGCCCGGTGTCGTCGATGTTGACGGTTATGCGCCCTCGATATTCCGGCCGGGCGGCCATTGTTTCCCGATACAGCTTCACAATGTCACCCACAGTCTGCATAAGATTTTGTCCGTGTCTAACCACAGGTATGGTGAGGGCGTTCCCCTCGCGCATTGCAATAACCGTTTTATCATCACCATAACGGGCGACATCCACCCCGAAGGTGATGCTCCCGCTAAAGTCAATTTCCGTGTGCATTGCCATCTCTGCCATAGTCAGCGTGATAAAGGCATCTTCATCCGCTATAGGAAATTCCCCATAAACACGAACGCGCACCACATTGGACTCCTCGCCATATTTGGCGATAAGGAAATCAATATTTTCCTTATTTGTGCGGGGACTGTCGAGCGACGATACTTTATGACAGCGATACCGGGTGCAGTCAGCGTGAAAGCTGTTATAAAATGTGCCGCTGGTCTTGGTAGGATTTCCGAACATAGCCAGTTTGTTATTTGGGCCGGACAGCGTACCTTGTATGGCTTCCATAATTGCGTCTGCTACTCCGGAAGCCTCGTCAACAAGGAATAGCATGTAATCTTCGTGAAAGCCCTGCATGTTTTCCGGCTTGGTGGCCGTCCGTGCTACAGCAAACCAGCGTTCCTCTTCCCCGACCACACTTAGCCGTGTTTTCGTCCATTTCAATATGCGTTTGAGTAGAGGGCTTTTGGATTGCCACTTCGACACCTCAGCCCAAAGCACATCACGAAGTTGCTGAAGCGTAGGAGCGGTCGCTACCACACGCGCATATTTGAAACACGCGAGAAACCATAACAACGCCACGGCCTCTATGCTCGTTTTACCAACACCCTGCCCGGAGCGGACGCTAATGCGCGGGTATTCGGCAAGGTCGCGTAATACTTGCCGTTGCCACTCGTCCGGCTGGAAATTACACACCTCTTGGGCGAACAAAACCGGGTCTTTACGCCATATGCGGCGTTTTGCGGAAAACTTCTCACGCCTCGTCATCGGCAAAGCCCCCCAGCCAATCATCTACCAGCTCAGAATCTGCGTTGGTAGATTTCATTTTATGCAGCTCCGCCATTCCCTTGCGGACACCAGTCAGAACGCGAGTAAGAGAATTGTCGAAACGGTCGGCACGATTGACACCAGCATCAGCCGTGGTTTGAGTGCCGACTGGCATTTTCCCTACGCCCAGCCCTTGCACCTTTATCACATTATCAACCACCATACCGCTGGGGGCGGTTTCGGCTGCCATTACGCGCTGATTCATTCGTCGAATACGAACGCGCTCAAACAAAAGGGTCTGCTCCATTTCGCCAACAATATCCAATGGCTCATACAGCAGGGCGCGCTCCTCGTCCGTGAGGTCGCCATACCGGAGCGTTTCATATTCCCCCGTGGTGACGGCTTTTTTGTTGCCTGGTGGCCCCCCATTGCCGCCGGAATTGCCCACGGCGTTTTTGTTTCCGGGTCGGGCTTTTGGGTGTTGCGTGTTGGTTTTCGGCACTGCCGACACAGAGGGGCGAGAGGCCGCCGCCGCGCCGTCATTTTCCGAGGCATTAGTTGTAGGATTATTTTTGATGGGCTTCCGGGTGGTTGCCCTTTTCCCTTGTGGGATTTCCGAGCGTTCGGTTATTGTTTCCGAGCGTTCGGTTACTTTTTTTTTGACCCCCCAGCCCTGCTCTGCCTTACAGCGGCGCACGGTGCCTTCGGGTTTGCCCATTGCTTTGGCAATATCGGTCAGCTTTTCCCCGGCGTGATACCGACGTTCGGCTTCGATACTCCACTCGCTCCGTGGTCGTGGCATCACTCCTCACCCCACTTTTTATATGGCACGAGAAAAACCCCCTCGCGGGGGTCTGCTCGGATTGCGTTTGGTTTTATTTTTCGTATTCGCCGCGCTGGAAAGCCCAGTCGGTGAGTTCGGTCAATTTGCTGACCATGTATTCCGCGCTTCCTACATGACCCCAGTTTATATCTTCCGGGCTTTCTCCCATGTGGTCGTCCACGTAGTTTTTAAGTTCTGCGAGGCGTTCCGTGGCCTCGGCTATCTTATCCATAAATGCTGCCAGAGCTTGGTCGTTGTTTTTCATTTTCGCGCCCTCCATCTTAATTGGCTTTCGGATTAACACCCATTTCTTTTATAAGTGCATTCATATCGGCACCGTGCGTATCCTTTAAATAAATATCAGCCTCGGAAATAAACTTGCTAACCGCTTCTTGAATTAATGCATTACGCGTGAATTTTGAATTTCCGATGGCTGAAAAAATGCTTACCACTTTATCAATCTGTGCCAGCGTTATATCCTCCAAGTACAAGGATATTTGTTTTTTGGGGCCGTTGCGTTTGATTAGAACTTTAAAATGGTCGTAGTTTTTCATTTTCGTGTCCTCCTAGGGGATTGTTTGTGCGTTTCCGCTGGCACATTAATCACTTAGAAGGGGATTATTAGCAAGTTAATTAGGGGCAAATTCGGGCTTATTACTATACAATCTTTGGGGCGGTACCGCGCCCGATTTTGTGACATGAAACAAGCCGACCGTGGGAGCGGCCGGCTTGCGTGTGGTTGGTGTTTTTATGCGCTTATGGCTCCCGGGGTTTCGTCTTTGGGCGGGGCTCCGTTCTTCCAGCTGCTATTGCCCTCCAGCTTGGAAAGAAGCACCCGGCGCGAAACCTTATGCTCGACCCCTATGATGCCGAGGGAAAGCAGGAAGCAGCGGAAGGCGTATTTTGGTGACCCCTCTATGGGTTTCGCTTTGGCGGTGACACGCTTCTTGGCTTTGGCGGTCGCGCAGAGGTGGCTTATGAGTGTGGCGTAGGCTTCGGCTTCCTCGGAGGTTGTTTCGTTAAACCAGGGGAAGCGCACTTTATCATCTATCACCTGTATGGGCAGCTCCTCCGTATCGAGCGCGGCCTTGAGCAGTGCCTCCTTTGCGGTTACCAGCTTGCAAAGGTTGTCGAGGGTTTCCGGGGTGAAGCCTGCGAGGGGCATTTCGATGGTGAGCTGGTCGGCATCCTCGCTGGTGACGGCTGAGGCTTCGACGGTGGCGGCCGCTGTTGCATCGGGGGCTTCATCTTCCTCCGGGGCCAGCTCGTCGTATTCTGCGCTGACCGCAGTAAACTCGCTTTCGAGGATGCCGGCAAGTGCCTCGTTATTCGGCCCGGTGAGTACGCCTGTCTTGCCGATGGTGTATTCGCCTACTTGGTAGGCAAAGGATGGGGCTCCGAGGTACTTAGCTTTGGTGTTCAGCTCTTCGCTGATGGTTGCTACTAAGTTTTTGCGCTCCGCGCCGGAAAGGTTGTAATTGATTGTCATGGTATTACCTCCTGTTTTTGGGGCTCTGCGGCCCGTTTGGTGAACACATTAATCACTCGGACCGCCGATAATAGCAAGCGATTTCGGGGCTTAATACCTACCAAACATCAAGGAGGATTAGGGGTAGTAATTGTCGCATGTAAACAATCAATTTCACGGTACGGGGTAGTTTGGCCTCCCCGTTGCAGGGAAACGCGGTCGGGGGTGTTCGTCAGTTCAATATACCGGCGGACAATAACGTCGCAATATTTCGGGTCAAGTTCCATCAACCGGGCATCGCGCCCGGTTTGCTCGGCGGCGATTATTGTGGTACCCGAGCCCCCAAATGGGTCCAACACCACATCGTCGTGCCGGGAGCTGTTTAACAGGGCTTTGCCGACGAGAGCCACGGGCTTCATGGTGGGGTGTTCCGGGGAAACTTTGGGGCGCGGAATTTGCCACAGGTCGGATTGCTTCCTATCCGCCAGCGGGTAGAGCCGTTTGCCTTCGCGCCAGCCGTACCATAACGGCTCATACTGCGTATGATAATCCTTCCGAGAAAGGACGAGGCTGTCTTTTGCCCATATGATTGTGCTACTCCAATGGTACCCGGCTTGGCGCATGGCGTTCATAATATTGCCCCACTCCTGCGCACTCATCACGACGTAGGTCATACAACCGGGCTCGGAAACGGTAGCCATTGCGTTAAATGCTGCCAATAAAAAAGCACCGAAGTCGTCGGTACTCATTTTGTCGTTCATTATTTGCCGGGGCTTCCAGCTGGGGTGCTTGGCATCTGAGCCATAATCCACATTCCACGGCGGGTCGGTGAATACGCACCGGGCAATCGTGCCGTCCATGAGGGTCTTTACCTCATCGGAAGAAGTGCTGTCGCCACACATAAGACGGTGGCGGCCAAGATACCATATGTCGCCGCGCTGCGAGATAGGCGTTTCAATTTCTGCGGCGGCTGCATCTGCATCGAAGTCGTCCTCTTGGACTCCGGGGTCGCCCCCATCAGCTTCGGCAAATAACTTGTTGAGTTCGTCAACATCGAAGCCCATGAGGTCAATATCGAAGTCCAGGGACTTCAGCTCCTCGATTTCCAAAGCCAGCATCTGTTCATCCCAGCCGGCACTCAAGGCCAGCCGATTGTCTGCCAGCACATACGCCTTTTTCTGCGTTTCGGTAAGATGCTCCACGAAAACGCACGGCACTTCGGTCAAATTTTCGGCCCGTGCTGCGACCACCCGGCCGTGGCCAGCGATGATGTTGTAATCCCGGTCTACGAGGACGGGGTTTACGAAGCCAAATTCCCGCAAGCTGGCGCGGAGCTGGTTTATCTGCTCGTCGCTGTGCGTCCGGGCATTTCGCGCATAGGGGATTAGCCTCTCAACAGCTACCCGCTCCATGCGCCCGGTCATTTCCCTACCATTCATGTAATCTGCTCCTTCTTGTAATTAGAAGGGCGATGCAGTGGTAGGGTCTACGCCGCCTTTGTGGGAATAAAAAACCCGCGACCGTAGGGGCGCGGGCAGTTCGTTAATTTTTTCACGTTATCAGTTTACCACATTTGCTTTAGCGTGTCATTCGCATCTTTTTCGCATGGCTATTTTGCGGTGCGATTAAGACCGTCAATGCCGAATATTAGGGCGGTTAGGTGTTCTGCCGCCGCATCAACATCCCTGTAAATCGTGCTAGTTGTGACGTATTCATCCTCGGCAATTTCGGCATGGGTACGAGCGGTTTCCGATATAAACAGATGAAATATTACCCGATATCGGCGCGCATCTTCTTCTTTTAGAGAAGCGTCGCAGTAGGATTTGTATAAACCTATCATGGTGTCGATATGGTCTATAATAATCCGCGTCCGCACGGTACTTTGCCGGATACTCTCTATTCGGAAGCTGGAGCCGCCACTGCCGTTTATCATGTCGATAATTTCCGCGAAGGTGTAACCGCCATCTTCTTCGAGGGTGTCGGCATTATAAATAGCCATCTCGCAGTGGTCTTTCAAGGCGCGGTAATTATTGAGCAAGCGTTTTGTGTTTGCCCTCAGTCGTTTTTGCCGAAACTTGAAATCGGCAGTTTCTTTTTTACGCACCTCGTCCATGACCGCTGCGACGATTGTTTTCATGGATGCATCGTCTAATTTGATGGTTTTCTCTTTTTTTGACACGCCAATCCCTCCCGAAATCCCCACTTGCATTTTGTGGTAGGTCTGCTAAAATAAAGGTGTCGAGGCTTTACTTGTGCAGCTTCCTTTTCGGTTTCCGGGAGGGGCTGTTTTATTTTGCGTAAAGGTAACCGGGGTGAAGCTCCCAATAGTCACCATCAGGGCAGTCGGGCCGGCCACAGGAATTACCCTCGTCATCTTTGGCGTTTACGCAATATTGGCACTGGCCCAGCAAGCAGAGCCGCATCCCTGCAATAATATCCAGCAAGTAAGGTACGTCTTGCCGTGCATGGGCTATAAATTCAGCATCTGCGCTCCCTGTTGGACACCCATCCGAGAATAAAGCAATCTTACTGAATGGCTTAACTTGCGCCGAGGGTACGCCTACGTGATGTTCTTCATACTTTCGTTTATGAAAATACACCCACGGCCCCGGTGACGCGGCATCAGCTCTTGCTCGGATATCATCAATTCTCTTTTTGTCCATTACTGCCTCCATTCATAAACTAACCGTCGTAGCATCCACAAGGGGCTCCACAAATGCACCCACCGGGGGCATCTTCAAAGTCAAACAATGTCATCTGCATATTCGTAGCTTTATAAAAATCCTCCCATGACCATTTTCTGCCCAATCCCTTGACAGTGATAAGCGTTGGCGCGGCTTTTCGCTCAATTTCGACGGCTCTGTTAAATAGTTCCGGGTATTGATGCCAAAGCTGTTTAATTTCATGTTTTTTCATGGACGGGCAAAAGAAACAACTTGATTTTCCGGGGAGCATAATCCCTTCATCCATTATGACCTCGGCGCATTCATCCCGCGACCATCCCCAATCAAACAGCGGATAATGCACGATGTATTTTTTATTAACCTCATCATGCGGAATCGCGTGATTTACCCTCCTCGCTTCCCCGTAGTCATACCCAATGTACTTGTGGACCCTTTCGCCACTTGCCCAAATCTTTTTACATCTGATATGATTATTGCAATATTTATCCTGTGGGCTGATTTTGTGCTTGTGCGAACATTTTTTATATCCATATGCGATGGATGGCAGGGTATTAGAGCGTAAGCATTCATCTTCAAGGGTGAGACGTTTTCCGTCTTTTGTGTAATGACCAACCGGGGTTATCAACGGAAGCCCGCGCTCACAAAGCCATGAATTGAATACCTCAATAAACTCGTAGGTATAGGGCATTTCACTCCCCGTGTCTGCAAACAAGATGAGATCAATCGGAATATTTTTTTTGTACATACCAATTATCATTGCTGCGCTGTTTGTTCCTCCTCCAAATGAAACCACATGCACGATACCTACACCTCCTCATTCACATATTGAACGCCTAAACTTGCGAGGCGGCCACAATCCACGTCACAGATTTCTTCGCTACCATTAACTCCTTTTTTCACGCAACGCGCTCCGAAGTCGATATACCCGTCTTCGTCATCGAAATACCCGACCAGTAAAGCGCGGGCTCTATTTCTCGTTTCTGCGAATACAAAGCAGCACCAGTCTCCATTCCGAGGATAAACACAGTAAAGGCTCATTTCTTTATCCCCTTTCGTTTATTCCATGCTTCAGCCAACACGCGTCTATCGCCGTCATATTGAGAAAATATTTTGCAATCCATGCATCCACAAAACCACTTTAGTCGCCCGTGATTCCACCAACATGCTGGACCTCCACAAAAGGGGCATGGTTTTAATTTTGTACCGTTTTCCAACTTAATAACTCCAATCGGCGGCATAACCATTCCCTCCAATAAACTCTACATAAAAACGCTCCAATGCGGCTTCTGCCCGTGGTATGCGACCGCGCACCGTGCCACCACTCTCACCCATATGGGGGATGCCTGGGCGATGGAATGCTTGGCTAAGTGCCACGGTAGCGGCCACCACACACACGGCATATATGAAGCACTCCACCCCGGCTTTGCCTGTTTCGGCAGTCGTTCGCCACCATTGGACGTTCTGCCCGGTCATCAGCTCATGAAGCATAAATTCCAGTTGTGCATCGATACTGAGCCAGTCGCGCCCATGTTGGTGTGCGTGATTTTGCAAATTTACAAGGCGGTCACGATTCCATTGGGCTATGCCACGGGATGCACCCTCGTCACCAACGGCGGACGGGTTAATGTTATCGTGCGATTCGATTTGTAAATTGCCGATGATGGCGGCGGTGGCCTCCGGCGAAAATCCATGCCCCCGAAAGAAATTCCACACGATGGCGAGGTTGTCGCTAGGCGGCACGGGGAAGTCCGAGGGTAGAGGCTCATGCTCTATTTCCGCATCAAGCGCGACCATCGGCTCGTATGCTCCCACCGTGGCTTCCGGCACCAGCTCCTCTGCAGGAGGTGCTGGGTCATAGGCTGGGCTGGTATGTTCTGCCGTGAGGACTGCCGAGGCGGTTATTACAGGCTCACCCCCTGCGCTGGCAGTCATCCGCGCCATATGCACAAGCCCCTGCAGTGCAATCACTGCCCACACGAAAGCCATTGTCGCCACCATTGCGATAATCCAGTTGCGCGGCCACCTAAGTATTATTTCTTTCACATCACACCTTCCACGGGCATTGCTTGTGCGCATCTATATATTCAGCGCGTACATATTTTTGTAAGTTATCTTTTAAGAACACGGGTACCCCAGCGGCCTTGCAAGCATCTACAATGGCATATACCCATTCCGGCTTTGGAGTCGTGATGGGGTTTCGTCCGGTTTCCGCGCCGACGATTACCCAACGTATCCCATGTGGATTGCCAAGACCGTCTAATTCGATGGGTCCGTGCAATGGCTCTAGCGACACAAACGCATTGCATGGTTGCGCATAAAAATCAAGTCCATCAGCTTGCTTGTCGAATGAATCTTGATTGGTTGCCGATACACCAAACCACCAATTTCCGTGTTTTTTGCCCTTTGCAAGTAAATAGCTGAGGCAGTCATATCGCTGGGCATTTTTTGTAAGAAACAAATACCGATGTTGGGGAGCGGCTTCGCAAGCCCTAAACACCTGCTCGATCCATTCATCCGGCACCCAGCTTCCGAAGCCATCCGCCATGCTCCCAACAAATACATTCTGAGGGGTTTTTATTGTGGTTGGCTTGCGAAGGCGATAGCGATGGAGTGTTGGGATAAAGCCGAATGGATACGGGGCTTTCGTAATCTCACCTTTTTCTGTTTTGAAAGGTAACGGCTCTTCCAAGTCAAAAATGGGGTAATTTTTATCAGCAAGTGGGTGTATATATGCCTCATCCCCAGGTTGTAAAATTAATTCCCCCGGCCGACCGTGGGGGTTGTAACAGCACCCATTTGCGCGATGCCCCTCATGGAGGCAACCACGATAACGTCTTTGAAATTCATCTGCATAACAATACTCGCAATCGTGATAACAACCGGTGATAGGATTCCAAGTTCTGTCACACCAATCAATGTCGGTCTTATTCATCGCACAAATACCTCCTAACAATCGCTTCCACTTTGGCGACCGTGGCCGCGCCGATGCCCTTTGTTGTTTTAAGCGAAAGGATTATTCGCTCGACGTTTTGCTCACCTGTGGGGCCGCTCGGCTTTGGGGGCGCAGTTTTTCGGTCGGCATATTCCACCAGCTGGCGGTCAGTCATTTTGCGGAGCGTAACAGCGCGGTCATGGATGGCGCGTTCCTCCGGGGTGCGTCTACAATTTCGCTTTGCCATATATGTCCTCCTCGAGGTAATATTGAAAATCCTTATAACTTGTTCCGCGCTTCATATGCGCCTCTATCGCTGGTGGCCGCTGCCATTGCCGCGCAAATTTATTCCAGTCTGGCTCATACCTAGTTTTTGTTTTTGTGAAATCGCGCTTCAGCATTGCAAAGGGCATCGCGCCGGCATGGTAAATTTCCTGTAGTCGCGCTTCGTTTTTGTCCATGTCGTCACCGATGAGTGCGTAGCATCGTATTTTTTCTCGGTTAAACCCAGCTTTTGTGAGCTTTTCAGCGGCGGCCTTGAAACCGGGCAGAGCATCATCTGAATCACAGGCCAGCCAAAGTTCGTCAATCCGCAAGCTGGTTACATTGTCGATGAAATGACTATTTATCAGCTCAACCGCAAGGCCACCTTTGAAACAAATCCCTGCTTGTGAGCGAAGCATGGCGAAAACTTTATCCTTGTGCGTTCGGCTGGCTTGCAAAAAATTGTTGTCCTGTATCACGTTTCCGGGTTGGATGGGAAGTTCTCGTAATCGCCCCTCGATACGCGGCACACTGCAAAAGCCACAATTTTTGTTGCATCCCCTCGTGGTAAACACGATGTTGGGCTTGATATACATGCCGGGAATAAAATCATCTGCCGGAGAGCCGTATGCCGGGGCGCCTAACTTCACAGGCTTGTTTGTGATGAGCCACCATTTGTGAGCCAGCTCCTCGCATAACGTTTTATCCCATGTGAACACGCAACAAACGTGGACTTCCCTGTGTTCCGGGATTAAATATTTTTTATCCGGCGGCGACCCGATAAAGGCATATTCATCTTCGGGGGTGTATGACGTTCTTCGGGGGAAAACGCGGATTATTCCATTCATGTAGATTTTTTCACCCTCCGCTTTTTCAGCTTGTTTTTCTTCTCGCTTACCTTGCTAATCAAATCAGCTGTGAGAATGCCTATCTTGGTAAGTTCCACCGTCGCACCGATTAACTTCTGCTGGTTAAGCCGTGCCAGCTGTGCGCGGGTGACGAGGAGCAGATTATCAAGGGTGATGTTTTGCCGATTGCCATCCCCAAAGATTAAAACGTGGCCTTTGGGGACGGCACCGTTGGCCTGCTCCCATATGTGAACGTGGAGCATTCGCCATTTTTTCGGCTCGGCAATTTTCACTTCCGTGTAACCGTCAACCGTGATGCGCGTACTCCCTACGGGCTTATGGTTGTGTGGCATATGTCCTTTTTTGAATTCAGTTTCCCGGCTGTATCGGACATATTTGCCTTTGTTATGGGAAATCTGCCCCTTTTTGAATTTCGTGTCGCGCCCTGTTTGCACTCCGTAGCGTCCGGCGAATCCTTTAACCTGCTCGGCGGAAATCGGCGGCCTGGGTGGGTCGTCACCCATTTCGGGATAACTGACACAAAACACAGAATTGAAAAGTTGAGCAGTTGTCTCGAAGCTCCGACCGGGGATATGCGCGATTAGAAATTCACGCTCCTCGTCGCTATATTTGCGACCATACACTTTTAACTGCCTCCATCCACAAGACCCAGTAACGCAGGAGCTTTGACCGTGTGTCCCATTTCATGGGCGGTTTTTATCACCTTCAGCTGGAAGCTCTCGCTGGCGATTATTTGGGCGGATATATCTGCAATAGCCCGGCCGCGCTCGATTACGGCAGTCAGCTCGTCGCCGGTGATGCTTTCGTCATCCAGCCTCTCCAGCTGTGCGTAAAGATAATTTTTCAAATCGGGTATTTTATTTTTCATAACGCGCTCCTTTCCATTGCCCCTGCGCTTCCGCGCAGGGGAGCAGCACACAGTTAGGCAGATTTCAGTTTTACAAAAGCGAGGCGAACGCCGACAGACGTAGACACGAGCCACGGCCAGGCGTCGCAAGAGACAGCGCGGGCCCCAGCGTGAACACCATTGTGCCAGTGGCCACCGACGCTCAACGGCCATTCGCCCTCGTTATTCAGCCAAACGTGGCCGACATTTTTATCCGATACAGGCACCATGCCAATGGCCTTCAGCCTCGACACCACCTCAGCATCGACAGCAGGGTCAACCGTGATTTCATGAAACCAGCCGCTTATGAAATCGCGCTTTACGAGGTCTGCGGGGACGAGTACGAGCTTGCCCTCACGCGATACAAATCCTACTCCGAGGCTCACCCACCCATCGTCCGAATTTATCGCTGCATCGTTATTGGGGATGACATGGATGATGCCGTTGACCAGCTTTAGCCCGGCGCACATTTCGAATATATTTCCGCAAAGGTCATACACGCCGTCCTCCGTGTGATCGTGTGACCATGTAACCGGGCCGGAGCCAGTGAGGATATCGCAGTCATCATAGGTAAGTCCGCGCTCGGTTTCGTCGCCGTGATATTTGCCGTTGTTGGTATTGCCGTGGGGAATGCTGCCGAGCCTTTGACAAATTAATGCCAGCAGTGCCATTTCCGCGTTTGTGGCCATGTGCCAGCCAGGGCCTTTGGCGGCGCAAGCATCGGCCGCGTCTTTGAAGGTGATTTCCGTGGTCGCCTTTTGGTAAGGCAAGCTGTAGGCGCGGTCGTTATAAATTGCGGCCGCGTATTTTCCGATGTACAGCTCCTCCACTTCTTGGCCGTTTACGAAAAAGGCATCGTGAAGCGCATCGCTGTCGGCGCATTTCAATTCGTGCAAAGTGGCCTTATTTATACGCACCATGTAATCAGTGCCGCCATGCTGGTCGTTCATTTTTACAGTGTTCATAGTGTCCTCCTAATTTTTTATGAGCCGTAGTTCGAGCCACGGATATTGTGCCTCCCACAGCTTTTTCTTGATTTTGAATTCCTTTGTTTCCATGCCCTTCACGTCCTCGACCCACACCGTGCCGTCCATATCGCAGACCATGAAGTCGGGTCGGTAGCGGATGCCACCGGGCAGAGTAAATGACGGCTGAAGCATGAAGCCCTTGATTTCCCCGGCTTGCCGGAGCATTTTTAATTCACCATATCTCCGCGCCTCTGCCCGGCTGTCGAAATTAATGCCATCAACCTCGGTTTTTATATTTCGATACTTGGACGGCTTGGTGGCCTTCTTTACGAGCTGGCGATATTGTTCCGGCGTTACCCTCATGCCGCCTCGCCTTCGGCCAGCAGAAGTTCGTGGGTACCGTTGCGCAGAGCCAGCTCCTCGTCCGACATTTCGTAACCGATGCTGATGAGGAAGTCGTAAATACGGTCAAGCTCCTCATTTTCCGTGTGGACACACTTGTAATCGTGGTAGCTCCAATCGTCATCGTCCATGCCGTTTATATAGGCGGAGATGAACATTGCCTTTTCCGGGGCTTCGGCTATTTTCCCGGCAATTAGAACGTCATCGTTTTCGGAATCGTCCTTGCTGAATATAATTCCAGTCATCAGCGCGAAGTCGTTTTTAATATTCCACACATGCTTTTTTTGCAAAATTGAGTGTGCAATAAATGCCATGACTTGGGAGCTGTGGTTTTTGGGTGAAAATTCTTTAACAAACTTCCGGCGCAATTCATAGGCGCGATTCGCAAGTGCATCGAGCTGGTCGCTGCGAGACCGACGACGCGCTTCCTCTTCGGCTTTTTCATTGCTGGCCGAAGTTTCTGTATCGGGGATTTCGCGGAGTAGTTTGATGTGACCTCCGTCGTCATGGAAGAAATATTTAACTGTGTCAAGGTCGGTGGGAAGGGTGCGCGCTGTATCCACATACATCCAGCGAAGGATGCGGCAGTTGTCGCCAATATCGTCCTCGTCCTCGATTTCCACGGCAAAGGTTTTGAGCCAGTCAAGAAGCTCCACACGCTTCTCGGCATTCTTTTCTTTGTCCGTGGCCGTCTTTAGCGTCCACTTGAAATTGGGTGTACCGATGGAATCCAGTACCTCGTTTTTCAAATCGGGGTCGTTGACTTTGTCCAGCTCGGCATAATCCGCAATGGTCGCGCCGCGCATCTCGGCGGCCTTAAATTTTTCTTTGTCGAGGGCGAGGAGTTTTACCCGGCTACGGACGGTGGTCTGTGAAAAGCCCGTCTTGTCGGATATGGTCATGATTGTTTCGCCGTAGTCCAGCAATAGCTGCATACCTTGAGCCTGTTCATACTTGGTTAGGTCGTTTCGTTGCATGTTTTCCAGCAACATGGTCGCCACCTGCGTAGACTCATCCATTACGACGACGGCACACATTACCTCAGTAAGTCCGGCTTGCCTCGCGGCTGCGGAGCGGCGATGACCAATGATGACGGTGTAATCGCCTTCGTATTTTTTCTTTTGACCGAGGCGTTTTGCGTACTGTTCCGGGTCTTTGGGTACCACGGTGAGATTTTGCAAAACCCCTGTTGCTTTGATGCTGTCGGCCAGCTCAGACAGATCCCCTAAGTCCGAGCGCGGGTTGTTGGGATGCGGAAATATCCGCTCCAATTCGATGTTCTGCAGCATGGTTAATCCTCCTTGTTTCTGTAGTTATCACACTTGCGCCGAAAATATGCCGGCACCTTCGGGTTGCCGTATGCGCAGTAGAGATACTTGATTTGGATGCCACTGTGATACTTTGACTGCTCAAGCTCGGGGTGTGAATTTTCACACGTTCCGCAACACTCCTCGCCGGGGTCAAAATTGCCGAGCATTTGTTGCATATTTGCAAGGTGTAGGTCGTGGTTTTTTCGCTCAATAATAATTTTTTCAGCAAGGCCAACAATCTGCCCCGGTGAAGGAAAAAAACCTTTACGGTCGTCTTTAATAAATTTTGCGACCGCCGCATGGATTATCTCCGGCTCTATTCCCATCAGAGCCTCTGCCCATACCATTGCGGTGTTGGTGGCGGTTTCCACTGATGCGCTTTGTGATTGCACCGGGAATGCGTAGCGGAGCTTTAACAGCTCAACCGTTACGAGAGCCTCGTATTGATAAATTTGCCGTATTTTTTGCGGGTCAATTATTTCCCCGTAAAAAGCCTGTTGTGGCACCGACAAAGCGGTTATTTCAGCTGGAGGCATATTTTCTCGCCTCCTCCACGGCGCGCATGGCATTTTCGGCAAAGCCATCTACCTTTGGGGGCGGTGTGCCACTCCTCGCGCCATAGGTTTGTTTTTGCGCTTTCTTGATGCGGTGCAGTTCTTCTGCCCGAAGAAAAGCGTCCATGTTTAAAATCTTTTCCATCACGCAGCGGTCAAGGATTTTCTTGGCGTAGTTCCAATTTGCCGCACCGTTTTCGTGGCTCCGATCCATTGCGAGGCAGATAACATCCTCGGCAATTCCGCAGTTTAGGTAATCCCGAAGCTCCTCCAGCACCATTGGGCGCATAATTCCAAATAGGCGTTCGTAATGCTTCACCGGGCTCGTGGGGCTAAATCCAGTTTGTGCGGGGTTTGTGCGGGTGTTTGCGTCGGTTATTCCGTCACAAGCATTTTGTGCGGGGTTTTGCGACGGAATTTCCGGCACATTATCAGTAGTAGGAGGTAGAAGATGATTAAGTAACTCTCTCGTATCTGTGTAACTACTACTACTCTTATTACTAATAGGCGGTTTAACCGACGCAAAACTTCCGTTTTCTTCGTTTGTGGCGTTTATTCCGTCACAAGTTGGGTTGCGCGGACTTTGTGCGGGTGCTTGTGCGGGGTTTGTGCGGGTGTTTGCGTCGGTTATTCCGTCGCTAATTATTTGTGTCGGATAAAACGACACAACGGAGTAAACTGCGGATGCCCTCCCACTTCGTTGCCGCCAAATAATGCGACCGAGCTGTTGAAGGCGGTTTCGTGCGTCGCCAATAGCGTCTTTTTTTAGTCCTGTTTTACCCTCAAGGGTTGACATGGCTACTGCAAACTCTTCCGGACATCCTGCCTTGTGCCATGTGTGCATCAAGGCAAGCCATAGGCATATACATGATGTTCCCATACAGTTTGTTTCGAGCCAGTCGTAAAAGGCTAAAATCTCAGCCGTTAGGCGTTCATTGTTAACGGTCCATTTCAATCAATCACCACCGTTCCGTTGTGGTCTGCGTTTTATTCGTTGTATAAAATGCCATACACATGATATTTTTCTGCGAAGGTATCTCTGCCAATGGTGTGCGCTTCATCGTGATGTATTCGGCAAAGGCAAATCTTGCGGTGTCCACTGTCGTCATAGGTCTTGCGGTTTCTTCCCATCCCTATAACATCCCAATGGTGTTGCTCTCCTTCGAGGCCGCAGATGATACAGCGGCGGTGCTTCAGCGAGGAATAAATAGCGGCGTTAATATCGTCTGTGCGGTTAACAAGCGGCTCGGTCAGCGGAACATCCCACCCAAGGCAGAAGTCCAGCAGAAAGGAAATATAGTGCCGCGCCGCTGTCACGCTACAGTCGGAAAGCGAGAAATACATTGCATTCTTGGCGGTCATAAATTCGTGCTTTAACCACCAGTGGTTTGTTTCCCGGTCATCGCCGTTCCAAAGGGAAATGTCGTGCAGGGTTGCCCATGCCTTTTTCCGTTGTTTTGAGCTGATGGTGCGGCCGTCATCGATGCGAAGCTCCCCGACCAGCTTCCCGTCGTCAGACAGCTTTTTCATTTCGTCGGTGAGGCTCTCCCTGGGGACGAGGACATAAAAGTGAGTGCCGTCCGGGGATTCCTTATGCACTTCTGCGGTTATTTCTCTGTACATAACTCCCCCCAATAAGTAGGCTCAGATGCAGACGTAAACCTCTGCCCCGGTGAGCCGTTGAACGCGCTCCTTGAATGCCTCGGCGTTGCTGTTCCCCTCCGATATGTGCAGGAGATAAATCTGCTGGACGCGGCTTAGGTCGTTTGCCCGAAGCATATCCAGCACGGTATCAAGGCTCATGTGGCTTTCCATGATGCGTTTTGCTAGGAATGGTTGGACTTCCCCAGTTCTTACATGGTCAATCAATATTTCGCGGTCGTAATTGCACTCGGTCATAATGTGGGTCAATCCCTCGAAGGTGTAACGCACATAATGGGTGTCCGTCACATACAGGAGCTTTTCGCGGGTGGCCAGCGAGGTTATTACGAAGCCCAGCGGCTCGGCGCAGTCATGCACAAGGTCGAAGGGCATTATGGAAAACGTGCCGATGGTGAACGCCTCCCCGTTCCTAACGGGGTGAAGCCGGTGGCCGCTCCATTTTTTTGCATCTGCCGTGCCTTGCGAGGTGTAAATATCCACGCTGCGCTTCATTAGCTCCGCGCCGGCTTTGGCATGGTCGTTATGCTCATGGGTGATTAGGCATCCGGCGAGGCTGGTCAGCCGGAAATTGCACCCTTTTTGTATTTCCCCGAAGGGTATGCCAGCCTCCAGTAGAAGCTCGGTCGTGCCATCGGAAATGATGTAGCAATTCCCGGCACTACTGGAAGCCAGCACTTTGACCTTCATCAGAAGTTAGGGGCAGCCGGTGGCGGTGGTGGAGGTGGCGGCGCATCATTGCTACCCGGCGTGTCATCGTCATTGGGTGTCATGTCGATGGTGTTCTCGTCGGGCAGGGTGATTGTGTTGGCGTGTTCGTAGATTTCCGCTTGGGAATTCATGTCGGCCAGCTGCGCTTCGCGCATCCGCATGTATTGGTAGTTGTCGTCCACCTTCTGCGGGTCGCGGGGGATATGCTTCGCGCTGAACACCTCGCGCTTGACGGTCTTGAGGCACATTTCGGCAAACCAGCCATCCGTTTCGACCTCTACTTTTTTCTTGTTTTCCCACTTTGTGGTCTTGCCACCCCAAAACTCGGCGGCGGCGTATTCCGGCTTGCGCTTTAAGATGTCGGCGCGGGTCATCATCACCAGCTTGTTTTTGGTAGGGTCGGGGTATTCGATGTAACCAAACCCGCCGATGATTTCGCCCCGGTCAAAGGCATTCGTAATTTCAAACTCGTATGCCTCCACCTTGTTGGTGCTGTTTTTCTTAATGGGTTTAAATTTGTCGGTGGAGTAAACCAGCTCCACGGTGACCGCCAGCGGTTTTTCGACGGCGTATTTTTCGGCAATATACTGAATGCCGTTGTATCCGGGCATGAGAGTGACATCGTATTTGCTGGTTTTTTTGTTGCGGTAGGGGATGGGGAACAGGTGGTTATCCTGCATCATATCCAGTCCCATCCGAGCGTAGTGGACGACATCCAGCGCAAGGTCAAGGGCATTCACGTTTTCCCATGTGCAAGCCAGCGGATTGTCGTAGCTGTGGTCGCTGTTGGACTTATTTTTAGCGACGCGGTTTTCCTCGGCCATTTTCAAAGCCCGGTCTGTGGCTATGAAATAACCTTGAATGAGCTGTCGCTGGAAGTCCGTAATTTGCAGACCCCCGGCCAGCTTTCCGTTAAACTCCTTCATGACCATTGCGGTAAACCGCTCACTTTGAGTAGGCTTTACCTCTGCAGGGGGTTGTTCGGGAGGAGTGGTGGGCGGTGCTTGGTTTTGTTCAGTCATTGCATTTCCACCTTTCTTAGAATGCCGGGGCAGGGGTGGCCCCTGCCGCATCGGTTATAGTTTGCTGGCGGTCGCCACTCGGCTCCGGGTCCAGCTCCGCGAGGGAGTGGATTGTTTTGAGCAGAGACAGGGAACATCCAACCGATTGTGGCGATACGTTCGCCTTCGTGACCTTGCCTATGCTGTAGCCATTTTTCACCGGGGCAGATACGATGTCGCCCACCTGCAGGTCAATTTCGGCAAAGTAGCTGTACTCCCTGCCGGAAAACTCCTGCTTGTTGTTCTTGCTTTGGAATTTCACAGATACAATTTCTTTCATGCGTGTACCTCCATTCTGAGTGTGGGGTCGGCCGCGCTGACTACCAACCGGATGAGCTGGCCTTCGATGTGCTGAAGCCGGGTCACACCTTCGGCGTTATCCACGAACACCGGCACGGATATACCCCAGTGCTGGGCGAGGGCGTTAATAATTTCAAGCCCTGCATTTATCCGGGCGGCGTTGTTGGCGTAGGTGTAGGGCACCATTTTTTCTTCGCCAGGCACCATGACTTCGCAATCCTCTTTGATGCCGCCGTTGATTTGCTCAATGAAGAGCCGGAAGCGCACGGTGGCAAATTTGCCGTTAATTTTGTCGGTTAGCATGGATACCTTTGCCTTGATAAATTCTTCGCAAAGGAATACACCGCGCTGGAGGTATTCGTGTTCGGCAGACAGCCGCTTTTCGTCGTTGGCAAGTTCATCCACGCGCTTTTGTTGCTTGGCGGCGAGGTCGAGCTTGGATTTGTCGGAATGTAAGCCCTCTAAGCGCGTCCGCAGTTCGGTAATTTGTGTATTAATGAGGTTGATTTGGTTTGTGGTTTTGGAGCTGGTTTTCGATGCGCCGCTGTTTAACTCGTTTATTTGTGCCATTGCGGAGGTATATGCCTCGGTGGTGTCAAACGGTGCCGCTTCCTTGATTTTCTTCTCGGCTTCCGCAATGTGCTGTTCATATTCTTGAAGGCGTGCTTCCATGCCGGGGATTTCCGCATCGAACGCGGCTATAGCCGCCTCTACCTCGGCAACCATTTCTGCGCTACAGGTGTTTCTGCCCTCAGCAACAATGGCCTCCATGCGATTAGACTTGTTGAGGTTGAATTCCTCTTTTGCCCGTTCGACCTCCTCCTCGGGGAGTGGCCGCTGGCAGGTGGGGCAAGTTTCGTCACCCTGCCATGCTTCGGCATTCACCTTTTGCCAAGATGTCGTGACCTTTTCACGCATGGTGTTGAGGCTGGCCAGTTCGCGCTTCTTGGCGGTGAGGTCGTTTTTCTTAGTATTGAGGTCGTTCCGAATATCGCTGGCCTCGGTCTTGAGACGGCTAACTTCCGCAAGGGCAGCCTCATTTGCTTTGGCGTTTTCCGTGGAATAGGCGGCGCGGGCTTCAGCAATTTGCGTTTGCAGGGCAGAGACTTCCTTTCGGATATTTTCTGATGCGTTGTCGCCGGAAAGCACTTCCTGTTTCTCCCGCTCCTTTCCCTCGATTTGGCCTGTGACAAGAGCAATATTCGCGGTGATTGGGCCGATATTAAGGCCAGCCACATCGGGCTTGCCCCTATGGGCTTCGTCAATGCGCGCCGGAATGAGCTTCAGCTCCTTGTTAATTTCCGTGTGCTTTCCGGCCGCTATTTTCTTGTACTCATCCACGGTGTAACGCTTATTTACCGCGCCGGGAATGGCTAGGTATTCCAACAAGTCGGTCAGTTCCGGGTTGCCGGAAATAACATCCTCGTCCGTGACATCGCCACACATTTCGAGCAGAATTTCGCGGCGTTTTTCCCAAGGCATGGCTTCCGCGAAGTAGTCGGGCATCATCAGCATTTTGATATGTGCCTCAACACCGATTAAACCTTCGATGGCCACGGTGAAATCCTTTTCCTTTGCAGGAACACCGTCGATAAAATGGTCTGTTATATGGCCGTTAAATTCTTTCTGCGATGACCCGCGCTTGGTTTTATAATCCTCTTTGTAAACCTTGCGGAGCGTGAGGATTTGCCCGTCATCAAGCGTAAATTTACCCTCGACAGCATGGTCGAGATAATGCAAGTCGCCGTCCGGCCCCTTTGTTTTGGGGGTAAAATTCTTGGCCCCCGTGCTTGCTTTGCCGAACAATAACCATGTGAGGGCGTTAAATAGCGTGGTCTTGCCGGTGGCGTTATCGCCAAATACATCCGCGTTCGCGCCGTTGAAATCAAACCGGGCATCGCGTATGCCTTGAAAANTGCTCAGTTGCAATGTGAGTAAACGCATGGCTTACCTCCTAGATTTTTTTGTATAAAACTTGCACAGTGCCTCTGCGCCTGTTAAAATGGGCAAAGCAGAAGGTTAATCCCTTTCACAAGCTGCGGTCACCGATCCCCATCGTGCGCGGCTTGTTTTTTTGTGTTCTCGCCTTCGATGGCGTGAACGGTGAAAATGGGCTCCAGTTTCCAGCGAAGCACAAATTCCCTTTTACAACCATTGTCTTTGAACATGTCATCATCTTCTGCAGAGCATGTGACGACCTCGCTGTTCCAGCGGCCACCTTCTATAGTGTGGCTTTGTTCAATGCCGCAGTAAGGACATTTCAACTTGATGCCAAAATCCAATTCAAGCACTCCCTTCGTATTGTTCCGGCAAAAAACCAATTAAGGTGCCGGCGTTGACTACTGCGTAAACACAGTGTCTTTTACATAACTCGACGAGGTCTTTTATTGACAGCCTGTCGAGGCGTTTCCCGGTTATTTCCTTAAGCGTAAGCATATTCTCCACTCCCTTCCATTTGCTGGTCTTGGAGCTTCTGTAATTTGGGTTTTAGCCGGCGGATGGCTGCGCCGTTTTTTGCTAACTTCGACGGCGGGTATGGCACTTTGCGGCCGTCATACTTAATCCCGGCATCCCAACTTGTGGGTAGCCAATCCTCTCTGCCTTCAAAGCCCTTCATGGTGCCGTTCTTGCGGTAGTGTTTATTAGCGGCCTTCATTCGCGCCTGTACAGCCATGAGGTTTTTAATCTGCTCCAGCAGGTCATCAATTGCTTGCATTTCCTCCTCCTTTCAGCCGTCGATAATTTGCTTGGCAAAAATAGTGGCTGACAACAACTGCGCCCTTACTTGGTCCCACGCCGCGACAGTCTGACTTAGTTCGCCTTTTTTATCAGCGCACCATTCAGCTCCGCTGATAATTAACCGAGCAAGATTACGCGCAGATTCGATGGTGGGCGTAAGGTCGTCTTGTGCAAACCCGGCCTGTAAAGCCATGTCGCCAACAGTCGAAGTTAGCATTACTTCGGGCAGGTATTTGCCAAGTACGCTGTGGTGTTTCAAATGCCACCATGCCAGCAAGTGGCTTTTGTAGTGATGCGCCATGCGCTCCACGGTGTCATCCGACACTTTTGCTTTGCCGTTTTCATAATCCGAAAGCTGGCGCACAGAAACGTTTAGAAGCTCCGCCGCCTGTTCCTGTGTAATTCCTGCGGTCTCCCTGCATAATTTGTAGCGATTCTCGCAGTTTTTGTTCATGTTGCATTGCCTCCTTTGCTTATAAAATGTACATAGCCCGAAGCTACTTACGTCCTACAAGTTGTGTCTCGTGAGCCTTTCGCGCAAAACCACCTTTGCTTCGGCTGGCTTCTTTTGGGGAGGTCACGGCTATGACGCGCCCTTCCTGCGCGGCTTGCTTTTGAGCAAGGAACAGGGCAAGGTCAAGTATGGGAATGTAAACGTCCTGCCCGACCTTTTTATGTGGCACTCCGCGCCTCCGCATGTGCTGGGCGGCCTTTACTCTCTTACAGCTGAACAGGGTGCAGTAATCGTCCAGCGTAAGTAATGCCTTGTGTCCGAATTGGAGCTGAAGATTATCCAGCTCGGCCTTCACATAGGGGTTTGATGCAAGGGTCATTTACGAACCACCTGGCCCCCGTCTCCTGTATGCTGCTTGCCACCATGAAGCTCCTCTGTTGCCTTGAAAATTAACTCATCGGCGGCCAGCGACATCGTCTTTTCAGAATAAAGCGCGTATTGCCTAAGCCGCTTGTGTGCCTCCGCGTCAATGCGAAGTGTCAAGGCTACCGTCGGCGTTCCTTTCGGCCTAGCTTGCAAAACTGACATGGAAATTGCTCCTTTCTCATTGAAATATTCATGGAATGTGGTAACATGGTGTTGGTGGTTGTTGTGGTTGTTTCCGCTTCCCCTTTAGCGTTATCCGCCATGCGCCGCGTGGAGGCAGGGGGGGCTTGCATGGCTACGGCCAAAAGGCCGCTATATTACAATTAGCGGAAATATTCGCGGGTGCCGTTTCGCCATATCACGGCATTTCCGTGGAAAAGCCCACTGAATTTGTTGTAGTGAACGGCCGCTTCCCGCGCATCGGCTATCTTTGAAAAAGACGAGGGATGCTCATTGATGTAAAGAGGGCGCAGGGTTTTTGCGCTGACCAAGATGTAGGATTTCATGGCAATGCTCCTTCCTTTTGGGGGCGACCGGGGCGATTAAGCCCCGGCGGTTATGAGGTCGTATAGCTTGGCTTTTAAGAGGATAATTTCCTGTGATTGGGCATTGGTGGTGGCTTTAAGATTGCGGTTTTCGATGCAATAAGGGTCATACATTTTTTCTAACCGCTTAACTTCGTCCATGGCATCCTTGTGTAGAGCAGTTAAACCACTCACTTGTTCTGCCAAATGGTCGGCGTGATCTGCGGAGGTATAGCGAATATCAAAGAGGGTCGTTGTGCGGTGGTGCAAATAACCGGCTCCGCTGTCGTCGTTATCAATGTAGACCTGTGTGTACTCGTTGGTGATGCCGTGGTCGGCGTTATACTCAATCGCCTTGATGCCGAGAGCGTTTACAGGAATGCGCAGGCAGGAGATGTGAGCCGGGTTTTCGTTTAAAAGTAGTTCTTTGTAATCGTAGTTCCAATTGTCGTTTCTGCCTTCGCGGGTTTCTTTAATCCAGCTGGCTTTGATTGTTAAGGTCATGGGGTTGGCCTCCTTTGGCGGTTATGGTGCGGGTGGTTTTGGTGTGCGTGGTTGCTATGGTTGACATTGTAACTTCCCTATTGGGAAGTTGTCAATACCCTTTTGAGTATTTTGTTAATTTATTTTTTGGAGGTGCTTAATGGCTATCGGAAATCGCATACTGCTTGCGTTTGAGTTGTCTGGAAAATCCCCAGCTTCTTTAGCTAAACACCTTGAGACAAAGCAAAGCACAATTTCGGGATGGTGCAAGGATGGCAAAATTCCTGCATCAGACAAAATTCTTCCCATTTGCGAATTTTTAGGCATTTCTCCATTATGGCTGTTGAGCGGAGAAGGTCCGGTTGTGCAAGCCTGGGTAAACGGAGCAGTATGTATAGATGCGAACGCAAGAGAGTTTCTGAAAAAACTTGCATGGATGTTTACCTGCTTGAAAAAATCTGGTATGCGTGGTGAAAATCCATTTGAGGTAATGAATTACGATGAATCTGACAACGAAAAGAAAAAAGTAGCTGATAACATATTTTTCGATGCAGATGTAACGAGAGAACTTTTGCACGAATGGAGCGTATCGAATTTTGAAGTTCCACCATCAAAGAAACAGTTAAAGTTCTTGTTTAACTTTTATAGAAAAGAAATAGCTGGACCTTCTTATCTTGATTTTGAAAATAGAATTGATGAGATAGAAACTGCAATAAATGATTATATCTTTTATATAGAAGGGAAAAAAAGCGACGATAATCAAATCGCCGCCGCAGAAAAAGTTGCAGTTGAATTGGGGGTAATAAAACCTGGTGAGGATGTCCCAGACAATTTCCAGAAACGCCTCATGGAATTTGCTTCAGAGTTTGGGGCTTAAAATATTTCGCACCCAAGCTGTTGTTCGACAGCATATCGGAATAATAAACGTTCCATAATTCCGGGGATTTCATTTTCGTTAAATCCTCTGTCGCGCAAGGTTTGAATGACCGAGCCGATAATTTTTCGATTACGAATGTCTGCAGCTTCGCTTGCAGACCTCAATGTAATCGACAATGCCATTTCATAATCGGCTTCGGGTGTTTCGTATTTTACCTTTTGTTGTATGTGCATATGAGCCTCCTTTGTCCGAGCCGTCGAATATATGCCATTTCCATTTACTGGCAATATATTACTGGAAACAATTACCATTGTCCTAAGTTTGGTAGAGAATATCCAATAAAGCTAGAGGCTATCGGTCGCACGGTAGGCGGCAGTTAAAGAATAGTACACAAGCAGTGCCTATTCAATGAGAATATCGAAAGTAGTTAGAATTTATCGAAAATAGATTGGATTAGCAAAAATGGCGCGAGGATTATCTCATGATGAAGTACAGCTAATCCGAAGCGACCGAGATAAAGGGTATGTGCTTCTTGCTGACATGGAAAAACTGCTCGACAAGTTTGAAAAGAAATATACTGTTGACATGGAGTGGGAGCTACTTGGCATTGTTGACCGGGTGCTTCACATAGAAAGGCTCTCACCTTACCAAATATCCCTTGCACTAAAACGCTTCGCAGATTGTAGCTTCAATCACGGGCAAAAAGGACTTGCACTGGAAATGTACCTCGAAGCCGCAAGGTTGAACAAAAATTTACCAATCAAACGAAGGATAAAAAAATTGCAAGGATAAAATCTCATGTTTCGCATGGTCACCACAGGCGTATAATAAAAACAGAAAGGGTGATTTTATGGCAACCTCAACATTTTACGAGAAAATAACCATAGACAATGACGCGGCAAAAATCTTAGTAGATGGATTGAACGGCCCAAAGCATCCTCGGCCCGTCGTGCCGGAAGGCATGAAGTGGAAGGAGGACGATGAGCTATCAAGACTATTTCGAGAAGGCTTGCAGAAATTGGCGCAGGCTCAGAGCAAATAGGGCTTTCGGCTGCCATAAATGGCTTTGCTTGCCGGGACAGCAATGTTGAATCATTCCTCAAGGAAAAAGCTGTGGAATTCGACAAGAGAAATGTATCTCGTACATATCTCTTGTTGAGTCATGATGCGCTTTTGCAGGGTGAAATTGTGATTGCGGCGTACTACACAATTGCCATTAAGACTTTGAATTTTACCCCCGCTGTATCCAAGCGAATGATTAAAGACATTGACGGCTTCTCAAAAGAAGCGGATTCCGTTAGTGCTGTCCTCATTGGCCAGCTTGGTAAAGATGCCGTACACGGCGTAGGATTACATGGCGCGGACGTTCTTTCTTCAGCAGTTGATTTGGCATATGAAATCCGTGCAATTGCCGGAAGTCGCATTGTATTTTTGGAGTGTGAGCCAGCCGAAAAGCTACTGGATTTCTACAATGCCAATGGTTTTGTACAGTTGCAAAACAACCAAAGCACCGGACTAACTCAAATGGTAAGATTTTTATAACATACACAAAATAATGATGGAGGCATTAAATGAAAGCGATTAACCACACCGATTTCGAAGCCAATATAAGCGGAGCGATTGACGATGTACGCGGGGGAAGCATCCTCTGCGTGAATTACAAAGACCGTGGAAAGGTTATCGTCTTGGAAGAACAGCAGTTCCGGGCTTACGACGACGCTCTTAAAACCGTAATGGCGGTCGCTGACATGGACGACGACACATACAAGGCAATTTTACGGGCGGCAAAAAAAGCCGGGGTAAAAGGCAGTTATGGTCGGGATGTGTAGGTGAAAGATGCAGTACAAGCGAAACAAGGATGGCTATTACCGGGAGACATTTGTAGTCGGGAAAAAGCCCAACGGAAAGCCCGACCGTGTAATCGTCCGCGACAAAGATTTAAAAATATTTAAACGCAAAGTCGAGGAGGCGAAACGGCTTCATGCTCGTGGTGTTTCTTTAGGTAACGTTACGGTTTATGAGTGGGGAGTACGCTGGCTGACCGTGTACAAAGCCAATGTGTCCGACGAGCTAAAGGCTCATTTCAAGGCAAAGCTGGAGCTGGATATATTCCCATCCATTGGGACGATGCCTATAAAAGATGTTAGGGCATCCCACCTACAGGAGCTTATCAATGGTACTGGCAAGGGGTACGGCACTGTGGTAAAAATCCGCATTGCAATCCGCCAGCTGTTTGAAGCCGCAGAAACCGAGGGGATTATCGAACGCAGTCCGGCGCGCAAGTTGGATTTGCCCGACAATTTGGAAGAGGAAGAACGGCGGCCACTTATCGAAACCGAGTATCGCACCGCGTGGGATGTTGCACAATCACATCTCGCGGGAGCCTATGTGATGACCATGCTTTTATGTGGCTTGCGCCGAGGCGAGTGCGTAGGGTTGAGGGTAGCAAATGTGGATTTTGCCCGGAAGCGGTTAGCAATCCAAGAAGCCATCCGATACCGCACAAATAAGGGAAATGTCAAAGACCCCAAAACTAGAGCTGGGATACGCGAGGTGCCCATTCCCGATATTCTGCTCCCATTCATGGAAAGGCAGTGCGCCGGCAAGTCGGGTGATTCATATGTATTTACAAAAGTTGACGGAAGCCGAGCCACCGAGACAGCCTGTAAATGGTGGTGGACTTCTTTTTTACGGCAATGTCATCTTACTGCCGGGGCAAAGACCTATCGTAATAAAATTCTAATCGAAACGTCGCCATTTGACGATGACGTAAGCCCCCATTATCTTCGGCACACCTATTCCACTGACCTTTATGCGGCAGGGGTGGACGAAAAAGCGCAAGATTATTTTATGGGTCATAAATCAAAGGGAGTCGCGCATAGGTATAGGAAAATGTCGGACGAGGCATTTGATCGTGCGGCCGCGATGGTGAATGAATATTTTACAAAGAAATATCTTGTGCGACCCTCGCCTTTATGATACGATACTCGCGTGGGAAACATGGAATTGAAAAACGTGTGCCAAAATGGTGCCAAAGTTGAAAGTGGTACATTCCACAAACCCGCGAAATGTGAGGACTTTTTACGGCTCACACACGCGCCTTGCCAAGGCGAGGGTCGCCAGTTCGAATCTGGTTTCGCGCTTACACCAAGAAGGGGATGTCTTGCTAAGAAAAAAAGCAAGACATCCCCTTCGTTAGTAAGAAAAGATAAAGTTTGTGGAAAAAATCATTAGTGAAAGAGTTTTTTTGGCGTAGCAATACACACCTTGTACATATTGTAAATTTTGTGCTATGGTGGACGCGCAAGGACATCATAAAGCAAAATCTTCCAAAATGGAAGATTTCTATGTTACAAATTAATTGCATTTTCGGTGGTGATTCTATGTATAGTGACGTATTCGCGGAACGCATCCGCACGGCCCGGCAAATTAAAGGCGAAACTTTGCAACAGGTAGCTTCGGGTTTAAACATAACCAATGGTACGGTTTCACGTTATGAAATGGGCTGACGTGAGCCAAACCTCAACCAATTAGGCAAATTTGCAAAATATTACGGCGTATCTACTGATTGGTTGCTTGGCTTATCCGAAGAAAGCAATCTTGCTGTTTAGCAAGGCTTAAAAGGGGTGTACACGGAACCAGTAATATCATTAAAATGCCCTGCAAAATATTGTGACGGGGTGTTGATAAAAAGACAGGGTGTTGAAGGGACTTTTTATGGATGCAATAAATATCCACGTTGTAAATATACGTGCAGTATAGTAATTTCTGGCGAGAAAGGGCAAATGCCAAGTGAAAAATGTCCTATGTGTAATTGTAATTTTAATCGTCATTCAAATTTTGAGGATAGAGTCCCTGTATCGGCGCGGTAAGCAAATTAAATTTAAATGCAGGGTTGATATTTTGTGAAATTGGCATATAATAAAAATAGCCCACGCGCTAACGTGGACTATTCTTCATAAGCCGTAACCGTGGCTTGGCTTCACAACTTAATGGTTAGAGTACAACCCAAATAGCCGTTTATCCTTGCTCAGGGCGGCTATTTTTGCTTGTCATGCTTATCCTTAACGCGCCCGGCGCGATATGATAAATACATACCAAACACCGTTAGCAGAAACGTATACAAATCGTTAAATGAAAAATCAAGCATAGCCTCACCTCCTTTCGGAGTGTGAAGCACAAGCCAACCCTTGGTTACGCTGTCCACATCATAACATAAATTATTCGCTGTTTACAACTTGCCATCCTTTTTATATTCCTTCAATCGCCGGTATAAAATTACATGATTGTTGTGCCCTGATTCCTCCATGGCTTGTTGCAAGCTGATTTCTTTGTATCTCCATCGCCGCAGTATGTCGGGCATGTTTTCCGGGTCTTGCTTCTTAGGCCGACCGAACTGCAACGCCTCTTATCTTTGCTGACTTTATCCCCTCGGCCTGACGTTGGCGTATATTTTCCCTTTCGGTCTGCGCAACATAACACAAAGTCTGCAAAACCATATCGGATATGAATACACCAACCAATTCCCTGCCATTGCGGGTGTCCAGTAGAGGCACGTCCATCACGGATATATTTATGCCGCGATTTTTTGTTAAAATGCGCCATTGATTTTGAATCTCTTCGTAATCTCTGCCGAGCCGGTCGATGCTTTTTATGTAAAGCACATCACTGCGGCGAAGGTTTTTTTTAATCGCTTCCATTCCGGACGGTCAAAATTTTTTCCAGATAATTTATCAATGTATATCCGTTCCGGCGGTATGCTTAGGTGGGAAGGGGCTATTTATTGGCTTGTTACTATTGGGTTGTCTTTGACCTTGGGTACGGGCATATCATATGGACTGTTTGCCTTAATCCATAATCAAGACCCTATTCAATACCCGCAATTTATCTATCCGTTTATGCCTGTTGGGGTTGTCTTTGTGGTTATTGTTATCATTTGCTCTATCGTTCCGGAATTGACATACCGCACTGTCAGTAAGTCTGGTCTTGTTGAACGATTGAGAGAAGTTGAATAACGTATATATATACAAAATGGATACCACAAACACACCCCATATTGCAGCGTGAATCCGCTTTTTCATTACTCAAACAGCTCCAAGCTCATAAAATTATAACATATCTTCGCCTGTCAACTTGTATATATATGAATATAAATGACGTTATTTTCTGGGATTCATATAGAGACGGGAGTGATTCTAGTGGGCGAGGTTATAAAGCATCCGACAGTGTATGTATTTCTGGGGGGCGAGCCGGATACGGCGGAGGCGGTTTTGCGTGAGGCGGAACAAACGCACCCGGCAGGCGGGTTGTTTTACGCAAGTGGGGAGGATGTACGCGGGGTAAAGACGCGGATTCAGTCGGGGGAGAGCGGGCTGAGCATTAAGCGGGTGAATGTGTACGCCATTGCGGAAGGGCTTACGGCGGTGCAGGCGGATGAGACCGGCCTGCGGATAAGGGATTTATTCCGGGAGGGCTTTACGACGGTAAAAATGACTTTGATAGTGCTTTTGCCGGAGGCGCGGAGCGAGGCCGAACTTGAGTTTTTGCCTTCTTTGTCGGCGGAGGCCTATGACCGGGTTTTTTTGCTTAGCGACAGGGATGAGCTGGATATAGTAAATCCGGCTAACCGCCAACGGCTTCATAAGCTTATCGCGAGTCTGCCGCTGTTACATAACGCGCCATCTTATTTTGACGAGATTATAACAGCCAAGGCCCGGGAGCGGGGCCGGACGCTGTTTGTTTCGGCGGGTATTTGGCAAAAAGAAAAGCCCGAGCCTAAAGATGGGGAGCTTAGCCCCGCCGCGATAAACGCCTTGCACTGCCTTGCGGGGGTTCTGGAGAAAAATATGGCAGCACGGCCAAATAGGGATGAGCCAACTGCCGTGGCAGAGCCCGTTGACCCAACCGCAGAAATAATCTCTGATATAACCGGGGTGGCGGCGCGGCCTATTCGGTTTTGGCAATTGTGGGGGCATAGTCTAAAGGAAGCGGAAGCAATCTTATATGGCGAAGAGGCGGCGGAGTTTTTCGCACGGCATTACGCCCCGGAAGAAAGTGCGCCGACAGAGGATACCGCCGACGAAGAGTCCCTTACCCTAAGCGAAGCCGCTTCCGAGGAGCAGCGCCTGCGGCATATCTTGCCCGAAATGGCAAAGAATATCGCGTTCCTCACCCACAAAATAGAAGGGGCGGAAAAAGAGCCGCAAAAAGCCTTTGTAGACCGCGTTAAAGACGCCATAGGAGAATGCTACGCCAAGTGTCACGAGCTTAACCAGCTGCGCCGCGCCCACGCTAAACTGACCGCACGTCACGGCCGGCTGGAATCCTATTTGGATTATATCCGATATGTAATTGAGCAGCTTAAGAGCCTAAAGCTTCCGGAGGCCGGCACGCCCGACACCCCGGAAGAGACCGAGGCTTTTCTCCTGGCAAACGGGGAACGCCTTGCGCCGCTGGCGATTTCCCTTTTGCGGGATGACGGGCTGATTCGCGAACAGCTTGTCCTTTACGGCGCGGACGGCGAGCCCCGTCTTATCCGCTTAATCGGCGGCTTCGCCCCGGAGGACTTAACATGATTGTTTGCTGGGTATAGCAAACGACTTTCGGAAACGTGAGGCGGGCTATGCCTTGTAAACGGTTCACTCATCGCTGTTGCTGCGCAACACGCTCATTCGTTCACCACAAGGCAGTATCCCGCCCGCCTCACGTTTTCAATTATCGTTTGCTATATATCAAAATCTTCCGGCAGAATAAGCTCTGTCTGTCCGGATTTTAGTGCCTTTATTATATCATGAATTGTCGCGGCCTTTTCGCGCAGAATTATTCCGCTGGCGAAGGGCGGCTCCGTATCGTGAGCGTCACTTCCGGCCTGCATCACCAGGCCGTGCCGCAGGGCGAAATCATACGCCTTTAGGTTGTCGCCGTAAGACGTTGTGCTGTTAAAGACCTCAACTCCGTCGATTAGATTGGGGCCTATGGGACGGGGCGTGTTAATCCAATAGGCCCGCCTGAAGGGATGCGCCTGCGCCAGATAACCGCCGTTTTCCCGCACCAGCGTACTGTATTGTTTGATTGGCAGTTTGTCCACATCGGGATGTGCCAATAGAAAGTCCATATCCAGCCCGTAGGTGAGAAAGTCCATCCCGCCGGGAATGGTATATTCCCAGCCCAGAAATACGTCCAGCCCGTGCATGTCTCCTTCGTGTTTGGCCCGCTCATAACCCGACATAAAGAATTTCATTTTTTCCGCCCATGACATTCTTTTGGTGCTGTGAGTGTATCCGTTTACAAAGTGGTCGGTAACTATTATTCCGGTGTAACCCCTGAGCTTGTAGGCCTGCACCTGCTCCGCAGGTGTGCAAACGGCGCACGCGCTTACCATCGAGGTATGCATGTGGGTTTCGTATAGGTACATTGGCTTTGACACTTCCTTTACATGGAATTAGCTGTTATAAAAGGGGCGTACATTCATCCAGAACGAAAAAGTCTCGCCCGGATACAGTGTCACCAAATACGGATTTTTACGGCAATTTTCAGATTAATCACTTTGTTTTTCTGCATATACATGTCCACGTCCTTGAGGTTCCTAAAAAGCGGCGTGCTGTGAACGCGGTATTCATACGAAAGAGGCGAATTGCCCTTGCCGGCAAATTTTATGCCGCCCAAAAGATTTGCCACATGCCTTTTGGCAATAAAATACCATTTGCCTAGGGCAAGCCTAAAATCGCTTCGGTGTTTGGGCTTTTCATGCGGGGCATAAAACATGAAAGCGGCTCCTGTCCGCCGTCAAGTATATATTGGAAGCATAGCCGCCGCAAGCCTGCGGTATAATTCGTCGGCAAAGCGATGGGTTTCTATTGCAACCCAAACATCCTGTGGGTGAGAGAAATTGCATTTGCTTTGGATAATAGCCTGGCATTCCTCACGGGTAAGAAGGGCCGGGGCCGGGGTGGGGGCCGACGCGGCCAGTGCCTTTTTTACCGCCGCCCGGAAAGTGTCCATGCTTTCGCCGTGTTTGGGAAACCAGTGCATTACGTCGGCGTGATTTGTGGCGATGCCTTTTTTATAACCCTCGCTGTGGCAGATTATTTGAGTTTCGTTGAGATTATACAGTTTGCAAAGATGAACGCACAGCTCCACCGCCTCGTTGAACACGGCGCGTAAATATACCGGGTCAACCAGCCCGTCCTCACATATTTCGAAGGAAATGTGCGTGTTATTGGCGTCGCCTCCGCTGTGCCAGCCCTGATGATTCCACGGCAAGGTTTGATACGTGGCAATGGAGCCGTCCTTTAGCTTGCCTATAAAGGCGTGAACGCATACCTTTCGCCCGTCGGGGGTAGCTTGATTCCAATGATTATTATACAAATTCGGGCCCAGCAGACCGTCGTCCGGGTTTACGTAGCGGCTCAGCTTAGGATTGTTCGCGCCGGTGCTGTGTACCATTATGCCCTTGGGCGTGATGGTGTTCCCTGCTTTGTAGCAGGCATTGTTAGTCAGTATTAATTTTTGTAGGTTCATTTTCATTGCTCCTTTGCTTATATACTATGCTTGACCCAATAAAAGGTGCCCGGAGGGGGTAGCGGAAGGGGGCACGCATGTGATAGTATGCACATAGGAGGTGTAGCATATGGCATACGAAACCAAGGTGATTTTGACAGCTTTGGCCGAACGGATAGCTTTGGCCGAAACAGTGCGGGAAGCCTACGGCGCGGTACAACGTGCGGCCAACGTAGAGGGTGCAAATCTGCCGCCCTTCGATGACTTCAAAAAAGAGCTGATGAAAGAAAAGGAAAATAAGTAATTATGAAAAAAGGAGGCCGTCTCGCGAAGGTCACCGGATGCGAGGAGTGTGCCGGGCGCGAAACCCCCGTGAATTGCGCAGAATTTGCGAACAGTGCGGCGCATGGCGGCAACTAGAAAGGCGAGGGTTTGCTCAGATGATAATCTGAAAGCAAACTCCCGCCTTTTTTTGTCGCCCCAGCCGGCACG
>WQSB01000002.1 GCA_009788085.1 Defluviitaleaceae bacterium
GGAGCTGCCCGCCGCCCTCGACCCGGACGAATTCGACGAGGTCAACAAGGGCCATCACAGAGGAGTGCTGTCGTCGCTGCGGGACGATTACGGTAATCTTACAACCAAGCGAATCTGCCCGTTTTGCCACAACGATATCCCCCAAAGCGCGGGATTTGCACCCAGCACGATTATCTCCGTGGTGGGCGCGACCCAATCGGGCAAATCGGTGTATCTCACCAGTTTGATTCACACGTTAAAAACCGTTACGCCCCGCAACTTTCCTATTTTCTGTACGCCCATCAGCAACGAAATGGGGCGCAAATTCAAATTCGAATACGAGGACCCGCTAATCGAAAACGGAATGCTGCTTAATCCCACCCAAAAGGAAAAGCAGCAGGAGCCGTTTATTTTTACGTTTTCGTTTTCAGACGACACCAAACCGGAAATTAATATCGCTTTCTTTGACGTGGCCGGTGAGGGTATGGTTGACACATCTTACATGGATATCTACGCCGCTCATATCCGCAACTCGTCGGGGATTCTTTTCTTGGTTGACCCGTTGCAGTTCCGTTCTGTAGGGCGCAAAATTTTATTAAAAAATAATTTGGATTACGAACTGCGCTTCTCAGACGAGCCCACGGATGTTCTCAGCGGCCTGGTGGAGGATTACATTTACAAGCAGGGGGGCGGCGTTTCGGATATCCCAACGGCAGTTGTTTTGACCAAAACGGATTTGCTGGAGGCCCTGCAAGCCGACGGTGAATATATCCACAAGGACAGTCATTTTTTTGCAAACTACACTCACAAGGGATTTTTTAATATGCTCGAATTTTACAATATCGACGGCGAAACAGACGAGTTCATCGGCGATGTTGACCCAAATTTTCGAAACGCTCTGAAGCGGCGTTTTTCAGACTTGGGATTTTTTGCCGTTTCCGCGCTGGGAACGCAGCCCGACGGGCAACGAGTGGCATCCTTTACGCCCATTCGTGTGGATGAGCCGTTTTTGTGGCTGCTTTTCCGGCTGGGTTACATCGAAGGCCGTGATTGAGCGGCAGTTTTACACACGCGAACGGCGAGGGCTGTTCCGTTCTTCGGAGGGGTATGACAGCGTGGCAAGGTCTCCGGGTTTGACGGACGCTTTCATAAAGGAAAAAATTCATCCCTATTGCACGTATTCCTCCCCCGCACCAAGGGTACAAACCGTCGTTCATTATCCCTGCGGAAGAATGCTGCTTGGTCAGGCCGCCTATGTACCCGAGGATTTTACCGGACGGCGGTCTACTTTTTTTTCTCACAATTATGTAATCCCCCCGGCGATTGCCGGGCTGCTACTGGAGGACATGGCGGGGCTGCTGACAACCCGGTTTGAAACTTCCTATGATATTTCCCTTGATGGCGTGCTTGAGCCGCTGGAGTTTTTGCCGCGGGATACACACTTGTGCACCGGTTCACTCTTGCCGCAAGTGGAGGAAGGGATAATCTCCAAAATTGCGGAATGCGTTTGCGAGTCCGTACAAGCCTCGAAAAAAACCTATGTTCTTGTACCCGATTCCACCGGCGATATGTTTGAATTCGTACGCGGGGTGCTGATTTCGTTATATCAGCGACTGCCGGAATGGGTCAAACATCAGCTGGGCTTTTGCACCTTTGCCCGTGAGCCCGATAAAAGAAAGGGCATTCATTTAGTCTTTTTGGTACAACCTTTTTTACGCCCCACAGATTCATGCTTTGCCGGGGATTTTATCATACATATAAGCAACGAGGATGAGAATAATAACCGGGACGTTACGGCCGTAAGCGGCGTTTTTGGAGCGTTTTTGGATTCCCGGATTCAGGCCTTTACAATCGGGCGTTTCTTTACGGAAATGGATTTCTGGCGTGTGCGACTGCCTAGTTACTGTGATATAATCTCAAAAACGGAGCGGAACTGGCTGGATAAAAAATTAGACAGCTTAACGCTCTCGCAGCTTAGGGAGATTCCGCAAAAATTTATCAAACGCGGGCTGGCCGACGATGATTTTTCGATTTATGTGATGCTTTCCATTTTAAAAACAGCGGTTACCGATTTTAATACAGACCCCCGATATCTCTTGGGCAGTTACTTTTTAAGCCCCGCAAACTATGATAGAATTGCAAAAAATCTGCGCCGCCTTGAAGGAGCAATTTAAAATGACCATCATACGAACAACCTTTGATTGGGCAGGGGCATTGTACAGCCGGTGGTTTGCCGATTGGTTGCATGTGCATTTTATAATACGCACCGTTTTGCTTCTTCTGTTAATGTGGCTGATAATTTTCCTTGGGGCGCAGTTGTTCAAATACGTTTTGCTGCCCCTTGTTTTAATGCTCTATTATCATGTTTTTTTCCGCGCTTGGAACTTTCTGTTTGTGGAAACCCCTCAGGAATGGCTTTATTTGCGATATCATTCCAAGGACAAGCCCGACCACGCCCAGCTGTACTCTCGCCTGTGCGACAAGGTCAAAAGGAATCGTTTGATTTTGAAGCATACAAAATTTGCCGGCATGATGATTCGCGCGAGACGCCCGGCCTCCGTTTTAATGTTCATTTGTCTTGTGGCGTCTACCCTTTGGATATCGGCCTTTGGCCTGCATCAGGAATATGCGGCCCCGGCTTTGGTCTTGATTGATAACACGGCCGACAGAGACATGCAGGATTCAGACGTGCCGGATTTGGACTTGCCTCCCGACGAGAGCAGCAATAACGAAAATGATTTGTACGATTATTATACTCCCGGGGAAGCTGAAGCAGAGCCCACCCCCGGAAGCCATGCAGTCTACGCGCCCGGCACAATAAACCCCGCCGGGTGGCCGGCTGAGTCGAATATTAGGCTTTCCTTAACAGAGCAGGGAGCCCAAGGCGCAAGACTGCGCGACGGCCCCGGCATCGCCGGGAATACGATTATAGAAATCTTATGGGACGACACATTAGTGACGTATCTTCATTCCTTTGTGCCGGACGTTTATGTAAACGGCTTATACTGGCTTCGCGTTCGCACCCCCGGCGGCGCGGAGGGTTATATCAGCAGTCAGCTGGTGGAGGTCGCGGGCTAGTGTCCCATCCGACGAAAAGCCGAAGGGTTTAGTTTGGAGCTCATGAGGCGTGGGAATGCTCGCGCTAACGCTTGCCATGCGATGATTGAGACTGCTCGGGAAGTGCCTGTGCAGGTCTTGCTCCGCAAGCCCGGCGATGGCACTAACCCTCGCCTGTCTCACTAATCGCACGACTTCGCTAGTCGCACTCGTCATTCCCACGCCTCATGAGCTCCAAACTAAGCCCTTCGGCTTTTTGCCGGATAGGGTGAGGGTGGGCGGTAGGAGAGATAGTATGTATATTGTAAAAGGGCATGAAATGCGCGAATTAGAAAACCGCGCCATGAAAAAATATGCTATTCCGTCTGTTTTGCTGATGGAAAATGCCGCGCTACAAGTGGTTAAGAACGGGCTTAGGCTGTTGAATGATAGGTCCGCCGGGAATGTAACAGTGGTTTGCGGCAGCGGCAACAACGGCGGAGACGGACTGGCATCGGCGCGGCTTTTTTATACAAAGGGGCACAATGTGCGGGTGGCGTACATTGGGGATATATCAAAAGCCCAAGGGGACGTTTTAATAAATTTGCGGATGGTTCAGCAAATGGGCATTCCCATCGAGGCCGACCCGGAAGCTTTGCCGGAGCTAGTAGCCGAATCCCATTTGGTGGTGGACGCCCTTCTGGGCATAGGCCTGTCGGGCCCGCTTCGCCCGAATTATGCCCGGGCCATAAACGCCATAAATACAGCGACGGTGCCGGTTTTATCCGTTGACATCCCCTCTGGCGTGGACGCCGACACGGGAAAAGTCATGGATACCGCGGTTCACGCCCATACAACAGTAACCTTCGGACTGGCGAAAATCGGGCTGATGGCATATCCCGGCGCGGAATACGCCGGGCAGGTAATAATCGAAGATATTTCCCTTCCAGCGGAGGCGTTGAGCCCACCAGCGGGAGATCATTGGTTGCAAGCTTTGTGCCAGCCCGACATCGCGGCTTTGCTGCCGAAAAGGCCGGCCCGCTCCAACAAAGGCACCTTCGGTCGCATGTGCGTAATAGCAGGGTGCCGGGAAATGCCCGGGGCGGCAGTGCTGTGCTGCAAAGCCGCATACAAAGCGGGGGCGGGGTTGGTACACGCCTGCGTGGTTTGGGATGTTGCAAAAGTGATTCAGTCCTACGCTCACGAGGTCATTACAACAATTTTACCCGAAATTTTGCCCAATTCGGAACCCGACACCGAAGCCGTAGTCCCGCCGCAAGCCGATGTAATCGCCATAGGGCCGGGCCTGGGGCGCAATCCCGAAAGCTTTGTTTTCGTGCGGAAAATAATGAACCAAGCCTCTGTACCACTGGTTATTGACGCGGACGGCCTAATGGCCATTGCCGATGATATAACCGCCCTTAAATCCATAAAAGTGCCCTGCGTAATCACACCACACCCTGGGGAAATGGCCGCCCTAACCAAGCTTACGACCCCGGAGGTCACGGGCAATCTAATTGCCATCGCTCAAGAATTTGCCAAAACCCATGGCATAGTGACACTATTAAAAGACGCCCGCACGGTAATTGCCTCACCGGACGGACGCACTTTTATAAATCTTACAGGAACACCGGCCCTTGCAAAGGCCGGAACCGGCGATGTCCTAACCGGCGTAATTGCCGCCTTAATCGCCCAGGGGCTGGCTGCTTTTGACGCGGCGGTGCTGGCTGCATATGTACACGGCTTTGCAGGCGAACTGGCCGCAAAGTCGCTTTCTGTTTATGGGGTAAATGCTAGCGATTTATTGGAATACCTGCCCTATGCTTTTATGCTGTAGGTATACGGAATACCCATCTGTTGCAGGCGTCCTATTCTTTCGTGTGTATTTGGATGGGTTGAGTAAAGGGCTTTTAAAAAAGATTTCTGCGGGCTGTTTCTGCCAGTAGCATCTAACGCCTTGGCCAGCTGAACGCCATACCCTAGTTGAACGGCATAAGCATCAGCAGCATATTCATTTTCCCGCATCGACCATGATAGGAACAATATACAAAATTTTGTCCACAGCCAAATGATACCTCCAATCACTATTCCTACAGCGGCTTTGACCCATGACCGGTTTCTGATTGCGGATATGACGGACCCTGTTGCTATAAGTACAGCAATCCCTCTCAAAATAAGGATAAACACAGTAATGAAAATATTGCCCCCTCCTATAAGCAGTTGTATTTCCGTATGACGATGTGCTAAATGTGCTATTTCATGTGATAGAAGCCCCAAGATTATTTCATCCGGCAGACGCATCAAACCTTCGGTAATGCAAATAGTCTTTCTGCCGATAGCATAGGCCTTAGCATCCGATGTGTATACTATTCTCAATTCAATCGTATCAGCTAGGCCGGGCGTTTTCATTTTCGCCGTCCTATACACAGTTTCAAACAACGGTTCGATTCGTTTTTGCATATCAATCCTTTTTATCTTTTTTGCCCCAGCAAAAAAGCATAGCACCCATTCTCCAAACGGCGAAAAGGCCGCAAAAATTGACGCGATGTAAATTGCAAATACCACAGCCAAAACTTGAATGCCGCCACCTGAGAAAAATATTAGGACGGTCATTATATTAAGAAGGAAGAAAACGATTACACCTATGCCGGATTTTTTGAAGAGGTTTTTTGCTATATTCATTTGTCTTCACCAAATTCTGCCACAAAGTTTATGTATGTTATTGCGTCTCTTGCCATTTCCCGCGTTGCCCCTTCGCTAATGAGCCTGTCAATTAAATTATGCTTTGTAAAAATATCATTGCCCGCACGGCTTTCTATTAATAAAGCAAGGGCATTAAGCTCAAAAAGCGAAACACTCAACCACCGAATAATACCCCTGCACTCATAATCATTTCGCAACAAATCAGACGCAAGTGCCTTAAAGGTACGCGAGCATAAAAACGCTTGGGGATAATCACGATGCATGGTTTGAAGCATACATATAATTTTTTCAGAATGTCCATTGTCTACAACGAAAGTATCTTCATCCGGTTCGGGCTGATGGCCCTGTTTAATACAGGTGCTGTCCTCTACATATTTGGGTTGTCCGCTTCGCCTCTGTAGTAGCCTCATTGCTTCCAACATAGGCCCCGTATCCGGATAACCAAGCTCCGCCGCTTTTTCAAGCCAGTATACGGCACTCGCATAATCATCTTCTTTAAGGTAACAATGACTTAGAATAGAATAATAATCGCCCATAGCACATTGGGCGTGAATATCGCCATTATCAGCCATTTGGTTCAGCTCATTAATGGAATATCTACGCCCTGTGCTAACATCGCAACCAAAAAGCTCCTTATTGTTATTGCTCATCTTTATTTCGATTTTCATAAAATATAAATATTAAAGCTTTCCACGCAAGGTGCTTTTTAGCTTTTCAAACTCTTCCTTCAATTCGGGATTGTTTTCAATTTTCCGCCTTAAATTTGCTTCTTCTACTGATGCGGAATTATATTTTGATGATACACTATTGCGCCTGTTACTTTGGACGTCGGTTGTATTAATAAGATAGTACCCTGGAACAGCACATGCACCTGAAATGAGAAGAGAGATTACAATGACCCCACTTCCTCCCGAGAGGGCACCGATAAATGAGAGTAACATAAGGACTGCGATACCTAAGAGCATGAATCCAATGATACGCTTAATAGTTCTTAGCGCGGGATATTGCTCTTTACTGGCTTCGGCAGCTTTCTCATTAACAATCAGCACTTCTTCTTTTCGTTCTTCATCTTTTTTTCGTTCCTCATCTTTTTTGCGCTCTTCATCTTTACGGCGTTGTGCATCTTGTGAGAGTTGTTCTTCGCTTGGAAATGCATCTCGTATCAAGTGACTAATGTCCGCCCCATTCTTTTTCCACCGAGAACCGAGAGCTTTTATTATTTCATCTACAATGCGCGGCTCGGTTGCTTTTGGGCCCTTGGAAATTACCATCCCTAAGAAAGAGCTAAATTTCTCCTTTGCAGTTGCCAACTCTTGCTCGTGCAACTTCTCCATTGCCGTAATATGCATCGCGGGAAGGTGCGGGGGCGGATTTTTTTTGAACAGGGCATGAGCTTTCTCTGCATATCCGATTCGCTTGGCAAGGGCAATAGCGACATTCACATCCGATTTGAAATAAGAATCTACTTGGCCACGGTCATCAAGACGCGAGTGAGCTTGATATGCAAGACTAATCCCGTTGTACTGCATGTATTCCAACGGGTTTTCAGATTCACTTTCCGCACGATGAACAGCTTCTGTTATTAAACGAAAACCTTCTGCGGGGTTAGAAAACTTCACAAGTCCCGGCAATTTACTTATGTGCATGGTATCGGGTGAACCACAATATATTGTGCCAAGTTCAGCCATCGCTATAATATTTTTGTGGTCATAGACCAGCTTCTTGAAGCATTCAATAACGGTTGCCTCATTATCGCCCTCAATGCGGTTAGCGTACAAGTCCATCAGTCCGAAGCGTGCGTGGGAATCCCCATTTTCCATAGCCTTTACTAACCAACGCACCGCTTCTTTAGGATTGTCCTCTATACATACAGGAAAATCAGAATCATAAAAAGCAGCAAACTCACGCTGGGCAACGCAATGACTTTGTTTTGCCGCTTTCTCCAGCCAGTCAAATGCTTTCTTTGGGTCTTGGTCAAAACCATCTTCTCCATACCTGTATGCCCAGCCCAATTCAAATTGGCTTTCCACGTCGTTCTGTTCAGCACGGGTAATTAACTCTTGTTTTTGAGTTTCACTTAACATACGCACCTCCCTGTACGGTTATAAAATTTTATAGCGCGTCCCGAATAAGCTGACGAACCTCTTTGATGTGGTCAAAGCAGTTGTTACACCTTTTAATCATCATAGCGATGCGTTGTTCTTGAGAGTTCTGCTTCTGCAACAATTGTAGAGCATCAAGCCATTGTTCAGCTTTTTGGGTGAGAGCAGGAAGGAATTCACCTTCTTGTTCCCGGCGATAATTTTCCATGCTTGCACCTTTTCGCCCCCGACTATAATCGTCTATAGCATTCAGACGGTCTATGGATTTCACTCTGTCTATCCCTTCTTTGTACTTACTGATACTAAAGGGCTGTCCGTCAGTAAAAAACAGATGCTCCATATTGGCTATTTCACCTTCAAGAACATTCAGTCTTTCGTTTACAGCACTATCCATTTATACATCCTCCCACAAAATATAATTTGATGCCTCGCTTAAAGCTCGTCTATAACTTTTTTCAACAAAGCAACTGTATGTTCATTCGCCTTGTATATTGCCATATTAACAAGACTTGCTGGTTCCATGTCTTTGCCAAAAGATTTAACCCAATTCATCCTGACTTCAGACATTTCATTTTGAACTCCAGACATAAGTTCATCTGCGAGTTTATCAATTGCATCATGTATTTTGTTTTTGTTCATGTTGGACACCCCCTTCATTTTTTAAATGCTGATGCACTATAACATAGACGAGTGTAGCTCTACATTTCAAAACCATTTACGCTACCAGAATATGACCTATTGTCCGCGTTGAACTCACCAACCTTACTGCCGCCAGAAGTGTAAACGAAAAAGTTTCACTTAAACATAAGAACCTCCACGTATTTCCAGCCACCGTCGCCCTACAAAGCTTTCTATGTAGGACAATTCGTTCGACATGGTAAGTAAATCGCTGTTTTTTGTTGCTTTTAAACTAAGAACCAGCAAACTCACAGGCTGCCGCTCGTTTAATCCATTATTTCTGACCACTTTCGCGCACAACCCGAACAACCATCATTCTTAACTAGCCTCATCACCATAGCTAATGCCATTTGTTGCCCTTGTGGGATACCACCTGTTTCACGCAAACTTTTTTTAACCAAATCAAGGGCTGCTCCGACATTGCCATTTGCTAAACCTCTACATGGGTTACATAAAGTGAAAGCGCGAATTTCGTCAAAAAAGTCCATAATTTCATCTCCTTTACAGCCTTGGGCTGTTTGATTTCTTTGCTTCTTCGTAATTGGGGCATTTTTGCCAGTTGCTGCTTGATTCACAGTTGTTTTGCCGTCTGTAATCGTCTTGCTTTGTGTTGTAAAGCTTACATTCGTGGCCGAGTTCATTGTAATATGGACATTTCATTAATTTCACCTTGCTTGCTCAATATAACAAATCCCTCCAATTATGCTACAGCTGGATGTTTACTTAATTAACGTATGTTGTGTAGTCTCTGCAACAGTTCCGTCTTTTTTGTATACTCCTCAGCCGCATGTATCATTTTTTCCAATTGCGCTTTTACTCCATTTTGTTCATTTATTAAATTATTGAAATTAAGGCTTGAACGCTTCTCTTGCGGAGTATCCCTGTACTTTTGTTCGATAGTAGATAGAATATCTTCCATCTGTTTCAAATGAGCCTTAACCTCTTGAACTACGTCCCGTTCCGTGCCCACATCTATATACTTTTTTGCAAGCCGTATGTTCTCATTAAGGATGTCCCTTATACCCTTTAAATCGTGGTTTTCTTGTTTATCCATTCTAATCCACTCCATTTCTTTTTTTATTTTTTCCTCAATTTTCAAGTTGGCACTTTCAAAGCCTTTGACGAGGATTCTTTTTAGCAATTTTGCTCTTTTCTGAAAGTATTAACTGTAATGTTTTTAAGACTTAGTGTAGTGCCTCTCACCACCATTATCAGACGTCACTATTAACTCACTCCCGGCAATCTCATATTCCTCCATAATAATACATTTTATTTCATCCCTTTGGATGTCTTTGCATCGAACAAAATATTAGATTTGTTCATGTTATTTTTGTCGATTTCATTTGTTAAACTGCCGCTGTAATCGCGGTGGCGGGTTGCTCATGTGCACCTCCCCTCATGCAACAAAATATCTAGAAAGTTGCATCCTGTAAAATTCTACAATTCCGGACAAAAAAAGAGGCGAAGCACATTCGTCTTCGCCTTGGAGCTATGTCGTCATAGGGGAATTGCCAAGTATTTTCGCAGCTTTGCGACATCAATGCAACTTTCTAGATAAAATGTTGCATCAACATACTTATTATATTAGGAGGATTTTCCAATGTCAACTACCCAACCCATAAGAAATTTAGACCACGTCCGTGCCCTTGCAAATTACTATATGGACAAAGGTGAACTTCGAAATTACAGACTTATCGTATTAAGCCTCCACACAGCGTTGCGGGTGTCCGACTTGCTTTCCCTGCGCTGGTCGGACGTGTATGACTTCAAATTAAACCGCCCCTGCAAAGAGTTCACCCTAACAGAGCAAAAAACCGGCAAAAGCAAAACCGTCGCAATCAATCACCATGCGGCAAAAGCATTAAAAAAAGGTGCAGATACAGCCGCACCCTACCATTTTCTATTTGCCAATGCGCATTCCGGCAAAGCCTTAGTCCGCGCCCAAGCCTACCGCATAATTCGCAATGCTGGGGAAGCCCTGGAACTCCCTGGGCGCATATCCTGTCATTCGCTCCGAAAAACCTTTGGATACCATGCATGGAAAAAGGGAATTTCCCCAGCCGTGATTATGGAAATATACAACCATTCTAGCCTAAGCCAAACCCGCCGTTACCTGGGCATAAATCAAGATGACCTCAACACCGTTTACATGAGTATGGCGTTTTAAAGCAAAAAAAACCGCTAACGCGGTTTTTTGATTGATTTTCATGCTTTGCTCTTACCAGTCAATTCCAGCTGAATCTTACAACGCCTTGAATCATTCCGATAAGTGTCTTTTTCAAGTAAGTTTTCAGTTTCGTTTATCTTGCGCTCGATTTCTTTTAAGTCTTCGCTGACCTTTTTAACGTCTATGTCCTCCGGCCATTGGGCAGAATCGGACAAAACGGTCACGATGTTGTTGCTGACATGTGCCACTCCGCCCATTACCGCCATGTGGGACTCTGTGTCGCCGTCGAAAACGCGCAACAGTCCTAAATCCAGCACCATGGAGCAGGGCACCCGGCCGGGCAAAATGCCCATCTCGCCCGTTGTGCAGCGCAGAATTACCATGTCAACATCACGCTTATACTTATAAGGGCTTTTGTCTGTGGCTTGTGTCGGTGCGATTACGCGCAGTTCGAGCTTACTCATGCAAACTATCCTTTCACGACCGCCCAGCAGTCATGCCATAGACAATTCCGTTGAGAATGGGCTCAGCCATCGCGCAAAGCACCGCCGACGCAGTCGCGGCACGCGCTCGGCTTCACCTTTCTCAACTGAAATCGCTATATAGCCTATTGCTGTGACTTTCTATACTCTTCAACTACCTCTTCGATTTTGCCCTTGTTCAGGAACATACCCTCGGGGATTTCATCGTGCTGGCCGGCGATTATTTGCCTAAAGCCCTCAATGGTATCCTTGAGCTCTACATATTTGCCGGGCATGGATGTGAATTTTTCCGCTACGGTAAAGGGCTGCGACAGGAAACGCTGAATGCGGCGCGCGCGTTCTACGGTGAGTTTATCATCCTCGGAAAGCTCATCCATACCAAGGATTGCGATTATATCCTGCAGGTCTCTGTAACGCTGAAGAATACGCTGTACATCGCGGGCCACATTGTAATGCTCTTCGCCCACAACGCTTTTTTCAAGCATACGGGAGGTGGATGACAGTGGGTCGATAGCCGGATAAATACCCATTTCCACGATGGCGCGGGAAAGCTCTGTTGTTGCGTCAAGGTGGGCAAAGGTTGTGGCAACAGACGGGTCTGTGTAGTCGTCGGCGGGCACGTAGATAGCCTGAATGGATGTGATTGACCCGGCTTTGGTGGAGGTGATACGTTCTTGCAACGCGCCAACCTCTGTGGCCAAGGTAGGCTGATAACCTACGGCGGAGGGCACACGCCCAAGGAGCGCGGATACCTCCGAGCCGGCCTGCACAAAGCGGAAAATATTATCAATGAACAAAAGCACATCCTGGTGGGAAACATCGCGGAAGTATTCCGCAATGGTGAGTCCCGTAAAGCCCACGCGCATTCTCGCGCCGGGGGGCTCGTTCATCTGGCCGAAAACCAGCGCGGCTTTGGAAAGAACCGACGAACCGTCCGCCAGCGTGGAATTGTTCATGTCATTGTAGAGGTCAATACCCTCGCGGGTACGCTCGCCTACTCCCGTGAATACGGACAATCCTTCGTGAGCGGTAGCGATATTGTTAATAAGCTCCATTATGATAACGGTTTTGCCCACGCCCGCGCCGCCGAACAATCCTATTTTTCCGCCCTTTGCATATGGGCAAAGCAGGTCAACGGCTTTGATGCCCGTCTCAAGGATTTCCGCGGTGGCTGTTTGGTCGGCAAAACCGGGGGCCTTGCGGTGAATCGACCATTTTTCCTTTACCGGGACAGCCCCGGCATTGTCAATTGGCCGCCCCAGAACATTCATCATGCGTCCAAGAGTTTCGGGCCCCACCGGCACGGTAATCGGCGCACCTGTGTCAATGGCGGTCATTCCGCGCACAAGTCCGTCCGTAGAACCCATGGATATACAGCGCACCACGTTGTCGCCAAGGTGCTGGGCTACTTCCAGCACAACCGATTCTTCACCGTCGTTCCGCTCGATTTCAATCGCGTTGTACAGCGCGGGAAGTCCGCCTTCGAAGCGGATGTCCAGTACCGCACCCGTTATTTGAAGAATCTTGCCTTTATTCATGTCTGCCAAGTGAAACCTCTCCTTTTTCAATGGGGGCTACGCCCCCAAGCCCCCTCGCTACGCAATGGGTGGAAGTCTATAGCTATTTCAGCGCGTTCGCGCCACTGACGATTTCGGTGATTTCCTGAGTAATAATGCTTTGACGCTGTCTGTTAAACATGAGTGTCAGCTTTTCAATGATGTCTCCGGCGTTTTTGGTGGCCGAGTCCATGCTGGTCATGCGGGCGGCCTGCTCACACAGTGCCGACGATGCCAAAGCGGCATGAATAAACATACACAGATACCATGGCACTACCGCCCTTAAAACCTCGTCCAGCCCCGGCTCATACTCGATTTCCTGTTGCAAAGAGGACGCGGATTTTGCCTTGGGTCGTGGGAAGAAGCCTAAATCCTCCCATGCTTCGCCGTCGTGTAAGTCCGTACCGACAACGCGGCGAAGATATGCCGGGTCGATGGGCAGAACCTTTCTGATAATCGGCTCAAGGTTGAGCACTGTACGAAACTGCGTATAAACCAAGTAAATTTCGTCTATTTTCCAAGTTTTGTCTTCGTTTCGGGTTTCGTACATGGATACAAGACTGTCTGCGACAACCTTTGCGTCAGCGAAAGTCGGGGACTCCGCAGGCATGGGCACTTCGAATAAATTGGCATTGCGCCGTTTGAAATAATCGCGCCCCTTAGTCCCCAGCGGGACAATGATTGGCTTGATGTTATTCGCTTTGGCATGTTTTACCAGTTCCTTACATACAGCGGAGTTGTATCCGCCGCATAAACCGCGGTTACTGGTTATTAGCACATATGCCGCGGTCTTTTGCGGATTTTCCGCCGTCGTCCCGTCTACATGGGGTACGATAAAGGGGCGGTCGAAGTTTTCTTCCATTGCAAAAGGGTCTACGTCGCTAACCGTGTTGTACACCATATCAAAGGTGGCCTGAACGGGCTTGCCTACCGCGGCCAGCGCGGCACGAGCCCTTTGTAGCTTAGAGGTAGCAACAAGATTCATTGCCTTGGTGATTTGCGATATATTTTTTACAGTCAAACGCCTGCGTTTAATCGCCTTCATTGAGGGCATACGCTACCTCCTTACTTTATGGTTGCTTTAAATGCGGCGATGGCCTTTTCCAAATCTTCGCCCAGTTCCTTGCTGATGGCTTTTTCGGTACGGATTTGAGAAAGAATGCTATCGTGGTTTTCTATGAAGAATTTCAGGAAAGCTCGCTCCGTGGCTTGAATATCCTCCACGGAAACGTCTGCGAAATGCTTCTTGGTGACGGCATAGAATAATAATACCTGCTGCTCAACGGGCAACGGATTATTCTGGGGCTGTTTGAGAATTTCAACGATACGACGTCCTTGGTCGAGACGTTCGAGGGTGTCCTTTGTTAAATCCGAGCCAAATTGCGCAAAGGCTTCCAGCTCACGGAACTGCGCAAGCTCCAAACGAAGGGGGCCGGCCAAAGTTTTCATGGCTTTGATTTGCGCCGCACCACCAACACGGGATACGGATAAGCCGGGGTTAATCGCCGGTCGGATACCCTTGTTGAAGGATTCGGACTCAAGGAAAATCTGGCCGTCGGTAATTGAGATAACATTCGTGGGAATGTACGCGGAAATATCGCCGGCTTGGGTTTCAATGATGGGCAAGGCGGTAAGCGTTCCGCCGCCGCGCTCTTTTGTCAGACAAGCGGCTCTTTCGAGCAAACGTGAATGCAAGTAGAAAACGTCACCGGGATAGGCTTCGCGGCCGGGCGGGCGGCGAAGCAGAAGGCTAAGCGCGCGGTACGCAACGGCGTGTTTGGAAAGGTCGTCGTAGATTACAAGCACGTCTCTGCCGTTTTCCTCCATCCACTCTTCACCGATGGCACATCCCGCGTATGGCGCGATGTATTGCATGGGCGCAGTATCGGAAGCGTTCGCGCTGACAATACATGTATAATCCATCGCTCCGGCGTCCTCAAGAGTACGCGCAACCCGCGCAACTGTAGACGCCTTTTGGCCGATAGCAACATATACACAGTATACCCGCGTATCCTTTTCACCCGGTTGGGGCGCGGGTATCTTCTTATTAATAAGAGCCTGATTGATAATCGTGTCGATGGCAATTGCCGTTTTTCCCGTTTGGCGGTCACCGATAATCAGTTCGCGCTGGCCGCGCCCAATGGGAATCATGGCGTCAATAGCCTTGATACCCGTTTGCAAAGGCACGTTTACCTCTTGGCGTTCGATAACACCGGGGGCAATGCGCTCGATTACACGCTTTTTGCTGCTGTTTACCGGGCCCTTGTTGTCCACGGGTTTTCCGGTGGGGTCAACGACGCGCCCAAGAAGAGCGTCACCCACGGGAACTTCCGCGATACGCCCGGTACGTTTGACAGGGTCTCCTTCGCTGACATGGTCGTCCGCGCCAAGGAGTACCGCACCGATGCTGTCCTCATCAAGGTTTAGGGCTATGCCGAACAATTCGCCGGGGAATTCCAAAAGCTCGCCGCTCATGGCGTTGTTTAATCCGTAAACACGGGCGATACCATCGCCGACGTGAATAACGCTCCCCGCTTCGGCCACATCCATTTTAGAGGAATATGCTTTTATTTGTTGCTTTATAATGGAGCTTACTTCATCTGGCCTAAGAATCATTCTCTCGTTCCCCTTTAACATGCTCCGGATTCAAAATTGCAACGGAGCGTTTTAACATGCTCCGGATTTAAATTGTATCGGAGCGTTTAATTGATTCTCTCATGTCTTTCAACATGGTTCTTACCGTGCGGTCAAGAAAATAGCCTTCAACCTGAATGCTTATGCCCGCAATTACGGACGGGTCAACAATTACCGTAATATCAACCATTTTGCCCAGCTTCCTTGTGAGAGTTGCGGTAAGCTGCGCGGCCTGCCCGTCGGTGAGGGGCACGGCGGAAACAACACGCGCCGTGGTTTGATTGCTGTGGGCTTTTATCATTTCCGACAGCTTTATGAGGGCAGGCAAAAGATAAGCTTCACGGTTTTTGGCGATGACCAATTTCATAAAACCAAGGAGGTCTTGATGCACAGATTCCCCAAAAGCCTTTGACAAAAAGTCGTTCTTTTCGCCGGCTGATATAAGGGGATGGGTGAGGATGCGAAGGGCATCTTCATCTTTTAATACGGAGCACAAAAATAACGATTGCTCCAGATATTCGTTTAGCAAGCCGCCTTCTTCGGACATTTCGAACAATGCAGTCGCGTAACGGATGCCTAAGTCAGACAAGATAAAGACCTCCTAAAAAGTTACGCAGTAACAGTATCCGCCCTAAAAGCCGTGGTAGCCTCAAGCTCCTCCATGGCCTCGGCAAATAATTTGTCATGCGCGTTTTTATCAATGCTGGTTGAAATTAAACGAGCCGCCATATCTGTTGAAATGTCAACAATAGCCTCAACCACCGCGCTTTTGATTTGCTCGCGCTCTGTGGCGATATCGCGTGCGGCGCGTTCTTTTACGTCTTGGGCTTCGGATTTGGCCTCGTCCAAGATTTGAGTGCGCCGTTCACCGGCCTGTTTGCGGGCCTCATCTAAAATAGAAACACGCTCCTGCTCAATTTCCGATACCTTTTGCTCATACTTAGCCTTTAATTGCGCGGCAGACAGCTTGCTGTCCTCGGCACTGGAAAGGTCGCCCTCAATGCGGTCCGCACGGGCCTTAAGCACTCTTCTAACCGGATTATACAGCAAATAGGTCAAAAATCCGGCAACAACTATAAAGCTGAACAGGTTGGGAATCATACCGATGAAGGTATCAGCGTCAAGGGCAAACAGCGACCTGTACCATTCCACGACGTTCCCTAAAAACAACATTTGAGGATTCAACTGAATCATCCCCTCGCTTTAGCCGACCATCCCAAGAAGCGGGTTAGCAAACAGAATGATAATGGCAATAACCAATCCGTAAACGCCGGAAGTTTCGGCGAAGGCGCAACCTATAATCATTGAGGTTGTGATAGAGCCTTTTGCTTCGGGTTGGCGTGCGATACCTTCAACCGCGGCGGAAGCAACTCTACCCTGCCCCAAGGTTGTAAGAATACCGTTTAGAAGTGCGATTACGGCCGCAATATGAGCGACAGCTACAGCAAAAGCCATAGGATCTTGCATTTTGATTCCTCCTAAAAAATTATTTATCTATATAAACCTGCCGCGTCGCGCCTTAATCACCGGAAGCCAAGCCTACAAAGGCAATGCTTAACATGGTGAAAATAAAGGCTTGAAGCAAGCCGGCCGCAAGATCAAAGTACATATGAAGGAAAGCGGGCAAAACAAACTGCAAGGCAAGAGGAGCTATGCCGTAAATCAAAGACAAAAGAATCATGCCGCCCAGCACGTTTCCGAAAAGACGGAAGCTCATGGCGATGGGCTTTGCGATTTCGCCCATAAGATTGATGGGCGCGAAAATGAACACCGGTTCTAAAAATATGCCCTTTAGATATGCCTTGGGACGGGATTTCAGGCCGGCGTAATTGAACATGAGAAAGGACGAAAATGCCAAGGGGAAGGTCATTCCCCAGTCCGCCGTGGGTGGGCGAATTCCAACGATTCCGATTATGTTTGAGAAGATTAAAAACGTAAACAGGGAAAAGAACCAAGGCGTAAGGAAAGCCATCTTGTCGCCCGCGTTGCCTCGGAAGAGCTTTTCAAAAGCATCAACGGCCATTTCCATGACATTTTGCAGGCCGCTGGGCCTCTTTGAAGCGTCCCAATTTCTCGACGATATACGCACAATGATGGCAAAAATCAGGAGCAGTGCCATTACAATCCAAGTAGACACTTGGGTGTCCGTAATTAAAATTGTAATATTGTCTGTGATGTGCAGTCTTGCGAAAATTTGTATTGCAAAGTCCACACCAATCCCACCTTACTGATATTATTCTGACGCTTCTGTTGATTTTTCAGCTTCCGCGACTATGGCGTTGATTTCGTCAACGGCATTCTGCGCCGGATTTTTCGACGAGCCCCCCGGTGCGTTTATAACCGACTCGGCCAACTTGTCCTTGGGAACAAAAAATTGCATTGAATAAGAAGCAATAGGCATCGTGGCAAGCAACGCGATTGCCACGCCAATGAGATTTATAAAAGTTCCGTGTAAAAAACCTGATATAAGTAATACTGCCAAGGTAAGCATCAACCTCAGGAAATACTGCCCTTTTAAATGAAGACTTGCAGAGGTTGCGTCCAAATTAACGGCTCTGCTGACGGTTCTTTTGAGCCACAACACTTTTATAATATTCACGCCGCCGCCGGTTGCCGCCCCTACCGCAAAGGGAATCGCCCCAAGGATGTCTCCGGTAAAGTGGTAAAACACAAGTCCGCCGAGGGCAATCACAAGAGAGAGCAACGCGATTATAAAAACCATTTTGTTGGCCACGGCGTTGACGGAGTAATCCATTGTATAAGTTCCTCCTTCACCGTGCTGGCAGTTATGCTAAGACTTTAGAATTTTTTGGCTACATCTATGATGACCTTAAAGGCAGACACGCAACCAAGAAATATAAATATAATAAGCAACCAAGGTGTTGTGCCAAGCCAGTTATCCAAAAGCCGCCCCAAAAAAACACCCGCAAACACACACGCGATTGCCGAAAACGCAATTTGCGACATAAGGGCCATGGCGCGGGCAATCGTGCGCTTCTCTTCCCCGGTGAAACCCGTTGCATTGGATAACCCGGTTTTCTTACCAAAGCTTTCCTTAGGTTCTTCTGGCTTGGTTGTATTTTCCATTTATTGCACCCCAGCTTTTTGGGTGAAGCTGTGTTTGCACACACCTTTTGCTATAATAACAAAGATCTTAGAAAATGTCATATGAAGATTTTGTTAAGATTCTGTTAGGGCAATTTTTAAAGCGTGCAAAACTTTTTTTTCGATGCGGGACACCTGAACCTGAGACACGCCTATGGCCTTGGCAACCTCCATTTGTGTTTTATCTTGAAAATATCTTAAAATTATTACCTGACGCTCCTTAGGTTTCAGTCGTTCGATTAGCTGCTTTAGCGCGAGGATATTTATTGTCTGCTCGCTGTCGTCATTGCTGCGGGCGACTTTGTCTATCAAAAAGATTGGACTTCCGTCGCCTTGGTAAATTGTGGCGTGAAGGGATTCTACGTCCATCCCGGCCTCCATGGCCACCAGTAAATCCTCCTGCTCCGCGCCGATTTCCGACGCAAGTTCGCTGATTGTGGGCTGACGTCCCAGCTTGGCCGTTAAGGCTTCCGTGGCGTAACGTGCCTTTGTGGCCATTTCCTTCATGGGGCGCGAAACCTTTATCATGCCATCGTCTCGCAGAAATCGCTTGATTTCTCCTATTATCATGGGAATCGCATAGGTGGAAAATTTAACGTCAAAGGATGAGTCAAATTTCCGGATACACTTCAATAAGCCGATTGCCCCGATTTGATACAGGTCATCCGGCTCATATCCGCGTTTGGCGAATTTTTTTACAACAGACCATACTAGCCCGCTGTTTTCCCTTATTAACTGCTCCGCCGCGTCGTTGTCCCCCTCTTGAGCGCGGGCGATTAAAGCTAAGGTCAGATTCATTTAAACGCCCCTAGCTTCCTTGTCATTGTCACCGTAGTGCCAGCCCCCGGATTTGATTCGATTTTTACATCGTCCATAAAGGATTCCATCACCGTAAAACCCAGCCCGGAACGCTCCATTTCGGGTTTGGTTGTGAACAGCGGCTCTTTTGCGGATTCGATGTCTTCTATTCCGACGCCTTTGTCGGATATTTTAATGGAAAGAATATTTTCTTTAACGGAAAGCTCCATCGTTACGATGCTTGAGTCTGCGGCCCCTGCGTAGCCGTGGATGATTGCATTTGTTACCGCTTCGGATATGGCGGTTTTTATGTCGGTTACTTCGCCCACGGTGGCGTCCCAGGGTGTGAGGAATCCAGCCGCCACAACCCGCGCAAGGGATACATTTTCCGATTTTGCTTCTATTTCCAATTTAATAAAGTTATCATTCATTTTGAGTGCCTCCCAAAACTAAAAGCGCGTCTGTTACCGTTACCGTTTTTAACACGATTTTCGCCAGCCCTGAAATTTCAAAAAGCCGTGCTATGGGGTCGCTCATTTCGGCTAAGGCCAATTTTCCGCCTCGCTTTTCCGCGTTCTTGTAACGGCCTATTATCAAGCCTATTCCCGATGAGTCCATGAATGTTATTTCCGCCATGTTCAGCAAAATGTGCCGGCAGGACGACTTTTCAAATGCCGCGTCTATCTGTGCGCGCATACGTTCGGTTTGGTGATGGTCCATCTCGCCGCTTAGGTTTGCAACCAACACGCGGTTTTGTATGTCAATTTGTAATCCCATGTCACTTAGACCTCACTTCCATAAAATGTAATTTACCCTATCATAATGAAAAAATCTTAGACATGCAATAGTTTTAACATTTTTTGTGGTATACTACTGAGCAGAATCACGGAGCAATTGTGTAAATGTAGCAAAGAGAGGTGCTTTTAAATGTTCTTTAAAAAATCCAATGCGCCCACCGCCAGCCTTGACGCGCCAAATACTGTCATCGGCAAAGGCATGTATCTTGAAGCCGCAAGGCTTTCCGGCAACGAATCCGTCCGTATCGACGGAATCTATAAGGGGCAAATCGACATCGACGGCTCCCTTGTGCTGGGCGACAGCGGCTCTGTTGCCGGAGATGTCCGGGCAAATTACTTCCTTGTGGCGGGGGAAGTCACAGGAAATATCAATTGCAGCTCACAGCTGCACTTTGCTTCCACCGCGAAAATTTTTGGTGATGTGCAGGCCTCTTCTTTGATTGTGGACGAGGGAGCGCAGGTTTCCGGGAAATATGCAATCGGCGCGCAAAAGGTCGCACCCGAAGCCGCCATCGAAACCACTCAAGAAGAACGGCTGCGGCTTACGGGCGAAGGCGAGCAAAGCGGCCTCCATTCGGACGAGCAGGCCGTTATATCGTCCATCTGGCATGATTAAGCTTAGGAGGATTGCTGCATTCGCATTAGTGTTCGCGCTTTCTTTTGTCACGCTTGGGTTTGTGGTTTTTTATTCCGTTTTGGCGGATGAATACGAGTACTCAATCGACGCGCCTCCCATTGACGTGGTTCTGCTTATCGACGTAAGCGGTTCGATGCGGTTTACAGACCCTAATCGCGCCGCTCTTTCCGGTGCGGCTGATTTTATTGAGATGCTGTCAGTCGGCGAGTCCCGGGTTGGGGTTATTGGCTTTTCCGGGCGTATGCAGTATTATCTGCCGCTACGCTTGCTTGAGGACGAGTACACAGTGGCGGATTTTCGCCGAGAAATCACGGCATTTCAATATGTGGGCTACACGGATATCGGCATGGCTCTTCTGGCCGCGGCGGAAATGCTTTACAATACGGAAAATTTGCAGAACCCGATGATTCTACTGATGTCGGACGGATGGATTCAAATCAGCCGGCATGTGCCAGACCGCACGGCGGCAGATTCCTTTGCCGATGTGGAAGCCGCCTTGGATTTGCTTGAGAGGACCGTTCCCGTGTATACTGTGGGACTGCATAACCCCCAAGGCGTGGACGTGGAGCTTTTGGAGATGATTGCTGAACGCAGTGATGCTCACGCGCAGTTCACCGACGACGCAAACGACCTGCCGAAAATATTTATCTCCATATTGGAAGCACATATTGACTCGATTCCCAAGCCGGAACCCGAACCCGAGCCGATATATGAAGCAGAAATCGAGCCTGAATATTTTGAAGAATATGAATATGAAAGTGACCATGACTACGACCACGCGGAAGATGAATACGAATACGATGATTATGACGAATATGCGGAAGAAGCCGAGCCTGAAATTGAAGACGATGAGCCGGATGTTCAAAGCAGCAGCCTTTTATATGTACTGGCAATATTTTCGGGCTTGCTGGCAACAGTGGGCACGGCGAGATTTATTAGAGCGGTGATGAAATGAAGAATAAAAACGAGCCTGTCTATTACGGCGGCCAAGCCGTGATGGAGGGCATTTTGATGCGCGGAACAAAAGCGTATGCAATGGCGGTGCGCCGCCCAAACGGAGAAATTGTAATAATCGAAAAGCCTCTTTCCACCTTGACCCAGCGATACCCTTTTTTAAAATGGCCGCTGATTCGGGGCGTTGTGGCATTGTGCAGCTCTATGGCATTGGGGTTTAGCGCGTTGTCCCAGTCTGCGGACATCGCCATGGAAGATGAAGCCCCGCCAGAGTCTCGCTTCGAAAAATTTCTGATGGATAAGCTGGGCGACAGGTTCAACGATATTTTGAAAATACTGGCCATGGTGCTGGCGGTTATTATTGCCGTGGGATTGTTTATGCTGCTGCCGGCCTTTATCGGCTCGCGGATTAACGCACCCGGGGCTTTTACCGGGGTAATCGAGGGCCTTGTGCGCATTGCTATTTTTGTGGGATATGTATTTGTGGTCTCCCGCTCAAAGGATATCCAGCGGGTGTTTCAATATCACGGCGCGGAACATAAGGCAATCAATTGCCATGAGGCAAATATGCCTCTGACAACGGAAAATGTGGCCGCCTGCAACCGTCTGCACAAGCGTTGCGGCACCAGCTTTATGCTGGTGGTAATGGTCATAACGATGCTACTGTTTATGATAATTCAAATAGACGGAATCTGGCTGCGTTTCGCGTCGCGGATTTTGCTTTTGCCCGTAATTGCGGGACTTTCCTATGAAGTGAGCGTGAAATGGGCCGGGCGGCGGGACAACGCTTTGGTTCGCGCAATCATCGCCCCCGGGATGCTGATGCAACGCCTGACCACGGTTGAACCTGAGGTCGACCAAATCGAAGTTGCCATAACCGCGCTGAACAAATGCCTTGAGCAGGAAAACCCGCCAAAGCTGCCGGAGATTGTACTGATAAACGAGTTGGATGAAAATGAACCGGTTGAGCTGGTAGAATCTATCGACGAGCCAGCTGATATTTTAGATGCATCCGCGCCAAAACCTAATGTTTTCGCGCTGCCTACAATAGAATTTGAGCCCTTGGAAAAAATTAAAACAGGGGCACAAGAAGAATGACACTGGCTGAAGCCCTAAAGCATGGCACGGAAAAAATCGGGCGGCGCGAGGCGATGCTTTTATTATCCCATGCGTCGGGTTTTTCCGGGTCGAAAATACTTCTTCACAGGGACGAAAGCTTAACCGACTGTGCCTGTGCGATTTATTTAAAATGCTTGGAAAGACGCAATCAAAACGAACCACTGCAATACATTATAGGCAAATGGGATTTCATGGGGCTGGAGTTCAACGTAGACAAGCGAGCCCTAATCCCCCGCCCGGAAACAGAATTGCTGGTGGAAGAAGTTCTGAAATTTATTAAATCACGGCGCAATAATGTCAACTTCTCGCCGCTAAGGGTATTGGACGTTTGTACGGGCAGCGGTTGTATAGCCTTGGCAATCGTGTGTTTAACCGACGCCAAAACCGTGGCAAGCGTAACCGCAACAGATATATCTCGCGACGCGCTGGCTCTAGCGGAGGAAAACGCCAACAAGCTGAACATTCCTCCCGGGCGAGTAAATTTTATCGAATCGGACTTAGTTGAACGCTTGCTCAACTGTGGAAACGATAAATTCGATATTGTAATTTCCAACCCGCCATATATTTTGCATAATGATATGGCCGGGCTTTCCCAAGACGTCCGCGATTTCGAGCCGCATCTGGCCTTGGACGGTGGAGTGGATGGCCTAGACATCTATCGCCGGTTGATTCCACAAAGCAAAAAAATTTTGCGCCCCGGTGGGGGTTTGTTTTTGGAAATAGGGCCAGTGCAGGTAGCAGATTTGTTGTCTGACGCAGGCTTTTTCGATATAGCCATTAAACGCGATTACGCGGGGCTTGATAGAATTGTAACAGGGAGAGTGTTAAATGTTTGACCGATTAGACGAACTGGAAACAAAATTTACGGAGTTATCCGACACCATCAGCGACCCGGCGGTTATTGCCGACACGAACCGCTGGCGCGACCTGATGAAGGAGCATAGCGACCTTACGCCCGTGATTGACGCCTATCGCGAATTTAAGAGGCTGCGTATTCAAGTGGAGGACGCAAAAACTTTGCTAAACGAAGAATCCGACGAGGAGCTTCGTCAATTGGCCAAGGAAGAAATTAAGGAGGGGCAAGACGCGCTGGAGAAAATCAGCGAAGAGCTGAAAGTCCTTCTTCTGCCCAAAGACCCCAACGATGAGAAAAATGTAATCGTGGAGATTCGCGGCGGGGCTGGCGGCGACGAGGCCGCGCTTTTTGCGTCAAATTTATATCGTATGTACGGCCTCTATGCCGAACGCCGCCGCTGGAAAACGGAAATCATGTCCCTCAATGAGAACGGCATCGGCGGTTTTAAAGAGGTTTCCTTTATGATACAAGGGCGCGGGGCGTATTCCCGCCTCAAATACGAAAGCGGCGTGCATCGTGTGCAGCGTGTGCCCGCGACGGAATCCAGCGGGCGCATTCACACATCCACCGTCACAGTGGCGGTTTTGCCCGAGGCCGAAGATTTGGACGTAAACCTGAACATGGCTGACGTCCGCGTGGACATCTATCGTTCGTCGGGCAATGGCGGCCAAAGCGTAAACACCACGGACTCCGCCGTGCGCGTAACACACACGCCGTCGGGAATAGTTGTGGCCTGCCAGGACGAAAAATCCCAACTTAAAAACAAGGAGAAGGCCCTGAAAATCCTTCGCGCGCGCCTCTACGACATGGAGCAGGAACGCCTTCACGCAGAACAAAGCGCGGAACGTCGCTCTCAGGTTGGCACCGGCGACCGCAGCGAACGCATCCGCACCTACAATTATCCCCAAAGCCGCGTGACAGACCATCGCATCGGCCTGACCCTTCACAAGCTTGACGCGGTTCTCAACGGCGACCTGGACGAAATTTTAGACACCTGCATCACCCACGACCAAGCGAAAAAATTGCAGGGGACGCAATGAAAAGTGGCCATCTCGCGAACGGCACCGGACAGCGGGATATGCAGGATGCGAGACGGCCATTCGTCCTTTAATCATCCTGTGCCTTTAAACCTTCCACAATATCAAGAATTCTAATATGCCGTGACGTTATTAAAGCCATTAAGGCTGTAACTGTTATTACAACTGTTGCCGCTATAAAATAACTTTGTGGAAAAATTGCGGTTGAAACCACAAAATTTTCACCCGAAAATTCCCCCCGGATATTTTCTAACAAAAAATATCCCAATAGAAATCCAAGCGGTATTGCCAGTACAAGCTGTATTACTGCTTCTTTGATGTGCGCCGACAGGATACGCTTGTGCGGATAACCCATAACACCCATAAACATATACTCGTACTCTCTTGCGGAAAGGTTAATCATTCCCACGGAATACAGCACGGTAAACCCAAGAATAATTGAGCAGGCAATCAGAAATATAACGAGTACCGACATACTCTCCATGACAGAATAAAAACTTGCCCTATCATCATCAATCGTAGAGAAATCAATGCCGTTTTCAATAAGGTATGCGATAAGCGTTGGCATATCTTCGCTTCGCCCGTAAATCATATTGTAAACCGGGGGTATATCGTCTGATATGCTGTTGATATAATCAAACCCGGTAAAAAGCGTGAGTGCGAGAAATTGCGGCACTACCGCAGAAACAATAACACTATATCCCCCGGCCTGTAAAATGTCGCCCACGCCAACGCCCCATTCGTTTGCAAAAAATTCCGGAATAATTACGCCGGTTTGCAAAGCGTAATGGGGAATATTAAGCATATCAAAATCATTTTGAACAATTGCAAGCACATAGTTTGAGCCAAAAATTTCAACAGGCATGACCAACGCTTTTTGGCTCTCATCCAGCCGTTTAAGTGCAGGGTGAGAAACAGCAAGCGGAATAGGGTCAAAGCTGACAATAACATCATAGTTAGCAAATTCGTTGAAATATCTGTCCCGTGTACTAACGATAGAATCATTAAAGCCGAGTGAAAAAGCCAGTAACGCGCAGGCACCGCACATACCCAATACAACAGCCGCAAACCGCCCCTTGTTACGCAAGGAATTTTTTAATGCGTATCGAGTGTTAAATGACATCCGTTTCCATAGAAATGACACACGTTCAATGAATAGCCGCTTACTATCTTTTGGTGTTCGCGGGCGCATGGTATGAGCGGGCAAAAGCGGTAAAATTGAGGACAACGCAATTACGCCGGAGATGGCACACAACAGAACTGAAACCAACAGTGCAGACAGCCACAATCCCGGATAAAAGAAAAAACTTAGCGTAGGCACTTCAAACATAGAGGAAAAAATGTTTATGATAATATCGCTTAGAATGATTGAAGAAACGCCGCCCATAAGTGCGCCAACCAATGCCGCAAGACAAAACTGGAGCAGATATATCCCCATGATTTTTTTATCTGACACGCCAAGAGCCTTCATCGTGCCGATTTGCTTTCTATCTTTTTGAATAGTTCGGGAGAGCATTACATAAATCACAAGGGCAATCAACACAGCAAAAACAAGCGGAAAAATATATGCAAAACTCCGCAACTGCTCCAAGTCATCAAGATGTAGGTTATAGCTTATTTGGTCGCTACGCATAACAACCCTAAACACGCCGGGCATTTCCGAAATATCATTAACAGAAACGCCGTCATCGGCAAGGATAACAATTTCATTATAACCCTCACCAAAAAATCCATCAGCGACAAACACAACGCCAAAACTATTCGCCTGTGCCATCATATTTCGCTCGTTCTGCACAAGGTAAATATACTCCGGGGAAGCGGCAAGCCCTGTAATTAAAAAGATTCTGCCGCCAAGTGTCAGATTGTCGCCAAGCGTAAAACCCATCGCATTTGCCGTGCGATTCAAAAGCATAATTTCATTTTCATTTTGCGGCAACCTGCCATCATAAATAAATGGAATATTTATTCCATCGGTCAGCGATATTGCCCTAAAAATCCGCTTATCCTCACGGAAGTCACGGACATTTCTGCCCTGCGCTAAAATAACGCCGTCAAGTTCTGCCACGAGCCGTGTACTCTCCGTGTCAAACGCACCATGTACGGTAATATTGGCATACGCATGGTCTACAAAATATTGCTGCGCAGTTTCTTCATAACGCATGGCAATAGTAAAGAGGGTTATGTAAAGCCCCGCGCCTACTGACAAAAGCAATATTATTCCCATGAGTTGGGATATGTTTGATTTCGCTTTTTTACGGATGAGCTGAATCGTTGTTTTTTTCACCATGTCACCTCCGAGGGAGCGAGGATTGTGTCGTTTTCGTACATATCAAGAATTTCGCCGCTTCTTAGACTGATTACCATATCCGCGATTTTCGCTATCTCTTGATTGTGGGTGATAAAGAGAATAGATGTTTTTCTTTCCCGATGGATTTGTTTTAACACATCCAGCACCATAATCCCCGTGTTGAAATCCAGTGCCCCTGTGGGTTCATCGGCAAGCAACACTTTTGGATTTTTTGCTATGGCTCTGGCGATAGATACCCTCTGCTGCTCGCCTCCCGAAAGCTCCGCAGGATAATGGTTCACGCGCTCGGTTAAGCCAACCATGTTGAGTGCGTTTTCAGCTTCTGTGCGGGATAGATTGGCAAGCTCGGTGGAAAATTCAACATTTTCAAGCGCGGTTAAATCGGGAAGAAGATTATAACTTTGAAATACGAAGCCGATATTTTCACCACGGAAATCAGTCATTTGCCGCTTGTTAAAAGCCGTGATGTCAGTTTCGTTGAAGTAAATTTTGCCGGAAGTCGGCCTGTCCATACAACCGAGCATATTAAGCATTGTAGATTTGCCGGAGCCGCTTGCGCCCAAAATTACGATGAATTTCCCCTGCGGTATGGTCAGGCTAATTTTTTTCAAAGCGGAAACCTTTGCGCCTCCCTCACCATACTCTTTTGATAAATCCGTGATTGTAAACAGATTCATTGCCCACCTCCAAAATTATTTTGAAATTCAACTAAATAAAAAACTCATGTACAGCCAAAGCCATACATGAGTCTCGTTCATTAAAGCAAGCCAGACCGTTTCGGGTCAGTATGTTGACTTGCCACGCGATGTACCGCGCAAACTACTCCCTCATGGGGTATTTATTTGTGAGTTTGAGTGTAGCACGGCAAGATGGTCATATTCAAGCCTTTTTTGCAAAAATTTCAGCCAGCTTTGATACTGTTTCAAAAACTGCTATATTTGGGAGTTTCCGGCCAACACGCCATTTATCCTAAGCCCTGTCAGATTCTCAACGTCGATGACCATGCCGCCGAAGCTTATTGACAGGTGGGCGATGGTTTGAGGGTCTTCGCTAAAGGTCATAGCTGAGCCGCCGGACCATCCCATAAACGGAGTTTCTATGCCGTCTGCAAAAACCATCGTTATTTCAAAAAGCTCGTGGATAGACCTTTGAATAATGAGGCTATGGTCGGCTAATTCTTCAAACAACGAGCCGTCGCCGTCTACCGTGAAGCGGATTTCCATGAGGCTTACTTGGATGTTGCTGAGCTGGTAAACATCACCGTCGGCTGTTACTTCAATGTCTTCAAGTTTGATGGTATGACCGATTACGGGAATTTCAAAGGCTTGGACGGCCAGGTTTACGTCTTGAATATTAGCGAAATAGGACATTGACGCATTAAACACCAGGTCATTGATGACGTCCATGTCTTCGAAATGGAAGACCCTTTCGGTGATGCGGCGGTCGGGTAAGCTTATTAAATATTCGTCAAATTCCCGTGGGGTTACGTCAATGCTGAACAGCTCGCGAGGGTATCTGCGCACAAACTGCGCGTTCATTTCATCCCAGAAATCTTCGCCGATGCTGTCCCAATCAAAGCCTTCCGGGATTTCCAGCACCGGAATTTCCACGGCGGGGTTAATCAGCTGAACAAAGGTCCAGCTTGAAGCCAGTCCGCCGAAGAAGAGGGGTTCGCTCATTTGAATGTGGAGCAAATTGTCTCTTACAGCGATGTTTGTAAGATAAATGTCGCCGAAGATGTGTATGCTGAGCTCATCCACAGCCATGAATTCGCGGTCGGGGGAGAATGGGTCAAAGTCTTCGCCCATGATTTCACGCATTTCTGCGGAGGCCGAGCCGCCCCAACCGAAAAAGCTATCTTCCTGTGTAATGAAAGTGGCTTCATGACTGGCCGCAAGCCCGGCAAAGTCGATGTCGATTTGCTCGGAGACAAACTGCTGGTCGGACAGGAAACGCTCTATTGTAAAGTCCACGACGATATTTGCATCCTCTGCGACGGAGACACTGTGGCGCGCTACAAAGTAGCCTATTCCGGTAGCCTCGTCCAAGTACAAAAAGTTTACGCTGCCGAACATTGTGCGGGCGTAGTTATGGCTAAAAGGCATATCAAAGAACATTCCATCAAAGCCATCCGCCAAGATAACGGACGTACCCCAATCAAGATTGGTTTGGCCGGTGATGTCACGCAGGCTGAAAAATGTGTACACCTGCGCGTGATTGATTAGGATTTCTTCGTACTCTGCGTCCTCGTTGAGCAAATATGAGCCGGTTTCCTCACAAAAAATAATCCAGTCGTCGTTCAGCCAATTTTGAAAAGCAAATGACGGCCCGGCTATTGCCACGGAAGAAAGCACTTCCATTTCGATATTGCCGCTGGTAATAATTTGATTGACGGGTGTGCTGTGCTGTTGGATTATCTCAAATCCTTCGCGGAAGGTGTTGAAATAAATCCGGTCGATAGGGTTGTCAAAGGTGCGCGGCTCTGCCCATGGCGGGAGACTTATGCCGGAGTGCGCCATTACAGATATCGGACGCGCCACTTCTGCAACCCCCTCTACCCTAGTTGACAGAGGTTCGCAACAGGATGCATCTTCATAGGCGCAATCCTCCGCCGGTTGGTATTCTGTTGTCGGCCCTGCGGCCAATACGCTTGTGCTTAAAACTGCCACTGCCAGCGTTACTGCAATTAATCTTTTTAACATTTTCACTTTCCTTTCTATTTAAATGGGGACTGGTTTGTGTTCATTATAGTATAAACTTTGGTTATGAAGGAATCATTACATTGTACGTGTTAAGAAAATGTCATATACTACTACTGCAAACGCTAATTCAGAGCGTGAGGTGGGCGCGATGCCTTGTGGTGAGCGCACAAGGCGTTTTTCGATGTTTTCCGAAAAATGCAAGTGCGTGAGCCGTTTACAAGGCGTAGCCCAACTTACGCTTCTGAAGCCGTTTGCAGAGCTTTCCAACTATCTAAAAAGAGAAGAGTTCTGTTAAATATGTCAAAAGTTACGGGAAACATAGACGGAATCCGCCGTTCCTATATCGAGCGGCTGGAAATGGTTTTCGAAATGGAAACAGACCGGAAGCAGTTTTGCTCAGAGGAAATGCTGGCAGCTCTGGCGTTTTTTACGGGGGTTACCGGACGCGAGGCCATGGTGTACATCGACCGGGCGGGGCGAATCGAAGCCGTTGTTGTGGGCGAGCAGGACCGGGTGAGCCTACCGGCCTTGCGGAAGCGTCGTTCGGAAAGCCGTTTGAGCGGAATCCGCTGCATTCACACCCACCCGGGCGGGGATGGAAATTTGTCAAAGGTGGATATACAGGCGTTAAAATCCGCGCGGCTGGACGCCATGGCGGCGGTGGGAGTAGTCGATGGGCGGGCTACTTTTATGCAGGTGGGCATTTTGGGCGAAGTCACGGGGGATGATGTTTCCGTCAATTTATTTGGCCCGTACGAGACTGTTCCCGACGATGTTTTGTGGGCGGAAATCGAGGCCGCCGACCAGCGTATCCGCCCGGAGGAATCCAAAAAGTCCGAGGCGGAAATCGCCCGGGCAATTCTTGTGGGCATCGACCCCAAGAACGATGGTGACGACGAGCCCCTGCGAGAACTGCGCCAACTGGCCGATACAGCCGGGTTTATTACAATCGGCTGCATTGTACAATCGCGCCCTAGGCCGGACAAGAGCTTTTATCTAGGGTATGGCAAGTTGCACGATTTGATTCTTGAAATTCAAAAATTAGGGGCCGACACCGTAATTTTTGACGACGAGCTTACCCCGTCGCAGATTCGCAATATTCAAAAGGAGCTTGGCAAAACGGAAATTATCGACAGAACCGCACTTATCTTGGATATTTTCTCAAGCCGCGCCTCAACCCACGAAGGACGGCTGCAAGTGGAGCTGGCCCAGACAAAGTATCTGCTTCCGCGAATGACCGGATATTGGGGGCATTTCACGCGGATGGCCGGTGGCGGTGGCGGCGGCGGCGGCGCACGTCGCGGCGAGGGTGAAACCCAGCTTGAGGTTGACCGTAGGCTTTTGCGCAGGCGCGTCGTGGAGCTGGAAAAGGAAATCGACAAAATAAAATCCCGGCGGGAGGTTGCGCGTGTCGCGCGGGAACGAACAGGGATTCCTATAGTTGCTTTAGTCGGTTATACAAACGCGGGCAAGTCCACTTTAATGAACGCCCTTTCCGGCAGTGATGTTCTGGCCGAAAATAAGCTGTTCGCCACCCTCGACCCAATTTCCCGGCGGATAAACCTTGGCGGCGGGGAATTATTGCTGGTGGACACCGTAGGATTTATCAACAAGCTGCCCCACGATTTGGTAAATGCTTTCCGCGCCACACTGGAAGAAGCGCGGTTCGCGGATTTACTTCTGCATGTGGTGGACTCATCCTCAGACAACCGGGAGAGGCAAATGGAAGTCGTAAACGACGTGCTGGAGCAGCTAAAAGCCAGCACCAATCCGATTTTAACTGTTTACAATAAATGTGACATCGCCAACGAGGCGGATATCCCTAAAAAAGGCAGCGTGACCGTTTCTGCAGTAACCGGCGCGGGCATGGAGGATTTAAAAGCCGCCGTCGTGCAAAAGATTTCCGAAATGAGAAGAATTGTTTCTCTTATTTTGCCGCTGGACTCCGGTGCGCTGGTTTCCCGAATCTACGCTGTAGGGCAGGTGCACGAATGCGAATACAAGGAGAACGGCATTCATATTACCGCCACCGTAACGGGTGAGGACGAGTCCCGCCTGCGCGCCGTGGTCTGTAGTAAGTAGGAGGGCACCATAGATGAAAAAATCCACAAAGCCGCTGTTTATCGGCCTGTATGACGCAAAGCTAATGGGTATACGCTACTTGTCCTCCACGCTTAAAACCCACGGCTACGAGCCGAGCCTGATTTTTTTAAAAACATTTAACTCCTATTCCGTGGACGAGCCTACGGAGGATGAGTACAAACTGCTGTACTCAACCATTAAGGAGCTGAACCCCGGCTACATTGGTTTAAGTGTAATGTGCTCGTTTTACTTAACCGTGGTGCGGCGAATCGTGGCGGATTTGCGAAAATTCACCGATGTGAAAATAATCATGGGAGGCGCGTACGCAACACTTTTCCCGGAAAAATGTCTGGAGATGGCCGACGTGGTTTTCCGGGGGGAAAGCGAAGAGGCCATAGTGGAATTTTCCGACGCAATAGAAAACGACCGGCCCTTTGACCATTTTGACAATTTAGCCACGCTGACCCCCGGGGGAGAACCGAAAATAAATCCTCTGCGCCCATTGATGCAAGACCTGAACCGCATACCTTTTCCCGATTTCGGCGGGGAGAATATGTACTATATAAATAATAACCGTTTGCACAAAGGCGACCCAGCGGCGTCCGGCCACAGCTACGAGCTTACAACCAGCCGGGGCTGTCCCAACCGTTGCTCCTACTGCTCAAACAGCACCATTCGGGATATGTACAAAAACAAAGGGCCGTTTATCCGCCAGCGGGAAGTTTCCGATGTTATGGACGAGCTGGTAGCCGCACGCAAGCGTAATCCGGGCTTGCAAATGCTGCGCTTTTGGGATGAAATTTTCCCGTGGAACAAGGAATGGGTGCGGGAATTCGCCAAAACCTATAAGGCACAAATCGGCCTGCCCTTCGAAGTATGGGGGCATCCGCGATTAAGCGCGGATGTGGAATTGCTAAAATTGCTGGTGGACGCCGGGCTTTCCAAAATAGTAATAGGCGTGCAAAGCGGCTGTTCGAAAATCCGCAAGGAAATCTACACCCGCAACGAAACCCAAGAGGATATTCTAAAATGCTCCCGGGCTTTGGCGGAGGCCAAGGTGCCGCTGGTAATTTATGATTTTATCCTGGGCCATCCTTTTGAAACATCGGAGGATTTAAAAGAGACTCTGGAATTATGTCGCTCTTTGACAAAACCTTTCCGGCTGCAATTGCATGGGCTTTCGTTTTTGCCGGGCACTCCTATTGAGGAAATCGCCATAGAGCGCGGTGTGAAAACATGGGAGGAAATCCACGCAGAGCAAGCCCGCCCATTGCGTGAGCAGTATCACTCCATGCACTGGTGGAGGCAGGGTCACGGCGCGAGCGACAGCGAAAAAGTATTTTGGTACACGCTGATTTACCTGACACAATTCCCCTCCGGCGAACGCATAATCGCCAAATCTCTCAAAAATGACAAACTGAAAAAAGACCCCCGGCCGCTGCTGCGCGTTCACAAGTGGTATAATTATCTAGTCAAATTTCAGATGGGCTGGCGCAAGCTAAAATTTATAATAAATTCCCGGTTGTCGGGAAAATAGCGTTTCGGATAAAATACCCCACGGCGGCGTTGGCCATATGCAGGCGTTCTTCCAAGCCTTTTCCCTCCAGCCTTGCCGCGATATAGCCGCCGTTGAAGGTATCCCCTGCCCCGGCGGTTCTGACTGGCTTTTCGCAAAATACGGATGCGGCAAAAGCAGGGCGTTCCCTTGAGGACGCCGCCACCGCAAACTCCGGCGAGTGTATTACAAACTCATCCAACCCGATTTTTTGGCGGATATATTCCGCCTTTTCTTTTATGGAGCGGCCCGGGTCGTCGCTGAAAGCCTCGCCATAAGAGGCGAACAAGGCCGCGGCCTCATGCTCGTTGACGCTGAGGGTCATTGGGAATGCGGAATTCGCGGCCTTTAATTTTTCCAAGCTGATTGCTAACGACGCCTCGTCTTTTTTGCGGAAGTCCGCAAAATCAAAAAAGAAGCGGCGTTCTTTGCCGTCTTGCGGCAGACTTGCGCAGATATTTTCAAAAATTTCATCAAAGCTTGGCATCAGCGACCAGTATCCGATGCCTATTATATCGGACTCCTCCAATAGGGCCATCATCGCCGAATGTCCCACACAATCCACAATTTGTTTCCAATTTATATCCTGTACCGCCTCCATATGGGACATTAGGATTTTCCCGTCGTCGAATTCGAAAACATGAGTCGTGGCCGGGTCGCCCAGCGAGAACACGCGGCATAACTCGCTTACCTCCTCAAAAACCGGGTCAGGCTTGTTTTTGCCGTATACCCCAATCAGCGTAGTATCCACGCCCAGCCGCGCCGCCGCATAACCGATATTTGCCGTAAATCCGCCAAAGGCGCGGCGTTTGCGCAGGATTTCCAGCCCTACCCCTCCCGTGCCGCTGCTTGCGATACGACCGGCGAATTGAGACATTTGCGTGTAAAGCGCGAAATTATCCCGGCTTGACCGGGTGCTTATAATTTCCCATACCTCATCCACAAAGCCGTCGGCCAGCATGGTTATCTTTTTTCCCATTACGCACATCCTTTCCATCTATAGGTGTTTCTCACCGGGAATCTGAGCCACTAAAATGGCAATAAAAATAAGGGCGCAGCCCAGCAGCTCTCTTGGTGTCAAAAACTGGCTGAGAACAAACCACCCAACAAAAGCGGCCACAACGCCCTCAAAGCTGAAAAGCACCGCCGCCACTGTAACATCGGTTGTTTTTTGCGCTTTCATTTGTAAAATATACGCCACGCCACTGGAAAGCACCCCTGTGTACAGCACATAGGGCGCGGCGGCAAGAATGGCCGCAATTGAAGGGGTTTCAAAAATCAGCGCGAGGGCCAGGGATATAACGGCCACAACATAAAACTGCACGCAAGCCAGTGCGAGCACATTATGCTTTGGGGAGAAATGGCTGATTATAAGAATTTGCGCGGTAAACCCAATGGCACACAAAAACACAAGTATATCCCCCAGATTGACATACAGTCCACCGGAGAAGCTGAGAAAATACATGCCTATCATGGCCACGGCCACGCTAATCCAAATAAAAAGGCGAGCCTTTTTCTTAAAAAAAATAAGACTCGCGATGGGCACCATAATTACATACAAAGTCGTAATAAAGCTGGCGTTGGCAACAGAAGTAAAAAGAAGGCCGAATTGCTGCAAATTAATTGCCACACAAAGAACCGCTCCACAAATAATCCCAGCAACAACCGTGCCCTTGCCGATGACCACAGGCGAGTGCGAATGGGCGTGACCCGTGCGGCACCCGCGGGAACGGGCTTTTCTTTGGTGCGCCAAAAAATACAAAGCCGGCCCGAGGGCTATGGTTCCGCCTATGGCAAAACGAACGGCATTAAAAGTAAGGGGGGAAACATGGTACATCCCTCCGGCCTGCGCCACATATCCCGCCCCCCAGATAAGTGTGGCTATGATTATCATTAAATTTCCGCTCGCGCTAGATGATTTGGACATACCTTTTTATTGCGTCAACGCGGCGTGAGTTTCCTTTAATTGCTGTATGATAGAAAGCTTCTGCGGGCACTTTGTCTCGCATACACCGCATTCTATACATGCATCCGCGCCCGCGCTTTTTACAAAGGTCTCACCACGCAGCAGCTTGCTGTATTCTTTTTTGGCGTAGTCGGTCAGCTCGTAAACCCGATGGGTGTTCATTATCCCAAAGATATGGGCAATTTTTATGTCCTGGGGACAAGGATTGCAATAGTCGCATTTTGTACAATATAACTGTGCCAGCTTGCGGTTTTCTTCCATCATAGCCTTTACTTGCAAAAGCTCGGCCTCGGTTAAATGTCCGCTTTTGGCCGCTATTGCAGCGTTTTCCTCTACCATTGCAATGGTTTCCATTCCGGAGAGTGCAATGTCCACACTCGGGTTGGCCAAAACAAAGCGCATGGCCATTTCGGCGGTGCTGGCCGGAGGGGTTTTAAGCAGGCCGCGAATGACCTCGCTTGGCGCACCAAGGCGTCCGCCGCCTACGGGCCCCATGTCAACCACGCCAAGTCCCTTCTCCTTACAATATGCCAGATTTTCCTCATTGGAACGGTCCAGCAGATTATATTGAATCAAAACCGTTTCGAATCGGCCGCTGTCCACAATGTAGCGCAGATTTTCCGGTTTATCGTGATAAGAAAAGGATATATGCTTAATCAGCCCCTCGGCCTTTGCCCTTTCGGCCGCTTGAAACGGGCCAGCTGCTAAGGTTTCCCAGCGGCGGAAATTCTCTTGATTGATTCCCCAGAAATGATAGAAATCAATATAATCCGTATCCAGCTTTTTAAGCGAGGTCTCCAGACGCCCGCGCCAGTCACCGGGGTCGTCGTTTTCGATTGGGTTCTTGGTGGAGAGGTACACCTTGTCGCGCCAGCCTTTTAGAGCCTTACCCACTGCCACTTCGCTGTCCTTGTCGCAATAATAGGGCGCGGTGTCGATGTAGTTTACTCCCAGCTCGAAAGCACGGTGCATCATGGGCGTCGCCAAGTCATAGTTTACCTTGCGGTCGTTGCCCTCGCCTTTCATCGGCAGACGCATCGCCCCAAAACCCAACGCCGACATTTTAATACCTGTTTTTCCAAATTCCCTGTACAGCATAAAATATCCTCCTCTAAATGGGGCTTTGCCCCAAGCCCCGCCGGGCATCGCACTTTGCACGATGGCAGAAAAAAACCCTAATCACAATGTTAGGGCGTTTCTTCTGAATTTATTATTTAGATTCTAATATTATACCACGGTTTTGTTAACCAGCTTGGTAAGTCTGGATTTTTTTCTTGCGGCGGTGTTCTTGTGGTACACACCCTTTGAGGCTGCTTTGTCTATAGCGGCATATGCCTGCACCAGCATCGCCTGCGTGTTATCCGCGTCACCCGCGCCCACCGCTGTAGTCAACTTTTTAATAGCCGTCTTGGTTGTAGATTTAATATGTTTATTCCTCGCCTGGCGTTTCGCCGCGACACGGATACGCTTTTGCGCTGACTTGATGTTCGCCAAATCTTGTCACCTCCTTGCATGTAAAGCCATTGTAACCATTAACACCAGCAGATGTCAAGTATTACAATTGGGGGTCACGGGCCGATATCCTTAGAATTTGTCAAAAGAAGGAAGATTGTATAAAATAAATCAAAGGGGGCGGGCACCATGGCAATGTTTGAATATGGCAATACGATAAATGCAATGAGGGTGCGCAGACAGTGGCAGCAATATAAGCTGGCGCAAACAAGACCCAAGGGTGCAAGCTCGATGGCGTTTGAAACCGTGTCCCGCATAGAAAACCACCGACGCCAGCCCGACACAAAAACCATGCGCAAGCTATTGTCAACCCTTGAGCTGCCGGAGCAATTCATATTTCCTTACTTGGAAAACACGTCATCGGTAGCTTTTACGCTTCGCGAGGCTCTGCTTGACGCGCTGGATACTGCGGAAAACGAGTTTCGGGAGTTAAACACCGCCGAAGAATTGTTTGCTCAAATATGCCCTAAGATAAGCATACACTCGGTCATAAACAGGCAATTTATCATAAGCTGCCAAGCCCGGTTGTATAGAATGCAGAGCAAAGCCGCAAAAGAGCTTTATCCGCTTATAAATGAGGGGATGCGGCTTACATATCCCGAATTTAATATGCAATCCTTTAAATACAAGCTGCTTCTTTATGAAGAAGCCAGCCTCTTGCACACTTTAGCTTTGACTTTGGCTGGTGACGGCAAGCCGGACGATGCCATTGAGGTATTGCATAAACTTAAACAAGGGCTTGAAGACATGCCGGAGGACAATAGGAAAAAAGAACTCAAACTGCCCCAAGTGATTATGACCTTATGCAAGCTGCTGATAAATAAACAAGACTATGAAAACGCCTTAAACATGTGCGAGTTGGGGCGCGATACTTCCATCAAGCGCAATAAGGGGCGGCTTACGCCATGCTTTTTATATAACAAAGCCCTATGCCTATTCCATATGAAAAGCCCGGATGAATGCCCAAGCCTATTAAGACAGGCATATTTTGGCTTTGCTCTAATGGGAATGAAAGACCACGCAAATGACGTGTTGGCAAATTCCCGCGCTATTTTTGGCATAGATATCAACACCTACGGAACAGAAAATTTGCAGCCCATCGTAGCTACCCCACCAAAAAAACACGGCAGCGCGGAGGCTTGCGAAAATATAGGCGACCTAATGCGCCAGTTTAGAGAAGAGGCCGGTGTAAGCGCGAAAACCATATATCAAGGCATATGCACCCCTTCGGCCTATACCCGCATCGAATACGGAGCAATAGAGCGGCCTGATATATACGTAATAGAAGCCCTGATGCAAAGGCTGGGCCGCGACCCGGACAAATACTATAATATGTTTCTTATCAAAAATGAATTTGACGACAAACAAACCCGTGATGAAATCATGTCACTGTTGGTTGCACGAAAATATGACGAGGCGGAAAAATTGCTGGAAAGTATAAAGGATACCAAGGCTTTCAAAAAAAATGTCGGCAAGCAGTTTGTATTAAGCGTAGAAGCATCCATTTACCGCAGCCGCCAGGGATACATCCCTGAATACGAAGAAATGCTTCTTAAAGCACTAAAGACAACCTTGCCAAATTTTGACGAACGCTGGATTGCCGGATACCACCTGACACACCGGGAAATCACGATAATCATGCAACTGGCAAATTATCATGCCGAAAAAAAGGCAAAAGAATTAGACCGCAGCATAAAGATATATGAACGACTTAGAACCAGCATGAACAAAATCTATGTAGACGGGAATGAAATGATACGAACATACGGAACCTTGCTATACAATTACTCCAAGTATCTTGGGCTTGCTGGTCAGTATCAAAAAGCCCTCGAAATTGTGAACGAGGGCGAATTGCTGTGCTTTTCATATGGGCGAGTTAGACAGCTTCCGGGGTTTGCAATCAATAGAGCATATGACCTCTTACATCTTGGTAAAAAAGAAGAAAGCATTCCCTATTTTGCTATGGCGTACTATGGCTCTGCCCTAATTGGAAGAACCGGAAACCAAAATGTAACTGGCAAATTTGCAGAGGAGCGACTTAATATTATTTTCGATTAATCGGTTTCGTTCTCTGTATCATGTATACTGCTGGGTGAAGGCACATCATAGCAACCAGCAACACCCTCGCCACCACTCACCGGAATCGCGGACAACACAACCACCATACAACAGACCAACGCGCACAACTTCCTTGCCAAACCAGACTTACGCATACCATCAACTCCTTAAAATTTTTGTATCTTCATTATAATACGACATGATTCATCAAAACTTGACACCTTATGCAAAAATCTTTGAGTAAGGTGTCAAGTTGCGATGCTGAACTATGGATTATAATAGCTACAGCAACAAAATTTAAAATGAAAGGAGGAGATACTTATGACACCAATCATTACTACAGAGTGGGCAGCTGATGATGTTATAAATCCAGCATCAATAACAACCCATTGTAATCTTGACCCGCAGTGCTACACTCGGCCTACACCACCGCAACCGCCACAAATTTCGCCAATAGGATGCTTTGTACCTCAATCCATAAGCTAACCATTAGCTAGGGAAGGTTCAACAAGCCACGCTTTGTTGTTGGTTTGTTGAACCTTTTGGCGCATGAGAGGATGATGTAATTTTATGAAGAAGAGAATACTGCTTCTTGGGCTAGTGATTTTTATTTTAGCTTCTTGCGGCTCAAGAACCAACCGTGACGAGGCTTCAAGTACAGGGGAAGCATATGAAATTGAAACCGCACCATCCTCAGAAATTGAATATACAGTTGCACATCTGAATGAAGAAACGGAAATTGAATATTCCGCGGAAGTTATAACGCCCACCTTACAAGAAGTGCTGCAACGCGCAAATGAGCGCAGAGAGGGCATAATCAAGAGGGATTATAGCGATATCCTTGTAATGATAGAGGGGCATGTGCCCAACCCTGAAAGCATTTTAAATTTCCAAACCTCCCCGCAGGCGCGAAATATATCCCAAGAGGATGCTATCGCGGATGCAATGGATTTCTTTCAGCTAATGCGGGATATGTATGCCGGGTACTTTTACTTTGGCGGCGATGAGGTGTTCTTGCCCGTGCGCGACGCTGTTTTGGAGGAGCTTGCAACCCTTGGGGCAGAGTTCCCGGCATTTAGGCTTGGGCAGATTTTGCGGGTGCATCTTTCCGGGGTCATTTGGGACAGTAATTTTGGCATAGACGGGCACAATTTAGGCCGCCCGTTGGCTTACTTTATCGGCAGCACCCCTTTTGACAGGACAGCGGACGGATTCCGCAACAGGGAAACTGGCCTGTATGCCGTGGAAGTGGATGGCATACCGATAAATGAAGTGATGGAACTGTCCCTAAGTCAATCCGGGGAATTTTACTATAACATTGTCATGCTACTGGAAAGTTCCTATTCGCTCATAATGCCCACTGTGACATACAGCAATGGCACAAGCGAAGAACTTCGCCTTACCAGAGTACAAACCCAGAGAAGAGGCGTTTTTCCGCCCAGTCTTGAAGTTATCAACGGCGTACCCGTAGTCACCATACGTCGAATGACTCACGAAGGGCTCTTGGAAGCTCCTTTCATGGACGGAATTCAGCTGGAATTGACAAATACTTTCATGTCTTTTGCGGAAGAACTAAAAGACGAGCCCGTAGTAATTGTAGATTTGCGGGGCAATACCGGCGGCGCGGGCCTCCTTTCCGCCAGATGGCTGCATACGTTTACGGGCGAATTTGTTCCAAGCAATTTTGTTGAATTTGGCGTAAGCGAAGTCCGCCCTGAATTGCGCCCCATCACCCCGGAATGCACTTGGTCGTATGTTTCCGCCGAAAATATAGAACGGTATTGGCCGTCAATATTGGTTGGCGAAGGATACTTTCTGACCGGGCACTTGCCTGACAGGATTATTGAACGGGATAATCTGCTTATTGTATTAACAGACAGGTATGTATGGTCGGCGGCGGAAATGTTTGTTGATTTATCCACAAATATTTCCAACACATTGATTATAGGAACCAACACCGGCGGTGTTGTGCATTTTAAAGGCTATCAATCAGGAACTATGCCTCGTTCCGGCGTTCGGTTTAATTTTGCTTCCGCCGCAATTGTTTGGCCGGAAGGGCATTGCCCCGAAAGAGTGGGCATCACGCCGGATATATGGGTGCGCGGCGACGCACTGGCCGCCACACTGGCCATGCTTGGCGAATTGGAGGGATAATAATGAAGCTTATTAAGCACATGATTTTTGTAGATGTCGATGAGGACAAGAAGCTGAGCTGTACAGCAACCTACAATCCCGTGGATATTTAGTTCAAAACGATGGCGAAGAAGCTGCTATGAAAGATAAAGTATTGAATGATTTGCGTGAAAGGCACTCCCACATCAAGGCACAGTGTAGGTCAATGACATTTATACTGACATATGACTGCAACTTTAGATGCGCGTACGTTTATACAAGAAAACCCCCTTCAGCGTATGTTGGAATATTTTTCTTGTAGAATTATGTATTATATTGCTTAATGTGTCAATACTTTTTGTTGGCAGATTTTAAATAAAATGAAAAAGCCCATCCAACAATATGAACTGATGGGCTTTTTCATTTAGAAAATATACAAAATGCTGAGATGGAAAATCATAGTTGATTTCTTTATGCCTATGGAATATAATACATACATAAAAGTATAGTTCTTAGAAAGCTACTAGAAAGCGGGGTAATTCTCATGACTATACGTAGTATGGCTTTACAAACTATGCGCATGGGCAACTTCCAAGGTCTCCCCGGGGCGGCGTCGCCCGTTCCCGGTTTGCCGGGCAATAATGCGGGAAGTCAAAGCATCGCCCGAACCAACGAAAATATCCGCAATGCCGGAAGCGCGATGTCAGCGGCCTTGGAGATTTTAACTGGCCGGGATTCAGCCCCCTTACAGGGGCGTACTTCCGATGCGGACGTAGCCACGGTCAGTGTGGACAGCAGGCGTTTGATAACGTCCATGCCGCCCCGGGACACAAGAATTGACGTGGAGCAAATCGCCCAAGCCCAAGTCAATACCGGAGACGCTCTGACAGCGAACTTAAGAACCATTGACTCCGGCGCGTTTTCCTTTGAAATTGAGGCTAACGGCAGAACCCACACCTTCAATATTAATGTGACGGACAATCACGATAACGTATCCATCCAGCGGTTAATGGCCAATGCTATCAATGACAGAAATATCGGCGTAAACGCCACCGTTCAAACCGGAACGGATGATGGCAGCGCAACCTCCACTCTGACCTTGACCTCCGCCCAAACCGGCGAGGGCGCGGCGTTTAGAGTAACGGATGCAAGTGGCGGCCTTGCGGCGGCCATGGGCATAGACACTGTTGACCAGCAGGCCAGAAACGCGATATTTTCCATAAACGGCGGCGAGGCAAGAACGTCTCAGTCCAATGATGTAAACATTGCGGCGGGCGTAACAGCCACGCTGACGGGCGAAGGCCGGACAGATATCACCTTTGGCCGCGAGCCTGGGCAGCTGATTGGCGCGGTTACAGACCTTGTAAACGCCATCAACTCCGCCATGAGAAGCACCAATGCCAATGATGGCCGCGGTTCGTCAAGATTCCTTCAAGACCTTCACGGCATGAACGTAACCTTCGCCTCCGCGCTTTCGCGAGTGGGCATTGATGTCCAGAACAACGGTCAGTTGTCCATACACGCGGGCCGCTTGGAAGCCGCCGCAGCAGACGGCAGCTTATCAAGCTTCTTTGAAGGCCGGGGCTTTGGTGCGCGGGTAGAGCGTATCGCAAACAACGCCATCAATACCAATCACTACGCAAACGCTGCCGCTCCCGTCAATTTCAATAACAATATGTTTAACTTCGAAAACACCAATAATCAGTGGAACATGTTTAATCTGTTTGGATAATCCACTCTACAAGGGCTTTAATTGTAAAATCAATGTCTGCCTTGGTGATGTCATTGTGTGTGACAAAGCGGTATTCGGTATTTTCGGACGAATTGATTTTTATACCTTTTTCTATTAAATGCCTCTCAAAGCCGGCATGGTCGAAGGATGGGTTTGGGATTTTGAAAAATACCATGTTTATGTGAACCGCCTCCGGGTCTATGGAAATTTGCGGGATTTCGTTGAGACGCTTGGTTAAGTAGCGGGCATTTTCATGGTCTATGTGGAGCCGCCGGGTCATTTTTTCCAGGGCGATTAAGCCCGCAGCCGCCAGAATCCCAACCTGCCGCATTCCTCCGCCGAGAAGCTTTCTAAATTTTCGCGCACGCTTTATAAAGGAAGCTTCTCCGCACAGCATCGAGCCAACGGGGGCGCACAGCCCTTTTGACAGGCAGAACATCACGGAATCGCAATACCGCGTGATTTCTTTTGCCTCAATGTTTAAATGTACGGCGGCGTTAAAAAGCCTTGCGCCGTCCATGTGAACGGGAAGCTTATGCCGCTTTGCTGCGTCGTAGGCTTCCTTCATTTTTGCCAAAGAAACTACTTTGCCGTTTGACAGCGCGTTTTCCACGCACACAAGCCCCGTGTCAGGATAGTGAATGTCGTCGCCGCGAACAGCCGCGTCTATATCCGCGCCGCCGATGGTATCGTCGGGGTTGTTTACTATTCGATAGCTCACGCCTGCCAGCAATGCCGCGCCGCCGACCTCATGGGCGACTATATGGGAATTCTGGCCGAGGATAATTTCGTCGCCCCGTTTTGTGTGCGCCATTATGGCAAGCTGATTACCCATGGTGCCTGACGGCACAAACAACGCCGCTTCGTATCCTACAATTTCCGCCGCCATTTTTTCCAGTGCTATTACGGTGGGGTCGTCCTCGTAAACGTCGTCACCCACGACAGCGTTGGTCATGGCTGCGCGCATTTCATCCGTGGGTAAAGTAACCGTATCCGAACGCAAATCAATAAATTTCATATGCATCGCTCCTTTTTCTATATAAATCCCGAAAATAATCGTCTCAGTCTGTCGCTCAAAACGCCGCCGACGCAGTCGCAGCATCGCTCCGTCTGGGACGTTATTTTCTGGGATTCATATAAGTATACCAAAATTTGACGCATAAATAATATGTACATATAATTCATGCATGAATATAGTTCTATTTGAGCCGGAAATTCCCCATAACACAGGTGCTATTGGCCGTACATGCCTTGTAACGGGCACGGGGTTGCATCTTATCCGCCCGCTGGGCTTTTTTTTGGATGAAAAATCCTTAAAGCGGGCGGGGATGGATTACTGGCCGCAAATTAATGCCCGCGAGTATGATAATTTTGAGCATTTTATGGTGGAGAACCCTAAGATTCGATTCCACCTGGTGGAAACGGGTGGCGTGAAAACCTACGCCCAAGCCGAATTCCAGTCGGGGGATTTTTTCATTTTCGGCAGCGAATCCAAAGGCCTGCCCCCACGGCTTTTAAAAAAATATCCGGACCGGGTTATCTCAATTCCCATGAAGGGCGAGCGGTCTCTGAATTTATCTGTGTCTGTCGGAATTGTGCTGTACGAGGCGTTGCGGCAAAATGATTTTTTTTGCCTTTCGCGGGAATAATATTACCGTTCAGTTACAGACGGAACCTTCGTGCATATGAATCGTTTACTAGGATGAAAAGTGTGAAAATTTGCGAAGCGAATTTTTGCACCAACCGATTTCTGCCGCCGCTTTCAGGCGGCATGGATTAAATATTAAAAGAGAGGTGCTAGAAATGAAAAAATTTAAGAAATTGGCGGCCTTAATAATAGCCGCAATCATGGTGACATCCATTGCAACAGCGGCATTTGGTATTACCGAGCACACCGATGACGGAGGCATCATCAAAACCCCAGCTTTACCCGCAACTGTTTTCAGCGTTGAAAGAGGCGAGGTAGTTGATTTCATTTACCATTGGGACAACGCCGATGAGCTAATGTTTATCGTAATCCAGGGTGAACACGGCTACATCCACCTGCGCACAGATTTTAACACATTCATGCCTGATGGTTTTCCGGAAATCGGCGACACAATCCGCGCTTTTCACGACAGATACGCTTTTATACCAATGATTTATCCCCCGCAGTATCTGGCTCACGCTATCACAATTGAAGACGAGGATACCGTATCCTTTTCCTTCATGGGGCAATTTGACGAAAACATGGTCAGCCGCAACAACGAAGTCCGCCTGATTGTTGGTGAGGACACAGAAATTATTTTCCAAGGCGGCGACCCCTTTGAGGGCGACTTCGAGGAGCTGCTTGGCGACTTTGGCCGTACGCTTTTTGTAGAGTTTACGCTTTCACACCGCGACATCAACCCCACAACGATTTTGCCTGAGCGTATCGTTATTATGTATGTGCGCATTGCCTTTGGCCCGGAGTATATCGGCTGGGATTTAGGCTGGGACATCGACCTTGATTGGGATGACTACTTCGAATTCGACCTAGGCTGGTTTGACGACGACTTTGACATTTTTGTGTACCCTGTGACTGTCAACGGTGTTGGCCTCCCCGGCGTTGAACCCGTAACAGTCGGCGATTCCATCTGGCCAAACTATGTGCCCCTCCGCCCCATTATGCAGCACTTGGGCCAAGCCCTTCGTTGGTACGGCGACATTCGCGAAGTGCGCGCCAGCAGCCCCCGGGGTGAAATCTCCTTCCGTATTGACCAGCCCTATTATTTCGTTACGGCTGCCGACGGCACGGTCACAACCTACACCCTCGACGTCCCTGTAATCATCAACGATTACACCTATGTACCCATTCGCTTCTTCCGCGACGTTTACGGTTTTAACAACGCATTTTTCCACGCCGACACTGTTGTTATTGATAATAATGAAGTGATGGAGTAGGAAAAAGGGGCCGTCTTGCGAATGGCATTAGGCGCACTTCCGGTGCCCAATGTCGTTCGCGAGACGGCCCTTTTTTGCATTTTGAGAGCTTGCTTTATACATAACGAAATTTTACAAATGAATTGTTAAACGGTTTAACGTGATGGCAATAATGCCCTGAGTTCGCTGTAAAAGGCCGCTGTTTCTTCCCGTGTGCTTCCGTTTAGGAAAATCCGGCCGCTTTCTAATTTAATAACAATGTAAGGTGCGTTTCCGCGAAACACAAAAACATTGCTTTCGCCGTACCCGGTTACGTTGGATATGCCGGATATGATTCTTCCGTGGCTTACACGGTTTACACGGCCGGCGGCCGGAAAATTATATGTCAGGGACACATCCCTAATTTCATCTGCCGAAAAAGCAAATCTGTTCCAAGGCGCGTTAATGGTTGCCGTTTGTTTCGATATATTTAGGATAACCGTGCCAAAATCAAGGGGTAGCAAATAGACTGCCAATCCCAGCCATAAAATCACCGCCGGAATAATTGAAGCGATTAGAATTTTACCGCCCCTTGACGCAATATTTACGGTAAGGCCGTACCCCGCCCTCTTCTCGACAAAAGTATTAGAATCATTCGGGTTATTATACAAGCCGCCTTGCCAAAATTGGTCATCGTCTGTATAAACAGTTTCGTTTTCAAGCAGCAGGATTTTGTTTCTTACATCTCTGATTTTATTATACGAGATTATCACGGGAACAAAAATTATCAGAAATGCGAAAACCATGATTATTGCGTTAATAAACGGAGTAAATTCATTGCCGCGCAGTATGAATAGCATTGCGGCAAAGAAGCAGCTTGAAATAACAGCCAAGACAACCAAGCATCTCGACCATTCCCTTTTGAACACATGGTTTAGCGCGAGATTTATTTTTGTATTTTCGCTGTAGGTTTTTGTCCTTATTTTATTAATTACGAGATATATCAAGAAATAAAATATCACAGTAGTCATCCCGGCAATAGCCGTCACCCAAAATGATACCCTGGGGCTTTCGGTCGCGGCATAAATGATTGGAAGCATTGACATCACAAATGGGAAAGCAAACCAATTCCCCGACAGCATAAACGTGTTTTTTAATCTGCTGACCTCAGTATCTACGCTGATTATATTTTGTGTGCCTGCCCACCATTCATTTTTCCTCTTTAATGCGTATAGCTCCGAAAAATATTTGTTAAAAATTATCTGGTTCAGGTAAAAAAGAGCGGAAATCCAAAGCAACAGGTAAATCAGTAAAAGAGAAAGGTATTCATACATAAACAATACAGGCACCGTCAAAGCCAAAAAAGCAATTGTGTTTAATGAATGTGCCAAACGGTACTTTTTTACAATGCCGTTTACCGCTTTGTCATTTAGGGCTTGACTTGGCAATGTTACGCCCAAAAGCAAATTGCCGTTGGCTTTTGCCGCCGTTCGGTTTGAAACGTAAACCGCCAAAATAAATATAAGCGCGATAACCATAATTATATTCATACCGCACCCCCCGCGTATGAAAGATTCAATCTGTCGTATACGCTTGCGCACAGACTCATAAACTCATCACGGTTAATGCCCTTTAACGCCGTTTCGGAAATCAGCAGCGTAAGCTCGCTTTCCACTTTTTCCTGAAACCGCCCGGACAAATCAGCCTTGGGGCTTACCTTTGCCCCATGCCTGCGGTCAATTTCAATATAGCCCTCATTTTTCAAAATGGCATATGTTTTATTTACGGTCATTGTATTAACGCCAATGTCCTCTGCCATCTGTCGGACAGTCGGAAGCCCTTCTCCAATTTTTAACTCGCCCCGACCAATCCCCATAACAATTTGATTGCGAAGCTGCACATACAGCGGTGTTTCGCCGGATGTGTCCAATCTTATAATCATATTAAAATCCCTTTCGCACTTAAGTCTGATTTGTATTATTTACAATAATACAAATCAGACTTACTGTCAAGGGGTCTTTTTTTTGACTCTAAACCTCTCGATAAGCAAACTGAGCTCACCGGCTTGAGCGGAAAGCTCTTGGCTTACGGCAACCGCCCCCTGCACCAAGCCGGAATTATCCGCCGCTCCTCGGGAGAGAGCCTCCATTCTGTTTTGGATGCGTCTTATTTCCTCGGATTGTTCCTTGGAGGATTCTGTTATATTGGCTATGGCGTCGGCTACGCTTGAAGTAATCTCCACAATGCTTAAGAGGTCGCCTGTAGTCTGTTTTGTGCCTGTGACACCGGATTCTACGCTGGAGAGAGACTTGTTTAGTTTTTCGGCGGTTTCTCGGGCGGCTTGGGCACTGCGGCTGGCCAAGCTGCGCACCTCTTCGGCCACGACGGCAAAGCCCTTGCCATGCTCCCCGGCTCTTGCGGCCTCAACCGAGGCGTTAAGTGCGAGCAAATTGGTCTGAAAGGCAATGCTTTCGATAACGCCCACGACTTTTGAAATTTCTTCCGAGGACGTTTTAATATCATTCATGGCCGTGGTCATGATTTCCATGTTTTGGCTGCTGCTTACGGCGGCTTTTTTTACTTGGCCGGAAAGGGTATTGGCCTCTTGGGCATCGTCGGAATTCTTTTTGGTCTTTTCCGCCAGCTTGTAAACGGCGTCGCTTACCTCTTGCATAGACACGGCCTGTTCTTCGAAGCCGGATAATAATTTCTGAGTGGATTGGGCTATTTGCTCCGAGCCTATCCCCACGCCGGCGGACGCGCCTTGAATCTCCGTTATTAACGAGCTTACGGAATCAACAATAAGCCCGATGGAATCCTTTATCGAGCCAAAATCCCCAATAAATTCGCGGTTAATGCTTACGTCGAAATTATTGCCGGCAATTTCCCTCAAAATCGAAGTGATTTCGTCTACATAGCTCTTGATTGTTTCTGTCGCTTTCATCACAACGGCTTCTACGCTGTCTTGCTCCCGGGCGATTGTTTCCGTGTTGCTGTCAAATTCACTTTTTGTGATGCTGATGGACAGATTACCCTTGTCAAAGGCGTTGATAATATTATCAGTAAGTTTTTCCGTGCGATAGCTACGGTATTCGACTCGCTTTTCTGTAAGCCTTTGCATTTCCATACTATGAGTGACATTGGTGAACACCAGAATATAGGCCGTAATTTTTCCGTCATTTACAGAGGGTATGCAGCTGTAGGTTAAATCAAAGCACTGGTCGGGATTTAGCCACGCTTGTATTTCCCCGCCCATTTGAGGCGTTTTTTCCTGAGCCGCCCGCACAGTGTGGGGATGCTTTGATATCTCGTAGTTTAAAATCTCATCTGCGTGTAATCCCCTTACTTCTCTGCCCTCTATGCGGGTATATTTTTGCATTACAGGGTTGACAAACCAAATCTTCAGGTCTGCGCTTAAAACGATAAAGGGCTCGGTCATTAAATCAATGCAGTCGACGTACTCGCGGCGAACCAGGTTTACGCTTTGCAAAATATCGGAGTATGTACCCTCCAGCCGGGCATCCTCCAAATAATAAAGTATATTTCCCTGCCGGAGTGAATCCACCATCTCCGTGATATTTTCCTGTAAAGTCGCCAGATTTTTTTCAACATCGCGGGCATCGCTTTCTAACGTGCCAATGGATTTATGAAGCCGCCGGTTTATAAAGAACATAAAGAGCAGAAGCACCAAAGAAATTATAATGATTGCGATATTCAAGTCAGTTCGCCCCCTTTTCTTTTTTGGTACAGTGTGAAAATTTGCGAAGCGAATTTTTGCACCAACCGATTTCTGCCTCCGCCGTCAGGCGGCATGGGGTAAAAAAGGAGGAGATATTTTCCTCCGAAAGCTTATCCATGACTACGTCATAATACTCCGGTGTGTGGGGCAGATGGCAGTCCGTACACAGCTTAATTTTTATATCCCCGTGCTTAACCCAAGTAAAAACCCCCCCGCAATCGTCACCAAGAGGGTACAGCGGGCAGTAGCAGAACATGCAGTTGAACTCGTTTTCGTCAGGCTGAGAGTGACACGGGAAAAACATGCATTGCTTATTGGAAAAAAACCTGTGACTCGGCTCCGTCCGCTGCATTATTAAAGCTCCTTTGAAGTTTGGGTTGACAATATCTTAGATTAAGTCATTATAGTATTAAAATCGTATTATGAAAAGGAAGTTTTTCTTATGATTAACAAATTTTTTATGCAGGAATTTCTGTTATACTCGGTCTACCTCGCTCCCCGGGGCAATGACCGACTGATGATGTTGGGCGAACAAATCTCCCACCGGCACCTGAGTGTCAATGACCGGCTGATTGGGATTGTGGGTGATGCAGGCTCGGGCAAGTCTTCTCTGATAAAGGGAATGTTCCCCGGTCTGGAGCTGTCTAATCACGACCACGGCATAAACCCCGGCAAAATCATGCAAATCCGCGACCCCATCGACAGCATGAACGACGCGGCGACTTTTCATATGGACATGCGCTTCCAAACGGCGTTTACGCAAATGCATGAAATCGTCACCTTTGTGCGGACGGCGTTGGTTAAGCATCGCCGTGTAATCATCGAGCATTTTGACCTGCTGTACCCCCATATAGATATGAATGCGGAAATTTTGGTGGGAATCGGCGAGGAGATTATCATTGCGCGGCCGACGGTTTTTGGGCCGTCACCCAAGGATATTTATGAAATCGTATTTCCGTCGGCCAAGTACCGCAGAATGGCGCACACAGCCGAGGACATCACAATGCTTGTAATAATGAAGGAATACGGAATGCCCCGCAATTGGGACACAAACGACGTGCGCAAGGGCTTTGTAATGACCTTTGCCAATCCGCCGAACGTAAGTGTCTCCGAGCTAAACACCTTGGAAGCTCGCGTAAGACAAATTATTGCCGATGATTTGCCCGTAAGCTACTTAAACGAGGAGTATATAAAAATAGGCGAAGACCACATAAAATGCGCCGGCCCGCGCATACATGTGCGCAGTACCGGCGAAATTGAGAATTTTAGACTTATGAAGGAAATTTTCCATGACCCCATGCGCGGTGAATATCTGCTGGTTGGGCTGGTCGGCGAACAGGAATATGAGCAAAGCCTGAGCAACTTAAACAAGCTAAGCAAATTCTAAATCAGCGCGACGAAAACTCAACAAAAAAACCGCGATTCGCGGTTTTTTGCTGTTAAAGCTTTTGCATCGCTTTTTTTCAACTGAACTTAGGTATTAATCGTCTCTCTGCGTGTATCGTTGCGCATACCGTCACGATAATCCCTTCCGAAGAAGCTGAGGCAATAAAGACCTGCCAGCGCGACGAGGGTATATATGATGCGGCTGACGATTGCCTCCATGCCGCCGAAAACTGTAGCGACTAAGTCAAACCGAAACAGCCCGATTAGCCCCCAGTTGACAGCACCGATTATAACAAGCGTCAGCGCGATGTAGTCCCATGTTCTTGAACGCATAAGATTTTCCTCCTTCCGTTCGTTATAATTTCTAGTATCTCTAATGGAAGGGGAAAATATGCGCGTTTGAATTTATTTTTAACGAGTCAAATCTGCTATTTCTTGGATTAAATACATACGGTTGTCAAGTTCGGCAATTTTTTCGGCACATTCTTTTAGTTCGCGCAGAAGAGTATCGGGCATTTGGTTGTTATATTTATATCGCACCTTATGCTCCAGCGACGCCCAAAAATCCATAGCTTGGGTGCGAAGTTGAACCTCCACGGGTAAATGCTCTGTGGTGACGGTCATATATATCGGAACTTCTATTATAAGATGAAAACTGCGATAACCGGAGGGCTTCGGCTCTGACAGATAATCTTTTTCGCCTAAAATTTTAATGTCGGGCTGGCGTTTGATAACTTCCGCCATGAGGAAAATATCCTTGGCATAGGAGCATATGCAACGTATTCCGGCGATATCCGTAAGGTGAGTGCGGGCGTTGGCCGCCGTTATCTCGAAGTTGCGACGATGCAGCTTTTCCGCGATGGACTCCGGGGATTTTACGCGGCTTTTCACATGCTCAACAGGATTATAGGGCTGCAAATGCGTAAAATCCTCCAGCAATGTTTCAACACGGGTATTCATATTGTTTAATGCGCATCGGTACAGCACAAGCTGCTCCTTTAATTTACTAAACTCCTCCGGTGAAAAAAGAACTCCCAACATGTATCACTCCTTGGACTTTTATTTCTGCCGTGGCAGACTTAGTGTTAAAATCGCTCCGCCCTCCGGGCCGTTTTCGGCGGTGGCGATGCCTTTGTGCTGGTCGATTATGGATTTTACAATTGAAAGACCGATTCCGGCCAGTCCGTTCTTTCCGCGGTAAAACCGCTCGAATACCAACGGAAGCACCTCCGTTTCAAAGCCCTCGCCGTCGTCGGTAACGCACAAAATGGCACGGACTCCCATTGCAAAGCATTCCACGGTAATTGTAGTGCTGGCATATCGCACTGCATTTGAGATTAAATTGTCAACGGCGCGGTCGATGTAAGATTTTACGCACAGTATGTTTATAGGCTCTCCGTCGGGGTCGTAATTTAATACAAGCCCCTTGCTTACGACCAGTTGACGCTGCTGGCGTACACGCTCATTAACGATGGCGCGAAGGTTTGCGTTTTCCATAGGCGGAAGGGTCAAATTGTCGATACGGGATACGTACAATATGTCATCCACCATTCCGGTCAGCCGTGCGGTGGCATCAAGAATGGTTTCGGAAGCGTCGTCGGCCGGCATTATTCCGTACTTAATGCCCTCGGCGTAGCTTTTGATGGACATAAGCGGGGTGCGCAGCTCATGGGAAACATTTTGGAAAAATGTCTTTTGGTCATTGTCATAACCGGCCAACTGCCGTGCGGTTTGGTTAAGGCTTTGGTTCAGCTCTTCAAATTCCTCGTTGGCAAAAGTAAGGCTGTTTGGAGAAAAATCACCGGAGCCGATTTTCCTTACGAAGTCGCGAAGCAGGCGAAGTGGCCGCACCATGGAATCCGCCAAAAACCCGGCGATAACCATGGAAACCAGCCAAATAAGCGTCACAAGTGCAAGCAGAAGCCGGTTGACCACAGTAACAAAATGCAGGGAATAAGTCACATCCAAGTAGAAAATTTCAATAAATTGAACTGGCTCTCGGTCGCCTCCGCTTGGGGGCGGGATTCTGAACGAAGAAGCACTGATGAAAAACACCTGGTTGTCAATGTGCACGCGCCTATTACTAAAGTCGTTCCAATCATATGGGGTGGTCGTATCAGCCAGCCAGGCGGCAATGATATCTGAATTCGGAGGTCTGTTCACATTCCACCAGACAAGGTTTCTCCACAGATGGACTTCTGACAACGTAAGCGTGTGTACTTCTGCTTGGTGAAACCGACGGTTGCCGTCCAAAGTGCGCATAAACCAGCCCCGGTGGGGGGGAGTCATTTCTTGGGCGGCCGTTAGTGCCTCCACAGCACTTGCGGTTACATATCTGTGAACAGCCAAATTAAAGGCCATTCCAACCATTGCAAAAGACAGAAACAACAACAGTGAAAAGACCGTAAGTATATGGGTTTGAAGCCTCCCCTGAATTTTTTTAAGGATTCGCATGACGGGCGGTTGCGGCATTTTCAAACGCGATTCGTTCAAATTCCACGCGGCGGAAGATGGCCTTTACTCGCGAAACAATGCTCATTGGACTGGTAGGCTTAGTAAAGAAATCGTCGCTTCCCAAATCCATTGCCGTTTGATAATCCAAGTCGCTGTCTCTGGCCGACAACATTATTATGGGCACGTGGCTGACCTTTCGCAGCTCCTCGCAAATTTTAAATCCGCTGGAGCCCGGCATCATTACATCTAAGACGACAAGGTTGGAGGGCTTTTCGAAAAAAGCCTCCAAAAGCGAATCCCCATCCTCAAAAGCGTGAACCTCGTAGCCTCCGTTTTCCAAAAATGTTTTCAAAGCTTCCCTAATACTGTAGTCATCGTCGGCAATGTAAATCAATTTAGGTATGTCCATTATTACCACTCCAATATGTGCATTTTTTTAGACATACAAAACAGCCTATTCGGCCGCTTGCTCCTTGTTGCGGTTTTTAAGCCAGGAAACAAGCAGTCTAATATAGTATACGCCGTTGGAACCAATAGCCATTGCGGCTATTATAACGGCAATGGCGTTGAGGAAATAAACATGGTTGACTATATTGAACATACGGTTGACCACGAAGCTTAGCCGCATCACGTTTTGGCCTTTTAGGACATTTCCGATGGTCAAGCCAACAAGGGTTGCGGCAATGAACCATTCAATGACAACGCCCGAAGTGGGAACCTGTAAAATGTGTACCAAGTAGATTGTTGTCGCGACAATTAGCGTGGAAAATATAACGGCGGCGACATTATAGTATTTGCGGGGTACATGTATGCCCCTGTCCACACGCCAGTCAAAAAACCAGAATACATAGTTACGTACTGATGCCTGGGCGAATAAAGCGGCCAAGGTCCAGTTTCCAAGGAAGGACGCCGACACAGCCAGGAAAAATGTGCCAAACCCAAGCAGAAGCATAACCTTCAGCTTTTTTTTGCATTGAAAAGACCACACCATAAACACAAGCGCGATAAACGCAAATATTTGGCTTACAATCCATATTGGGCTGGACAATTCCGGCGGTATGAATACGTATTCATTGATGGCGGTATCGAAATGGTAGTACCCTCTAGTGATACGTTCAAACGCATTCACAAAAAAATCAATCATTCTAAAAATCCTCCCTATGCGAAATCCTATGCTACTGCGACATAATACAGGAAAAAAACCCTTAATACAATACCCGCCCGGTTGACATAGTTGTTATTTGACACACCCCCCCGCCGTGATATACTTGTCGAAAATAGCAAAAAGGGTGAATGAAATGCGGACTTTCATGAAATTTTTATGCATATCATTATTGATGTGCATTCTTTTTGCCTATGGGTTGACCCTTCAAGCGGCGGAGGATACCCGTGACCTGCACCATATTCCGTTTCATTTTTTCGTATACGAAAAGCCGTGCCTTATGTCGCCGGTTGTTGCGGCGTTTAATCCGCAGTATGTTGTGGTGCTGGAGCGGGCATACGACGGATGGGGGCTGATTTCCACATCGGACGGGCCGGGATGGGCGTTTCTGCCGGGAGACAGATTTTTTGTGCCCCGAAGATTGGGGCTGCACAGCTATGTGGGCGAGGAGGCGTACACGACGTTGATTTCGCCGCAGATTGTAACGGTTTTAGATTCGCAGGAATCATGGCGGTTAATCGGAACATGGCTTGGGCCAAAATGGATAAATTTGAATTTCAGGCCGTCAACCGCCGGCTTGGATGCTTATTTGCGCCGGTTTGGCAATAATATCGCGGTGTTTTATATGGATATCGAAACGGGCTTCACATATATGTACAATCCCGACGTCGTGTTTTTTTCGGCATCGGTGAATAAAATTCAGCACGCACTGTATCTATTTACCTTGGCGGAGCGCGGTTTGCTGGATTTGAACCGCATTCACACCTACAGGGCTTCTGATTATTGGGGCGGCACGGGCCGGATACGTACACGGTACGCCTTTGGACGTCAGTTTACGACACGGGAGCTTCTGTATTATTCCATCCGCTACAGTGATAATATTGCGTTCCGGATGCTTGTAAGAAATTACGGCCTCGACGGATATTTGGAATTTGTGCGGGAAATCGGAGCGAATGAATACCTTGTGCGCAACATTACCGGCGCGAACGTAACCGCGCGCGACGCGGGCTTGTGGATGCGGGCTGTTCATGAACACCTAGTATCGGGTGTTGCATACTCAGATATTTTTCAGGCAGACCTGATGAATACAAATCTCACGCTCATTCACGCGGATTACCTCATCGCCAATAAGTATGGCTGGGCGACACACTCCTTCCATGACATGGCCATTGTTTATGCGGATTCGCCCTATATTCTTGTAATTTTGTCAAACATGGACCACGGAGCGTTTGGCACCTTCGCAAGCATCTCGCGGCGGATTGAGGCTTTCCACCGGACTTATTTTTAGCCACCCATGTAAATGTTTCGTTGACAATGTAAATTAATTTGCTATAATGGTGCATCTTTTTGGTATATGGAATTAAATTCTGTATATTAAACCCCATATATTGAAAAACTAAGCACTCTAATTTAGTTTTAGGAGGGTTGTTTTTATGTCGAAAATGTTACTAAAGTTTCTTCCCTTCACCCAAGCGCGCAAGGAACAAAATGAAAAAAGGGTGTGGGATGAATCACCAAAAGTGGAAAAGCCAATTTTGAGAGTGGATGAAAAGCCCAAGCATTGGTATGAAACACTTTTGTACGCATGGCAAATGTCGTTGGTAAACATATCTCCTTTTATACTGCCGTTGGTGGTTGTCGCGGCCGTTGGACTGCCTGCGGAAGCAGGTGCCATTTGGGTCAACCGGGCCCTGTTTACTATGGCAATAGCAATATTTATACACACAACTATCGGCACACGTTTTCCTCTTGTGCAAGGCCCGTCCTCCATTATGGTTGCCTCCGCTTCGTCGGTTGGTGCTGCGTCGGGCGCGGCCGCCATGTGGGGCGCAATGTTTGCGGGTGCCATTTCTCAAACTGCAATCGGTCTTTTGGGATTGCCGGGACTTTTGCGCAAATTATTCCCCGTTGCGGTATCCGGCGTCATTATCACAGCTATAGGTTTTGCCCTTGGTAGGCTGGCCGTTACGTGGATGATAGGCGACGGAAGTACCACCAACTGGATATTGGCCGGTCTTGTTATTGCCTTGATTTTCTTCTTCCAAACCGTAGGCAGAAGAATTCACCCACTGCTGGCGCGTGGCTCCATTGCCGCAGCCGTTTTTCTTGTAGGTATTGTGCTGGCAAGCATAATGGGCGTAATGAACTGGAATCTCGTAGCTGAAGCCCCTTGGTTTGCTGTTCCCAGGCTTTTCCCGGAAGGCGGGCCCGGCTTTGGATGGACATTCGTTGGGGTTGCTTTCGTTGGCATAATGATAGGCTTGGTCGGCTCTATGGCGGAGTCCCTTGGCGACTATTCGGTTATTGCCGCAATTTGCGACGAAGAATATAAGGTAAAGCACATGAACCGTGGCGTTGCATCCGAAGGTTTGGAGTGCTTAGTGGCTGTCATGTTTGGTGGTCTCCCCATGACCAGCTATTCTCAAGGCGTGGGTATTGTTGCTCAAACAAGAATCGCATCCCGCTTTGTAGTACAGATGTGTGCCGTGATTATGGGCTTATATGGTCTAAGCCCCAAAGTAGGAGCTTTTATGGTTGCCATGCCACGCAGCGTTATTGGTGCAGTATTCTTGATAGTTAGTGCTTCTATTCTGATGGCTGGTTTCCGTCTGCTGTCCAATATCAAACCTACCACGGCAAATATTTCTGTAGTTGGATTCAGCCTTTTGGCGGCGGTCCTGATTCCGCCCCAAGTGAACAGCCCCGCTTTGGCAGAGTTCCGGGAAAGTTTGCCCGCGCTGGTTCGCTTGGTTCTGACAGATACCGCTTTGCTTGCGGTTGTCAGCAGTATTATCATATATCAGATTATCAACACCATATTCCGTGGAATAAATGAAGAAAAAGAGTATGACGAAAACGAAAGAGCCAGAAAAGAACGTATTGCTTTACAAGAGGCAGAAGCGGCGGGATTAGCCGTAGCTGAAGTGCCCGTTGAGTAAGTAAACCCAACTGAAGAATAATCAAAAAAACCTTTGCCCAAATCATCAACCATTATATAGCCAAAAAAAGGGGCCGTCTCGCGAACGGCACCGGAGTGTACCGGTGCCGTTCGCGAGACGGCCCCTTTTTCAGGGCTTCCGTCG
>WQSB01000003.1 GCA_009788085.1 Defluviitaleaceae bacterium
CCCCCGCCACAACGGGCTCGTTAAACCGTGCCGAGGATTGCCACGCTATAATCGTAAGCACACCAACAATTATTAATCCAACAAGATTAAAAATAATTTTCTTTCTCGAGTCCATCATCATTGTGAGTCACTCCTTTATTTGTATAACCATAATACCACGCAATTCATTACAAAATACTGTTTCATAAGAATACGTCCACTCTGAATAAATCGCCGCTTATGTTAATCACGAGATTTCCGCCCATTAGCTCGATTAAGCTTTTGGTGATATAAAGCCCGAGGCCGCTGCCGTCCGTTTGGCGGGACTTGTCGCCGCGCATAAACTGCTCCGTTGCCTCCCCGTCGGACAGGCTGACGGGCCTTTCCGAGGTGTTTTGCAAAATAAAACATGTTTTGTCGTCAATCCGGGTAATTTCCGCAAATACGCGGGTGCCTCCGAGGGCGTATTTTGCCGCGTTTGAGAATAGATTTTCCAAGGCGCGGTATAGGTGGCGGCTGTCCGAGTAAGCAAATACGGGCTCATCCGGCTGTCGCAAAACTAAAGTCAATTCTTTGCAGACAAAGCTGTCCTCGAATTCCCCCGCCACTTGGCCCACAAGCTCTGACAAATTGATTTCTTGCTTGTCCACCCGCAAATTTCCTGTTCCGGCCTTGGAGGCTTCTATTAAATCGTCAATCAGGATTTTTAGTCGGGTGGACTTTCTGTCCAAAACCCGGATATAATCGGCAGCCTGTCCTTGGATGACCGTGTTTTTTAATAAATCCACATAGTTTATAATTGAGGTCAGGGGCGTTTTGATGTCATGTGACACATTGGTAATCAGTTCGCTTTTGAACCGCTCGGCACGAATTTTTTCCTCATTGGCCTTGGCATACTCCTTTGAAAGGTTTTGCAGAAACGCCGCGAAATAAGTGAGAACACAAATCGCAAAAAGCGTGGGCACACGAAGGGGGAATATCAATAAATACAGCTGGCTGGCAAGCAGCAACACGGCAAAGAAGCCCACCGGCCGCCAAGGGGGATAGGCTTTGAAAAAACCGAGCCAGTACAAGGTAAATAATAGCTGTTTGTCACGTAGTCTGGCCAGCAGCTCTCCAAAAACAAACACAGCAAGAAGATAGGCAATCACAGGAAACATAATCATTGTGGTTCTAATGGCAGTAAAAAATATTATTTCCGGATGCAGGCCACGCAGCATGGACGCGCACATATAAACCCCGGCACCGCATAGGAGAACGATTACGGAAAAGTCAAATCTGTGGTGGGGAAGCTGTAATTTTGGAGTCCCCGTGTGCCAGACCGCCAATGCAAAAAGCCCCAAGCAAAGGGCAAGCCATATAAGGGAAAGCTCAGTCCCAAAATTGAACCAATTACCGTATACGCGGTTAGCGTACCAATTAAATCCAGAGCTTATTGAGCGTACAAAAGACAATGCCCCAAAAAAGCCAAGGGGAACGGAGATTATTTTAACGGCGGTAAGCAGCGTTTTTTTCATTTTACATTTACCACCTTATAACCCAAGCCGTAGACCACCTTCAGATATCGCGGCTCCTTGGGGTTGATTTCGATTTTTTCGCGGATATGCCGGATATGGACACTGATGGTTTTGGACACATGAAAAGCCGGCTCATTCCAGACCGACTCATATATTTGCCCGGAAGTAAATACCTTGTCCATGTTCGATATAAGCAGATGAAGGATATTGTATTCCAAGGCGGTAAGATTAACCTCTTCGCCGTCCACAACGACACGTTTTTTATTATCGTCCATCACAAGGCCGCCTGTTTGATACATGCCTTTTTCGGAGGTTTCTTTCATGCCGCCCAAACGCGCGTACCGGCGCAGGGCGGCTTTTACCCTGGCCAGCAGCTCCACGGGGTTAAAGGGTTTGGTGATATAATCGTCCCCTCCCATGTTTAGGCCTAAAATGCGGTCTGTGTCCTCGGACTTGGCCGAAAGAAAGATAATCGGCACATTGGAAAACTCACGGATTTTTACCGCGGCGCGAATACCGTCCGTCACGGGCATCATCACATCAAGCAGAACCAAGTGCGCGTTCCCGGCGGCCTGAATCGCCTCGCCTCCGTTGGTTGCTTTGATAACTCCATAACCCTCTTGCCGCAAATAAATTTCAAGGGCGTTTAGGATATCCTCGTCGTCGTCGCAAATCAAAATCCTATAGTCCATAACTTATTCTATGACTCCTTCGTACCGATAGTTTCATAAATGCTAAAGGCATCATCAATGTGCAGAGCTTGCGCAAAATGGTTGCCAAATGCCCCCGATGTTACGAGGATGTAAGTCCTTCCGTTAATTAGCGCGAAGCTTGCGAGGTTTTGTCCAGCCTGACTTGTAAATCCCGTTCTGCCGCCCAAAATCGCACCACCGGGAAATTCCGGGCTATACATTCGGGAAAATAACGTACTGTGAAATGTAATTCCACCCGGGCGACCGCTTGTGTCTGCGGTAGAGTGGCGTGAGGCGGTTATAATCCGCTCAAAGGTTTCGTTTTCAAGAGCGTATTTCAGCAAAACCGCCATATCCCTGACCGTGGAATATTGGCGGCTGTCATGTAGTCCCGTTGTGTTGGTAAAGCTTGTGTCATTCATGCCGATTTCTTTTGCTTTTTCGTTCATCAGAGCGACAAAACCTTGCTCGGTACCTGCCACATGCTCCGCCAGCCCTATGGCACACTCGGCACCCGATGGCAGCAGCAGGCCGAACAGCAAATCAATAGCGCGAACGGTTTCACCCGGCAAAAACCCTGCCGTTGTTGCGTTTGCGTCGTGAATAGGCGGGAATATCCCTTCCCTTAACAACACCGGTTCATTTATGCTGCCAATGTTTTCGATGGCAACAAGGGCTGTCATCATCTTAACCAATGAAGCGGGATATATTCTATCCGTCCCGTTCCGGTAAAGCAAAATCTCGCCGCTTTCCAAATCTATTAAAATCGCGTTTGTGCTGTTTAAAAAAATCTCCGGCATGATTTCGGACTCCGGCTGACGGATTGTTACCTCAACCGGTTCCGGATTTTCCGCCGGATACTCGAATTCAATAGGATATCCTTCCGCCGAGGCGATAATGCCAATAATATACATAGCGGCTCCAAACAGCAATACCACAACCGTCAAAATTAATAAAATCCCGCCAAAAACACGGTTTCCGCCTCTTCTTACTCTCGTTGCTCTCGTTCTCATCTGCTCATCTCCCTAGTTTTAATGATGGTTCATTCACTATAAACAGGGAAATCAAACTTACAGGCACGAAAAATCAAAGATTTTTCAAAGGGAGCGGGCCAAGGATGTTGGTAAAGAGGGTGGCCGCACGGGGACACTTGGTTTCACCGCAGTGTTATAAGTCCTTCATGACCTTCCGGTGAAATGACCGTAGTTTTCTAAAAACCTTTCCGTGGACGGTGTTGGCAGGGTAGGGGTAGCTTCCCGCCGGGAGCTGCATAAGGATTTCCATGCCTTCGTCGATGTGGGAAATGGGATAGATGTGAAATTTCCCGGCTTTTACGGCTTTGACGACTTCGTCTTTTAGGACTAAATCACGGATATTGCGGGTTGGGATGATTACACCCTGGTTGCCCGTGAGGCCGCGTTTGCTGCACAGGTCGAAAAAGCCCTCGATTTTGTAGGTCGCGCCGCCTATGGGTTGGATTTCGCCGTGCTGGTTCATGCTGCCGGTGATGGCGATGTCCTGACGGATGGGCAGGCCGGTCAATGCGGAGAGGACTGCGTACAATTCAGTTGACGACGCGCTGTCGCCGTCAATGCCGCTGTAATTTTGCTCAAAGCAGATGCGGCAGCTTAAGGATAACGGGAAATCTTGAGCGTAAGTCTGCCCGAGATATCCTATCATCACCTGAACGCCCTTATCGTGAATGGAGCCGGACATTTCGGCTTCTTTTTCAATGTTTACGATGCCGGCCTTACCCATGTAGGCCGTGGCGGTGATTCGCGAGGGTTTAGCAAAAACATGGTCGCCGGTGTCGATTACGGCCAAACCGTTAATTTGGCCGACTTTCGCGCCGTCCGTTGAAATCATGACGGTGTCTTCCTCTATCATTTCGGAGAGCTTTTCCTCGTACATATTAAGTCGGTATTCCCGTTTAGAGATGGCCTTTTGTACATATTCGGCGGTAACGGTTTGGGCGTTGTCCATTTTTGTCCATGCCACCGCCTCCGCCAAGATTTCAGACAGATAATTAAACCGCGTGGTCAGGCGGTCTTGGCGTTCGGCCAAGCGTGTGGCGTACTCAATTACGCGGCCTACTGCCTTGGAATCAAAGGGCAGCGCGTTTTCCTCCCGGGTATAGCGGCTTATGAATTTTACGACTTCCGCCATGTTTTGGTCATTCAGGCGCATTTCGTAGTCGAAATCCACACGAATCCTAAAAAGCTTTTCAAAGTAATCATCGTAATTGTAAAGGACGTCATAGTAGAAGCCCCCGCCTATGATTATAATTTTTATATTAAGCGGAATCGGCTCGGGTTTGATGCTGCTTACGGCCACTCCTGTGGTGTATTCGCGCAAGGGCTCGGTGATAATCTCTTCGGTGATTAAGCTACGGCGAAGGGTTTCCCATGCATGGGGGCTGCCCAAAATATCCTGTGCCTGCAATATCAAATATCCACCGTTGGCCTTGTGCAGAAGCCCCGGCTTTATCTTCATAAAGTCTGTGGAAAGGTTGCCGTATTCGTTGTCGTATTCCACTTCGCCCACAAGATGGGTGTAGGTCGGGTTGTAGTCAACGATTACGGGCGCGCCGGTAAGATGACTGTTGTCGGTTATTAAATTGACTTTGTACTTTGTCAAATTGTCCTCGGTGCTTTTTTTGTTGTACCATGGCATGATGGCCTGCATGGCCTCTTCGTCTTCGGATTCCTCTGTGATAAAGTCGGACATGTTCTCCAAAATATCTTCCTTGACGGCTTTTAGGTACTCCAGTAAAGCGGGCTCGTTTGCGAAAGCTTCCATTATATCGTTCATGTGATGACCCACCAGAAACAATCCGACGGAGTAGTCCAGCTCATCCACTTCTTTTTTTGTTATTTTTTCGTGGTCCTTAATTTCACGCAAAGCTTCGGCAGCGCGGATTTGAATTGTTTCGGATTTTTTTGTGATGGTGTCCTTTTGCTCTTGGGACAGGGACTCAAATTGCTCTTCGGTAATGACCTCGCCCTCCACGATGGGCATAAAAAATATGCCGCTGTTGGAGTTCTTCACCTCAAAATCATGCTTGCGGGCCTCTTCGGACATTTCCTTTATAATTTCATCTTGCTTTAGTTTTAAAATTTTTACGATTTCGTTCTTTTTGTTCTCATATTCCTTGTCCGCAAAGGTACGCGGAAGTTCCGCGCTCAGGCGGGATATCAGTTCGTTCATATCCTCTTGCAGACGCTTGCCCGTGCCTGCCGGAACCCTCAGAAGCTTCGGGCATTTGGGATTTTGGAAATTATATACATAGCATAAATCCGGCGGAACCGCCTCGGCGGAGGCCTTTTCCTGTGCGTATTCCCGTGCAAAGGTCGTCCGTCCGGTGCCCGTGGCCCCGCAGACATAAATGTGATAACCTTTGTCCTTCATTTGCAGTCCAAATTTTAGGGCTTCCGACGCACGGTCTTGGCCGATTAGCTCTAAAGTCCGGCTTTCTGCGGCGTCTATTCTTTGCGGCTTCGCGAAATATTTTAGTTCTTGCCAGGTTAGCTCACGAGTCATATTAAATGTTCCTTCCACATGACTATTCCGTCTTCGTTAGGATATGAATAAAAATCACGCCTTACGCCTTTTTGTACGAAACCGTACTTTTTATACAGCGAGATGGCAGCTTTGTTGCTTTCCCGTACTTCCAGGGTCAAAGCGGTTATTTTCAAGCGGCGGGCTTCGTTTACTAGGCTTTCCATCAGCAGAGAGCCGACGCCTTGGTTTTTATACGAGGCTGAAACCGCTATATTGCTGATATGTCCCTCATCAAGAACATGCCGCATGGAGGCATAGCCGATTGCGTTTTGGTTTTCGTTTACCGCCACCAGGAAAACGGAGCCCGGTTCGTTTATTTCATATAAAATCGAGCTTTTTGACCATGGGTCGGAAAAGGCCTCGTTTTCGATTGCGTGGATTGCGGCGGCGTGTTGCGGCGTGGCTTGAACGATAACGGCAAGAGATTTTCCTGGGCGGAAATTTGACCTGACATCAGATATCATTGTTGACGGCCCTGCTGCCGTACGGCCTGAGGTGCACGTACATATATGATATCCGCTTGATTTGAAAATTCGTAGCCGAAATTTATTTTCTCCGCTGCGTACAGCCCTACGGAGGCGGCTCGGAGACTATTATTATTGGACGGGGCTAATTGGGAATAGGGGAAGGTGCTTCGGATAGCTTCGGAGTTGGCGTCCGCACCGCCGCCTAGGAAGAGGATATTCTCGCCAAGCCTTCTCTTGCTGACTATATGCTCACTGAGCAAATAGTCAGTCATTTCCCCGATGGATACAGCCATGTACTCCGATGCTTTGCTGATGCTTCCGTCCAAAGACCGCGTGTACACCGCCGTGTAAACCTGCCCTCGCCGCGCGTCCAGCATGGGCACAACAAGTCCGCCTCCCCCCACGCCTAAAACATTGTATGCTAAAGCGTCCAGTGTAGGAACAGGTACGGCTTGTATATTCAGTGCTTTTGCCATTCCAAGTGCCGCGGACGCTCCAATCCTAAGCCCCGTAAACGAGCCCGGGCCGTTTGTATAGGCTGTATAATTGATATCCTGCGGCATAAGCCCCGTTAATGCTAAAAGCCGGTCAATACCCGGCATTAAAATCTCCGAATGCGTCCATGTGGTGCCGGAAAGACTTTCGGTGCGGGCGTTTAAAAAAATCTCGCCAATCGTTATGTACTGGCTAACAATGGCGGCGGTAGAATGTTGTCCTGATGTGTCAATTGCTAAAATTTTCATATTTCTCCCGTTTCTGCGGTATAGCCGTTGGCTCGATTGATGGAAATTTCTCTATGGTCTGCTGCGGCGTCTGCGGTGGCGCGAATCTCAACCCAAGTCACATCGTTGCCAAAAAAACCCTCCGCGCGCTCGGGCCATTCCACCAAGGAAACCCCGCCAGCGTATAAAAAATCCTCGCAGCCGGTGCTTTCCAGGTCGGTAAGCCCGTTTTCCATACGGTATAAATCAAAATGATAAAAGGGCAAACGGCCGCTTTCATATATATTCATCAAAGTGAAGGTGGGGCTGGTGACTCGCCCGGGATATCCGAGCCCCCGCGCCAAGCCTTGGGCAAAAACTGTCTTGCCCGCGCCGAGCTCGCCGCTAAGGCAGAAAATATCGCCCGACTTGGCGTTTTGGCCAAATTCAAACCCCAGCTTTTCCGTATCGGCCGGGGAAAGGCTTTTATATGTCACGCGCTTTCACCCAGAAAATATTCCGAATGCCACAGCAGGAACATGAAGACCGTCCAGATTTTGCGGCTGTTGTCCTGTTTGCCGCTGTAATGCTCGTCCAGCAGAGCCAACAAGGCTTCGATGTTAAAATACCGCGACGCGACGCTGCTGGTGAAATGTGTTTTCACAACGTTGTAATATTTTTCCTCCCGCAGCCAAATACGGATAGGCACAGGAAAACCCAGCTTGCGCCTGTCGGCAACATCTTGGGGCAGATGCGCGGCGGCGGCCTTTCTGAATGCCAGCTTTGTACCCTTTTTGCTGACGCGGTGTTTTGTCAGAAGCCGCGAGGCCACGCGGAAAACCTCACGGTCGAGGAAGGGCACGCGCACCTCAAGGCAATGAGCCATGCTCATCTTGTCGGCCTTTAGCAGAATATCTCCCGCCAGCCACAGGTGAATATCCAAGTATTGCATTTTTGTAATATCGTCCTCGTGCTTGACTTGGGCGTAAAACGGACGGGTAATGTCCATGGGCTCTTGAATCGCCTCAAATTTTAAAATTTTCGCCCGTTCTTCCGGGGCAAAAATATACGCGCCACCGATATAACGCTCCTCTACGGTTTTTGCTCCGCGCAAAAGAAAGCCTCGGCCTTTTGTGCCCACGGGCAATTTTTTTGCCAAGCTCGCCAGCCACTCCCGCAGGGAAAGGGGTAGCTTTGCGTACCATTTTAGACTAAGAGGCTCTTTGTAAATGTTATAACCGCCAAAAAGCTCGTCCGCGCCCTCGCCGGAAAGCACAGCCTTTACATGCTTGGCGGCCTCGCGGCTGACGAAATACAACGCCACGGCGGCGGGGTCTGCCAAGGGCTCGTCCATGTGATACTGCACCTTTGACAGGCTTTCCCAGAACTCATCGGTAGTAATGATTTTTGAAAAATTTTCCGCGCCGATTTGCTCCGATAAGCTTTTGGCATATTCAATTTCATTGTAATTTTCATAATCAAAGCCCACGGTAAAGGTTTTTTTTCCGCCAAACCGGGCAACTGTGTAGCTTGAATCCACTCCGCCGGACAAAAAAGAACCAACCTCCACATCGCTGGCCATGTGCTTGAAAATGGATTCGCCAATGGTGACGTCGATTTGCTCTGCCGCGTCATCAAGGCTCATTTCGGCCGGGGAGAAAATGTGGGAATGATATCGTGCCACGGCCAAATCTCCGTTTTCCAAGGTTAGATGATGCCCCGGCGGCAATTTATAAACGCCCTTAAAAAATGTCTCGGTAAGTACGGAATATTGAAATGTTAAATACTGCGCCAATGCCTCCGGGTTCACCATGGGAGTAAACCCCGGGTGTACAGTGAAGGATTTTATCTCCGAGCCGAAAATCAGTCCCTTTTCCGTTCGTGTATAGTAAAACGGTTTTATGCCAAAGGGGTCACGGGCACAAAAAAGCTTGTCCGCCTCCATATCGTATATGGCAAAAGCAAACATTCCGCGCAAATGATTTAACATTCCCGTTCCGTGCTCTTCATATAGATGCAGTAAAACTTCTGCGTCGGTGGAGGTAGTAAAATAGTGGCCTTTTTCTTCCAGTAAGGCACGAAGCTCTTTGTGATTATAAATTTCGCCGTTAAAAACCAACACCAGACTTCCGGTTTCGTTATACATGGGCTGCGCGCCGTTCTCCAAGTCGATTATCGACAGCCGCCTAAAGCCAAGAGTCATCTCCTCGCCCAGATAAACCCCGGCTGAATCCGGCCCGCGGTGTATAATTTTATCAAGCATTTTGTTTATAACGACTTCCGCCTCAGGGTTTTGGCCGGAAAACCCACAAAATCCACACATAAAAAACACCTCTCACAGGAAATCGCCATTAAATTTAACATAATTCTTAGACTTTGTCACATTGCCTATTTTCTTTTTTTGTAATTGGTGATAGAATAGTCTTGTGTTATAATGATATTTAGAATGAACATAGGAGGTACAACCATGGTTGGTAGCAAACGAGCAACGGCACACATGGAAAGCGAGCAAACTCTCCAGTTAATGGAATTTGTGGTCGCAGGCGGGCATTTTGGCATAAACGTGGCCAAGGTCAACGAAATTATGAAGTACAGCCAGTATCCGATTACGCCCATGCCCAACTCGAATCCCTTCGTAGAGGGAATCATCCGCCCCCGTACAGACACCATGACGGTAATAAATCTGGCGGCCTATATGGGATTGCCCCCGTCGCCCGACGAGGAACGAGACATCTTTATTATTACCCAAATCAACAATCTCAAGACAGCATTTCATGTGCATGGTGTTGAGGCTATTAACAAAGTGGCAATGTCGAATATCGAAAAACCGGACGCTACCATTTACGGTGGCGAGGACGGGATGGCCACAGGTGTCGCAAAACAAGGCGACAAGCTGATTACCATTATAGACTTCGAAAAAATTCTGTTCGACATCAGCCCCCACATGGGCTTCTCGCCAAGCGACATAGACAGGCTGGGCGAAAGAAGCCGCTCTACAAAGCCGATACTTATTGCCGAGGATTCTCCGCTTTTGGAGAGGCTGATTTTGTCTTCCTTGGAAAAAGCCGGGTACGTGAATATCATTTGCGCATCGAATGGCCAAGAAGCGTGGAATCTGCTTCAAGAATACAAGGAATCCGGAGACCCAATCGAAAATCATGTATGCGCTATAATAACCGACATAGAAATGCCACTGATGGACGGACACAGGCTTCTGAAGCTGGCTAAGGATGACCCGTATTTCAACAAGCTGCCGGTAATCGTATTCTCTTCCCTCATCACCGACGACATGCGCGAAATAGGCGAAAGCCTCGGTGCCGTGGCCAATATCTCTAAGCCGGAAATAGCTAATCTTGTAACAATTCTTGACAAGCACATTCTCTAACCTTTGGGGGGTCTCGGATGCCTGCAATGCAAACTGCTGCCATCACCAAGGGAACAATTTTAAACCTTAGCTCAAATGCCGATGTCTACGAACGTGGCGAGAGATATTATAGAGATGGAAAACTGCTGTCATTTAATGCGGTAGAAGGTGCTGACGGAGAAACAACAGTTCGCGCTACTGTTGAGGGAAATTATAAAAACTATGAAGTGTCACTTAAGCTGGACAATATCAGTGCGTTGTCCAGCTATTCGTGTTCCTGTGAAAGCCACAGCATCTGGCGCGGGGCGTGTAAACACGTTGTTGCGGTTCTGTTTGCCCACATGGAAGGCCACGCCCGCATGTTCTCCGCCGAGAAAATGCGCCGCCATGCTCACGAGCTTACCAATAATCTGGAAAAAATTATTTATGACGGCATCGACGAAACCTTGGAAATGCCGCCTGCGGCCGCTCGGGGCCCTTTGTTAAAACTCGCGCCTATAATCCATGTCAACGGTCAAAGAGGAATTTACCTGACCTTTACCGTGGGTTATAGGCGTATGTACGTTGTAAAAAGCATTTCCAGCTTTGTAAAAAGCATTCGGTCAGGCGAAACCGTCTCCTACGGACAGGGGCTGACCTTCGCCCACCGCCGCGAAATGTTTAACGAAGCCTCGCAGAAATTAATTGATTTTATTTCCGCAGAAGACGACATGCACGTTGAAATAAGCAAGCGTCTCAGCCGTCAGTTTCAATTTACCCATCATCTGCTCATAACACGAGAGTTGTACCTGGCTCAGCGCAATATGGATTCTTTTTTTGAGATTTTAAACGGGCAAACACTGGAATGCGTTTCCGAGTTTGGCCGGCAGGTTAAGCTCATAGACGGATACCCTCCATGCAATCTGAAAGTGCGCCATCTGCCCACCGGAACAGTTATTGAAGCCGCGCCCTTCCCCCACAGGACGCTGATGGGCTACACATCTCATTATATTCTGACCGATGTTGGCCTTTATCGCTTGCCAAAGGCCGACGGATTATTGTTAAGCTCGTTTTTAAAGGCCATTGACGACACCAATACTCGCGAAATTTTAATCAGCGGAAACGACCAAAAGCGATTTTTGACAATAATTCTGCCCCAATTCGCAAAAATGGGTGCTATAGAGTCCGAGGCTGGGGAAATTCCCACAGGGGACATTACCGCTATGCTGGCAAAAATGTACTTCGATACCGAGGGCAAGGACATTACCGGGCGGCTTGAATATCATTATGATGACTTGGTAATCGACGCGCTTTCTAATGATTTTTCCGACGATTGTGTTGTGATTATCCGCGATATTGTAGCGGAATATACCTTGCGCCGCCGTTTGGCCTCGTTGGGTTTTTACGCGGATAAGGGGATTTTTCGTCTAAGCGGAAACGATTTGATTTACTCATTTTTGCATCACGACGGGGGCTTGCCCTCGGGAATAGAAGCCCTTAGGGATTGCGCAGATGTGCTTGTAAGTGAGGATTTGCAAAAAAAGACCGCCCGCGCTGTGTCTCCCAAAATTGGACTAAGGCTGACGGGGGATTTGCTAAAAGTATCACTGGAGGATTCAGGATACGACATAGGCGAGCTGCTGGAAGCTTTGGAATCATACCGCACCCGCAAAAAATTCTTCCGACTAAAGGACGGCCGGTTTTTAACATTAAACGACGAAAATATAATCGCTGCCGCAGGTTTTTTGGAAGCACTGGATGTTACCCGTAAGGAAGTGAAGGGGAAATCCCTGATACTTCCGGCCTATCGCGCACTGTATGTAGATGAACTGACCCGCTCGGAAGCATTGGCCGCAACCCACGCACTAAAGCGTGACTCATCCTTCGAAAATCTGCTGACGCATTTTCAAAATAACGCCTCCTTGGGCTTCAAATTGTCAAAGGGGCTTGTAACTGTACTGCGCGAATATCAAAAAACTGGCTTTAGCTGGCTTAAAACCTTGTCGCACTACGGCTTCGGCGGAATTTTAGCCGATGATATGGGGCTGGGGAAAACTCTGCAAGTCATCGCTTTGTTGGCCAGCGAACGCAAAAACGGCGCGCAGTCGATTGTAGTCGCGCCGACCTCCCTTTTGTACAATTGGGAAAATGAAATTAAAAAATTCGCGCCCCAGCTTACGACTCAAGTAATTTCCGGTTTGCCGGAAAAGCGGCGGGAGCTTCTTAAAACCCCCAACATAGATATTTTTATCACGACATATGACATGCTCAAACGCGACTCTGATTTTTACAAAAACATGGAATTTGCCTATATAATCGCCGACGAGGCGCAAAACATCAAAAATCCCGGAACCCAGGCAGCCAAGAGCATCAAAGGATTAAGGGGCCGTGTACGCTTCGCACTGACGGGCACACCCATTGAGAACACTTTGACGGAATTGTGGTCGATTTTTGATTTTATCATGCCGGGATATTTATACACGGCGCATAAGTTCGGCCGGGTATACGAGCAGCCAATTATAAAGCACAGCGATTCCGGCGCGGCGGCTAAGCTGCGTCAACAAATCGCGCCCTTTGTGCTTCGCCGCATCAAGGAGAATGTACTTAAAGAATTGCCCGAAAAAACCGAGACGACTTTGCCCGCGGAGCTCACCCACGAGCAGAAGAAAATTTATCAGGCGAATTTATTGGAGGCTATCGGCGCGTTTGACGACATCGTGGCCAATAACTCTTTTGCCGACAACCGGATGCGTATTCTGGCGCAGCTTACACGCTTGCGGCAAATCTGTTGCCACCCCGCGCTTTTTTTGGAAAAATACAACGGCGGCAGCGGGAAGCTTGCCCTCACCCTTGAAACAATCCAGCTGGCACTGGATTCCGGCCACAGGGTCTTATTGTTTTCACAATTTACGGGAATGCTCTCGCTCATACAAGAAGCCTTTCAGTCCGCCGAAATCACCACCCGGCGCGGCAGACCCGCCACCTATTTCTACCTCGACGGCGCGACAAAGGCCAAGGAACGTTTGGAAATGACCAAACGCTTTAACAACGGAGAAAAAGACCTCTTTTTGATTTCGCTAAAAGCCGGCGGCACAGGGCTTAATCTTACCGGCGCGGATGTAGTAATCCATTACGACCCGTGGTGGAACCCCTCCGTAATGGACCAGGCCGCCGACCGCGCCCACCGTTACGGCCAGAAAAAGGCCGTGCAGGTATTTAACATCGTCGCAAAAGATTCCATCGAGGAGAAAATTATGGCCCTGCAAGAAAAAAAGCGCGGCCTCATCGACTCCGTAATCACCGAGGGCGGCAGCTTTATCAATTTACTTACCGAGGAAGAGGTGCGGAGGCTGTTTTCATAATAGTTTCGGATGTTGTAAATTGCACCGGATATCAACCGGTATAATCGGAAAGGCGTCGTCAACGACGCCTTTTCTAACGCCTATGTAATGGCTGAACATGTTGGCCACAGAGCAGGAATGATTGGGAATTATTTCGATTATATCGCCGATTTGGAGGCTAGGCGACGCGGCTGAGGCCTTGATTTTGCCCACTTCCTCCGAAAGGCTGTGGATAATAAGCGACGGGTGATTTTTCACATAACCGTGACCCTCGATTGCGGAGCTGCCGTGAACCGCTTGCTCACCAAAGCATTTTGAGCCCGCGTCAATTATGAATTCTCCGTGGTTGGCTGCAATTACCGTCGCAAGAATTGTCAGGGCGCAGTCCTCGGTTTTTGCGCAACCAAGCCGTACTTGGATATTGTCCATAAAAACATAGTTCCCCGGATGCAAAATGCTAATTATTTCATTATCAACAATATATTCAAATGTAGGTGTGCTGCCCGAGGTCACGATTTCGGGCAGCACACCTATTTTTAATAGCTGCTTGCGGGCTTCCGCCATTGCGCCGGCTTCTTGACACGCCACATCTTTGACGGCTTCCGTCATTTTATACACATGGCCGGGATGGGTTGAAATTCCCTTAAATCTTAAATTTCCAAAACCGGACATTTCCTCCATAAAGCTTTTAATGTCCCGTGGGCTGATGCCAAAACGATTAAGCCCGGAATTTATAATAACCGTGTAGTTTATCTCCACGTCTTTTGCGACATTGTTTAAAATCCCGGCTTGTTGTGGGCTGTCCAAGCGTATATAAAAATTGCACTTTTGGGACAGCTCCACAACACGGCGCGCATTTGTCGCGCTCGCCACGGGGTAGGCATACATTATGCTTACATCTTTTATGTCACGCGCAAGGGCTTCGCATTCGTCCAGTGTGCCACACAGAAAGCCCGCCGCGCCGCACTTTTGCTGCCACTTGGCGATTTGTGTGGACTTGTGCGTTTTGGTCATCGGCCAAATTTCCTTGCGATTACGGCAAGCCATCGAATGAAACCTTCGCAAATTCCGCTCAAAAACATCCAAGTCCAACAAAATTGCCGGTGTTGATATGTTTTTAAACAACAGACGTGTTTCCATGTCAAAGCTACTCCCAAAATTAGATAACGTAAATCTCAAGTCCCAGAGAATTTACCGGAACAGGAATAAATCCATCAATTTTATACGCGCCGGTTACTTGTAATGTAATAGCTGTTTCAAGAGCTTCATTGTTAAGAACCCTAAACCGGATTGCAGCAAGATTGCCCGTATCGGTTGTAACGCCTAATGACTCTGTCATAAAGCTTAGTGTGGCGGAACCATTGTTGGACGGGGGCTGCAACGGCATAACCATAAGGTCAGCAGGTGAAATGGTTACTCTTTGCAATATTGACGCATCATAATTAAGAACAAGGCTTAGCGCGCTGATACCCTCGTTCGCGCCTATGTTTACCACCACGTCAATATACTCGGTCATCTCATCCGTACTAATTTCGTGCATAAGCATCGGTAAATGCATTGGCATATGGCGCATTAGTATCACACCGGATTGAGACTGAGGCTCTAATATATCCAAGTCTCCGTTAAGATACATCATAATCAGGAGTATGTCCGCGAGGGTTATAATACCGTCCCCATTGACATCTGCCGCTTCCCGATTAAAGTCAACCGGAAACCCTAATAAATACATCCAAAGCAAATCAACATCTTCCTGAGTTATAATGCCGTCCCCGTTAACATCACCAAACATAAGTGTGACATAAACCGAACCGTCGGTAGCTACGGCATTTACCGGAACAGGCAAACCGTCAATCCTATAAGCACTAACTACACTTAACTCTATAGGCGTGGCACCCAGGGGGGCCTCATGATTTATTCTGAACCTGATGGTTGCCAAATTGCCTGTTTCAGTCGAGGCTTCCGGAGGTGGAAACATAAAGCCCATTGTAAAGGGGTTTGCACCCGGCAGTATTGGCATCATTGTCATAAGAGAATCTGGTGTAACGCTGTCCCTTGTTAGTATTGCCGAATCATAACTAAGGCTGAGGCTCATAATGTTTAAGCCTTGGTTTTCATCCAAGCTTATGACTACATATGCGTACCTTCCCCTTTGTGCCAGGGAATGTGAAGCGGATACCCTAACCGTGACCGGACGCTCCCAATTGGCGGTTATCGTAACAGGCCCGTCCGGCATCTGGAATGATGCACCATTGGGGTTCGTCGGGTCAATGATGGTTACGCCAGGCGTTTCTGTAGTCCAGCCCACAAAAACATAACCTGTAGGCGGAGTGCCGGCATAAAGTACTACTGTCGCACCTTCTTCAGCCGGATTGGGGCTTGCCTCTGCACCCTCCCCTCCGTTTTCTATGATTATCGGATGGGTTATGATTTCAATAATTTCAACCGAGCCGTCGATTGTTAAAACATCTATGGGAACAAAACTGGCATCAAACCTGTACGCGCTGGCTACGCTGAATAAAACAGGTGTGACGCCTAAGGGTGCATCATCCAAAACATTGAAACGTATGGAAGCAATATCGCCCGTAGCGTTTGTAACGGAATTTGGAGGTGTCAAAAACAACATTATTGGGAAGGGGTTAACTCCTAAAGGCGGTTGAATCGGGAACATATTAAAAATGTCAAGGGATGCAATATCAACCCTCTGCAACGCTGCCGAATCGTAGGCAATACTTATACTCATAGAACTCAAGCCCGCGTAGTTATAATCCAGCGTGATTGGGATGTCTATATAACTCCCTACGGACGCAATTACATGCGGGGCCGAGACTTGGACCAAATTGGGGGGTGGTATTGCCTCCCAGTTTGCGGTTACAGTAACATTTCTGCCCGGCATAATGAAGTATGCACCGTTGGCATATGACGGATTTATAATAGTTACGTCCGGTGTTTCTGTAGTCCAGCCCGCAAAAACATAACCAAAGCGGGTGCCGGCACTAAGGTTGACAGGCCAGCCTTCTGCTGATAAAACGGGAGTGGCCCTCGCGCCCTCGCCGCCGTTTAATATGGTTACAGAATGGGTAGGAATTCCGAGAAATCTGACAGAGCCATCATTTACTCTAGTATTTATCTCTCTGCCAAAAGAGTCCACTGAAATTACGTTAATTAAAATAGGCGTGATACCTTGTGGCGGAACCCTAAGAATAGTGAAATTAACCGTCATAAAAATGCCTGTTTGTTGCGCCATTGCGCCTCCGTTATTGGACGCATTAATCACCCAAGAGCTGGCGTTAGGCACCAACCCCGGCGAAAGTGTTCCATGACTGGTATTTGAAAAACTGTTAAATACTCTGTTTGGTACGGTCTTTATCGTGGGTCTCTGCAACACCGTACGGTCATAAATTATCTCGAAAACCAGCCTTCTTACTCTTGGGTTGATGTCCACACTAAATGATATGGACGCAGTGCGGGCAGTTTGGTTTACGTTTACACGCGAAGCAGATACCACAAAATCATTCATTTGGTCAGATGCCGCATCAATTTCGATGTATTCATCAGCCAAAACCAGTGAAAGGCTGCTAAATACCATCAGGGCGGCAAGCACAACAGCTAATAAACCTCTTCTTTTCCTCATGATAAATTCTCCTTTATCTGACTATTGTAAGCAACAATAAGCGTGTACTTATTGTCTGCTCCAAGGAGATATTAGCATATTATTCCATTACACACAACTACAAGTTACAACAATTTTCAATAAATTTTTATTAACTTAGCAACTGCAACACCCTATCAGGGCTTTGGATGGCGTGGGAAAGGAAAGACAGCCCCGCCTGTTTAATAATGGAAGCTTTAGTAAACCGCATCATTTTCTTTGCCATGTCTGTATTTCTTATCCGCGATTTTGCATCGGATAAGTTTTCACTGGATATTAAAAGGCTTCTTGCCGTATGCTCCAAGCGGTTTTGAACAGCCCCCAATTTAGACCGCGCACTGTTTACATAGGCAGAAGCATAATCAATATATTTTAATTGATGAGAAATTTGGCCACCGTCAAGAGACACAACATTTATTAAATCATGTAAATCCCCATGTCTTCCGCCAAGGTTTTTGGTATTCATACCCGGGAGGTTTATCCGTATACCCTGATTGGCATTCGCACCCAATTGAAGCCATAGTGCATTTCTTCTTTCGGCGGTTCGTCCTATTGTCGGGAGCGGCGGAGGGATAGGCGGGTCTGGATAGGTGGGTTGGACGACAGTGCTTGCAATCTGAGTTATAAATCGAGGTAGCGAGGGATAGGTGTATCTGGTCGCTGCTTCAAGTCTCCAATACCCTGAAATGGAAACCCCATAAGCCCTAATCATAGAATAATCAGTCATATTCAGGATGGACATGTTATCGACAAAGTTAGTATTTGGAAAGCTTATACCAAACTCGGTAAGATCAAATACCGTACCATCAGGTGCGATTAAAATTAACTCTTCTAATGCTGACAGCGGTACTTGCTCTTGCCCTTGTTCTCGACTGAAATAAATTAAAAAATAAATATCTGTACCAGCTGCCATATATATATCAGCAATAATTATTCGCTCATTGTTGCCCATTAATGTTAGGATATCAACCTGATCCATTACAGAATAGCCGCCTGCCAAATAGCGATAAACGAATCTTCTGTCCTGACGTTCGTATGATGAACCCGGCGGTACGGTTACGAAACCATGTGTTCCCGGCGGAAACGTAGTTGAGCTTACCAGGGTGTTTAGCGGACTTGCACCACCGGACAACGGCATAAAAGCAGGTGACTTAGTCTGTGAATTAATCCGCGCCAAGCTTCCGTCCAGCAGCCTCATTGAGTTAAACTCCACCCTGTTTGCAAGGCTGTTTATCTCATTCATAATTTGGTTGATTTCATACTGAATCTGCTGGCGGTTGATTAAAGTATTTGTGTCGTTGGCGGCTTGTACGATAAGCTCGCGCATTCTTAAAAGCATTTCGCTGACGGTGGCAATCGCGCCATCCGCCGTTTGTATTAACGCGATTCCGTCCTGTGTATTTCTTGCGGCTTGGTCTAGCCCCCTGATTTGTGCCCGCATCGTTTCGGATATGGCAAGCCCGGCGGCATCATCGGCGGCGGAGTTAATACGAAAACCGCTTGCAAGCTGTGCCGCGGCGGTTGCTTGCCTGTTGCCGGCAAGGCGTATATTTCTATGCACATTAAGGGCCGGGATATTTGTCCTAACAGTCACCTGATGTGCCATAGTCAACACCCTTTCGCCGGGAATTATGCCCTATATTATGTAAAATTTCCCTATTAAGATACTGTGCGAACAAGTAAATGTCAACTAAAAACGGAACAAAGTGTTATTGCATTTTTATAATTTCGGAAAGAATTTCAATAAAAAAACCTGCCCAAAAGCAGGTTTTTTAAGTTAAAGCTTTTTGCTTCTTTACAGTTTTAGTCGCCCACTTTAAAATCGGTATAGTATAAACCGGAGACAAAGGCGGGGCTTTGCATGATTTTGCCCTGTTCTTCGATGTTGGTTTTTACTCCATCGACCTTCAGCTCGGAGAGGGCGGCAATCATCTTCTGGATGGCGTCGGCTCTTGTGGGAGCATGGACAATCAGCTTGCCCAGCATGGAATCATAATATGGCGGGACGCTATAACCTTGATACAGGAAGGAATCGAAGCGCACATTAGGGCCACCGGGTTCGCGATAGCGGTTTACAACGCCTGTTGCCGCGGCATTGATGCGGCATTCGATGGCATGTCCTTCCATTTTGAAATCATCTTGTCCAAAGTCCAGCTTCTCTCCGGCGGCAATTCTTATTTGCCACTTGACCAAATCCAGACCGGTTATCATCTCGGTAACGGGATGCTCTACCTGAATCCGGGTGTTCATTTCCATGAAGTAGAATTTTTGGTCTTTATCATCATACAAAAACTCAATTGTGCCGGCGTTTACATAACCTACGGATTTAGCAGCTTTAGCAGCTGTGTCGCACATGGCTTTCCGTATGGCCGGGGTCAGCACTGGAGAGGGAGCTTCTTCTACAAGCTTTTGGTTGTTGCGCTGTGCGGAGCATTCACGCTCGCCCAAAGCCACTACGTTGCCGTGGGTGTCGGCCAGCACTTGGATTTCCACGTGCTTAACTTTTACCAAGCGACGCTCCATGTACAGCCCGCCGTCGCCGAAAGCACTTTCGGCTTCTTGGGAGGCTGTTTTAAATGCGGCTTCAAGGGTGTCCATGCTTTCCACAGGGCGGATTCCTTTTCCGCCGCCGCCTGCTTTGGCTTTCAGCAGAACAGGGAAGCCGATTTCCTTTGCGAATGCCTTGGCCTCATCTACGCTGTTCAGCAGGTCACTGCCCGGGATAACCGGTACACCGGCTTTTTTCATAAGGATACGGGCTTGTTCTTTATCTCCCATTTGGAAGATAACGTCCGGGCCCGGGCCGATAAATGTCAGTCCTTTGTCCTTGCACAGTTTGCAGAAATGCTCTTTTTCGGATAAGAATCCAAAACCGGGGTGAATCGCTTGTGCTCCTTTATCAAGAGCAGCTTTAACAATAGCTTCGCCGTTAAGGTAGCTGTCTTTAGAGTGCGGCCCGCCGATACATACACTTTCATCGGCCAATTCTACGTGGTAGGCATCTTTATCTGCTTCAGAGTACACAGCCACGGTTTTAATCCCGAGCTCGTTACATGCCCGGATTACGCGCACGGCGATTTCGCCGCGGTTAGCAATCAATACTTTTGAGAACAATGCGCTACCTCCCTAATCCAATTTAATTTCGAACATTGGCTGGTCGCCGTCCACTTCCGTAGCGTTTTCGACTAAGCAGCGGACAATTGTTCCGCTTTGCTCGGCTTCAACTTCATTAAACATCTTAAACGCTTCTACTAGGCACAACACATCGCCTTTGCTGACTTTTTGGCCTTCTTTAACAAAGGGAGGCTCGTCCGGCGAGGGTGCCGCATAAAATATACCCCTCATCGGTGAATTTACAGTTGCCATCTTTACATACCCTCTTTCTTATTATTTTCTATCCCCCGTGGGGGCTTAGATTTTGCCGTTGCTATAGTATCATTTTAAGATTGACAGTGCAATATTCATGACCAGAATCCAAGCAGGTACATAACAACAGAAGCTAAAGTCATCATGCCACCAACCAATGCCTCCCAAGGCATAACCTTAATGCGCTCTGCCATGGAGCATTTCATTCCCTGTTGGCTGGCTAAGAATACGTTGCCGTGGGGGATAATATCCAAAAATCCGCCCCCGGCGTGCAACATAACCGCCCCGGCTATAGCCGGGACACCGGCCGCCATTACAGATGCCGCAAAAGCATCGCCGCCGATAAGAACACCTGCGGCATTAGAACCCGTGGCACTGGCGAAAATCGTACTGGACAGCGGAGCCAAAAACGCGGTTGGCAATCCCATATTATACAAAGCATTTTCCATCATTTCAGGGAGAACAGAAACGGTAATCAGGCCGCCAATCGCGCCTGCGCCAAATAACATAAGTACAACCGGAGCCATCCTGAGCGCGCCTTTTGTGGCGATATCCGCAATTTGTTTGCCTTTTCCCATTGCAAATAAGGCTATAACCGCGCCTATGGGCAGGACATAAAACGCATCCATCGGCAGGTTGGAGGAGTTTATAAAGGAGATACCCAAAATATCCCCAATGGGATTGAGCATGAGCAAGCCAATCGAAATTACCGGAGCAATAATCGCTTTGCCAAAGGACGGCAGGCTGGAGGCGTCTTCTGGCTCTTCTGCGTCGGCTTGTAATACTTGAAAGTGTTTTTTTCTCACTATATTGCACAGCACAACTGTGGTCACAAGTGCCACCACGCCCGGGATAAATCCGTTAAGCATAACATCGCTCAACGGTATGTCAAAAGACTCGGCGGCGGCAAGGGTATTCGGGTTTGGAGAAATGATATTGCCGGCTTTACCTCCGCCACTGATTGCTAAAATTGCGGCAAATTTACTGATATTTGCTTTGTATGCCACAGACAACGCGACAGGGGCGACAACCAACATGGCCACCGGAATAAAAATCCCCGCGGCAGTGACAATCATTGCAGACAAAGCAATGGCCAACATAGCCCGTTTTTCGCCCAGACCTTTTACGATACCTCTGGCGATTGTTTCGGCAGACCCGGTTTCAATCAAAACCCCAACCAGAAATCCGCCGGCGATAATGCGTATATTAATACCCACAACCTGCCGTCCGCCCAAGGTAACAATGTCTAACATTTGGGGCAAGTTCGCACCGCCGACAATGGCACCGGCAAATACGCCTATAAACATAGCCAGCGCAGGGTTCATTTTTCTTATAATCAAAAAAATGGAAAGCACCAGAGCAAGTATCACGCCAAAAATATTGACATGAATACCAGCTATGTTGATTCCCAGAACGATGTCATAGTAGTCCATTTGTACATCCCTTTCTTTTGTTTCAAAGCGGCAGCGTAGGGCAGGTAATAGGGCGAAGTTCCGTAAATAATAATCCTTTACACAGAACAGTTTTTTGGCTCGTGCAGAGTTCGGCAAGCTTTACGCCGGCCCCGTCTTTGCACAGAGCTTCAATATCTATGCGACGGACTAGGGAAAACCGATTCACCGCTTCGTAAAACGGGCACAAACCAACATCATCACGCGGACGTACAAGTATGTCAATGTCTGAATCAATGTGCAGATACGGTAGCCCCGTCATAATTTCCAAGGCAACAGACCCGTATAAGCCAAGGTCAAGGTTCATTTCCTCAGCCAAGCTACGCAAAGCGTACAACGTATCCCGAACGACTCTCGAGGAAAGACGGCCAATATAACCGATTACGTCAAAGGGGCTGAGTTGCTCTGTGATTCCAGTGCGGGGAACAATGGCCCTGAACTTGGCGCGGCCACCCTCGTGGAAGTGATAAGAAGAAAAGCCCACTTGAACAAATTCGACGGACAGAGATTCTTGTCGCGTAACAATGGCGGGGATATTATCCTCCATCATTTCCTGTAAAAATCGTGCTGGTGTCGTGGGATGCAGTGCCTGTGCCGTTTTTCGCGCCTGTTCTTTGCCGCTTTCGTTTAAAAAAATCAAGTCATGCCGGGAAAATTTTATATTAATCATGTCAGTTCAGCGGCTTTTTATCCATGTGGGGTCTTTTTTCGCGCCTGATTGATATGCCATTTGAGCTTCCAACATACTGTCAAACATGCGTGTCTGCTCTGGCGTATCTAATATTTGAGAATGTGGCGTCGGGCCACCGGAGGTGATTTGTATTATCGTGTGGGGCTGGTTTAGCTCAAGGTCGGGCGAGACGCGAATTACCTTCGCTTTAATCCGCAAAATCGTGCGGGCGGTTCGCTCTACTGTATCGCGGCTTTTGGCAGTGCTGGCCAGAATTGTAACTTCTGGTTCAATGCCCTGCCGCTGGCGGGCATAGGTGATAATCTTGCCCTGTGGATTTTGACTATGCCCCTTATCCAACACGGGGAAGCGGTCTCCCGTGGGCAGGCTGCCCACCAAGAGGTCGCGATGGTCACTGTCGTCTGTTTTGTACAATATAATATCATCCCGCAAAGGAATGCCGTCCAGCGTCAGCCAGCCGAATTCCTGACATCCATATAAATCATGGGCTTTGCCGTCCACTGTTTTCTGTACAGTGGGTGCGAGCTCTGGGTCAAGCGGAGTGCCGGCGGCAAGAAAAATCACTTGCTTTGGCAAATGGGGTGCAAGCCCCAAGCGGCCGGACTCTTCCAGTGCCAATCGCAAAAAAGTGGATTCCCCAATAACCATCCGGGGTCGCTCTTTTAGTAATGAAAGCAAGAGCGCGTCCCGGCTGGACGTGGGCAGAAAAGACCAAGCTACGCCGTAGCTTTCCAGCATTTCTTTGGTGAACAGGTTGACCAGAGGCGGGTAGGTGAACAAGATATGGTCTCCCACCGTTAATCCGGCCAATTCGAGGGCACGTTGAGCCGCATTCATACGGTCGGGAAGCTCCGCGGCCGTTACGCCCACGATGTTCTGAAAAGCTGTGCTACCCGTAGTAATCGTGACAAAAGCAAAATTAAAAGGGGTATGAATTTCTTCAATTACATGTGCACCCGTGGGCCCAGCAATTCCTTTGTCAGCCAAGGTGCGTCGGGGCATGGTGTCCAGTGTGGGTGCTGTATTGGTAAAAGATACGGCATCTTCCAAGGCTTGTTGCAGCTCCATGCTCATGCCAAGAATGCCTCTTCCAGTTTTGCGTACTGTGTTTGCATTAAATCAAGCACTTTTTTCCGCGCCACTCTGCCTCCCCGGGCTGTTCCTAGTGTGCCGCGGCTACAGGGGCCAAGTTCGTTCCATTTACCTTCGCTTTTGAGCTTGTAGATTTCCTGAATATGCCGCACGATTGCTTTGGGCATATCGGCGGGGTCTTCAATAATCTCTTCCAGACCGCCCAGCTTGTAGAAAAATCCGGCTCCGGACGCAAATACGGGATTAGTTTGGGATAGTGTTTCGAGCAGCTCCACATCACGTTTTGTGATTCTTGCGATACTGCTCAGGGGCATAACATGAATCATTGTGCCAAGGGTTTGGGGAAGAGCTAAAATGCGGTCGGCCTGTAGGCCATGGCACAGAAACGCACCGGAGATGGCGCGTCCGACAATCATGGCTATAATAGGATGACCCGCTGTGCGTGCTTCGGCTAATGCCAACTGATAGGAACCCGTTGCAAGGTTCATACCGAAGAATTCCTCCACTTTGCCGGGGGCATTACCGGGGGAATCAATAACCAACACTAACGGCCGCTTTTTGGGCAAATTTTTATCGGCTTCCATTGTTAAATACACGGCTTGAGCCATTTTATAGGCTTCTTCCAAGCCGATTATACCGGCGTAAACCACGGGGAAACGCGGGTTTCGTGCTTTAGCGTCGTTTGTGATTACAGTGACGGTTTCTCCGCTCATAGTGGCCGTACCTATCAAGGCACCGGGGCCCAAGTTGGTGTCAAGCGTGGCATCCCCGATTTTTCCGTCTATAAAGGAGTCGGCATCAATGATGTTCAGCATTGCTTCGCGTCCTTTGCCGACTAGCGTCTTAGGTCGTTGTGTCATGAAACACCGCCTCCTTTTCTGATTTTAACTTGCTGAAGGAATTCCTTAGTTGACAAATCGGGTATACTTTTGGCAATCTTCTCGTTTCCAAAATGTGCCCAAATGTCATATGCGTCTTTCGGTTTAAGCTGTGCCGCGAGGGCGGTTAGCTCCAACTGTTCTTCCACCAAGGTAGGGGTGCCGATGGCGCGTTTTGCGGCGATTTTTGCATAAGGCTCAGCCAGCACTGCGGCAACTTTATCCCGGAATGCGGCGATGGAATCTTCAACAAGATAGGCCGCGCTGCCCATGAGATAGCGATGCTTGCCGCCCGTGGTGCGGTAAATCAGCCCACGGTCAGCTGAGTCAAATTCCCGTTTGCCCAAAACCTCTTCAATAACCTCAGGGCCTGTCAAGCCTATACGGCCAAGTTCACTCACTATGGTTAAGTCGGTAGCTACCGAAACAAAGCCCATGCCGCCGAAGCAACCAAGCTTCGAGCCCACAAGGGAAAGGACGGGGATTTTTCCGCGACAGGCCTGAATCAGCTCCATGACTTCCGCATGGGCTAAGAGCCCGGCATTGGCCTCATGCAGACGCACTCCACCGGTTTCAAAGCTGATGACAATTGCCGGCCAGCGGGATTCATCGTTAGGGTATTTTACCTGGGCTTTCTCATGCATTTTTAGGGCAAGCTCAAACACGCCCACCATTTTCGCGCCGCCAACTTCCCCAACGGAGCCGCCGATAAAGCGACCTTCTTGGGATAGGATAAACACAGGGCGTCCGTTAATTTTGCCTAAACCGGCAACTACGCCGTCGTCGAAACTGATTGCTTCATCCAGCACTGGCAAGTGGGGGCTACTGAGTTGAGCCTCCGGCCCCGCCAGCTCGCGAAAACTACCGGCGTCCAGCAGATATCTGGCTCGCTCGCGGGCATTGGATTCGTAGAAACTGCGCGTTTGCATATCATTCCATCCGGTCATGACGCTTCACCCCTTTCCATGGCCTCGGCCAAAGCCTGTTTTAGCCGCAGAGTAACCACAAAAGGTGTGGCGTTATTATCATTCAAATGAATTTTCACATCGGAAAGTCCCGACTCGGCCACAAAGCGGCCTAGAACCTTCTCCCAAACTGCGTCATAGCCCCGTACGGGCGTGGTGACTTGGGCTTCCACACCGCCTTTTAAGTCGGCTTTGGTGAACAGGGCTTCCAAATCGCCCGAGCCCACGACACCGGTGTGAGAAAAGGGCTTTGGTATAGACCCGGCACTTCCGCCGGGGAAAGTAAATGTCATATTGTGCAATGCCATATATAAGCTCCCTTCTACCAGTTGCGGAAACGTGCCGGCGGTTTGTATAATCCGTCGGAATAACGTACCAGCTCGCGCATATTCTTGGCCGCGAGCATACTGCGATTGGCGCGGGTGCGGTCAATGCCCAAATCCTCCGGCGTTTTTACGATGCCCTCTTTGCGAAGGGCCGCCGTTTCGGATTCCACAGCCGCCATACCCAGTGCGGTATAGCCCGCGATTGCGCGGATTGCTTCTTGCCGTTGTTTTAAGGATTTACATTTATGCAAGTAAGCGATGCCCTCTTCCGTGATAATATGGCTCAGGTCATCGCCATAAATCATTACGGGTGGGATATCAAAGCCCGCCGCTTCGGCAAGCTTCCACGCATCAAGCTCTTCCACGAAGCTGGGTGCCCATTTTTCGCCGAAAGTTTCCAGCATCTGCACAACCAGCCGCCGTCCACGGGGCATAGTGCCGCAACGCCCTTGTAACATGCCGTCTTCTTGGCCGCATTTGAGCCATGCTTCTGATACATGCCTCCGCCCGCGAGCGTCACAGCCCATATTTGGGCCGCCGCCGAATCCGGCGATGCGTCCTGCGGTGGCGGTGCTGGAGTTGCCGTATTGGTCAATTTGCAAGCTACTGCCAATGAACAGGTCGATAGAGTAATGTCCCGCCACCTGCCCGAAACCGCGGTTTGAGCGCAGGGAGCCATCCGGCCCTAAAAAGAAGATATCCGGCCGGGCTTTTACATACTCTTCCATGCCCACTTCGCCGCCGAAGCAGTAAACGGACTCCACCCAGCCGCTTTCGATGGCGGGGATGAGGGTGGGGTGGGGGTTTAACACAAAGTGGGTGCAAATTTTGCCTTTTAAGCCCAGCTCTTCTCCATAAGTGGGAAGCAACAGCTCAATTGTGGCCGTGTCAAAGCCGATGCCGTGATTAAGCCGCTTTATACCGTATTCGGCATAAATACCCTTTAGGGCAATCATAGCCCTTAGAACGTGAGCGTCGGTAATCAACGAGGGGTCGCGGGTGAACAGGGGCTCTACGTAGAATGGGTTAGGGGACGGAATAACAAAATCCACCCAATCGCCTGGGATGTCCACGCGGGGCAGAGTTTCAACGATTTCATTTACTTGGGCGATGACTATGCCCTGCTTGAAGCGTGTGGCCTCAACGATTACGGGCGTATCCTCCGTGTTAAAACCGGTGTACAGGTTCCCGTGGATATCCGCCTGAACGGCGGCTACCATTGCTATGCGGGGGGTGAGGTCAACAAAATACCGAGCATATAGCTCTAAGTAAGTGTGGATGTTCCCCAGCTCGATTTTCCCTTCTTTGACAAAGCGAGCCAGCCGCTCTGATTGAGGGCCGGAAAAAGAGAAGTCGATTTTCTTGGCAATACCCTTCTCGAAAATATCCAAGTGGTTATCCAAGGCGATAGCGGACTGTACAATGTGCAAACTATGCACAATTTCAGGATTTACCTGAGTCAGACATTTGGCCAAAAAATCTGCCTGCTTCTGATTATTGCCTTCAATGTTGACCTTGTCTCCGGGCTGAATTACGTGCTCCAACAGAGAAACGGCATCAGCGGTATCCACCAGTTTGCCTTGATTCATCAGATGAGTAGCGGATTGAATCCGGGCACTGCGGTCGTCTTTTAGGTGTTGGCTCATGACGCTAACATCCCTCTCAATCATTATTCAATAATTAACAGGTGAAAAATACTCTTACTGGTAATAATACCATATTTGAGTAGCATTTGTCAAATTAGGGAGATTATGCGAACGACACCAATTTGTCCACACTCGCATAATATACACAAAAGGAACAGCCAAATCTGGGGGAATTTTTATGAATAATAATCGAAGTCGCACCATCAGTGCGTCGCAAGCGCGGGAAATAATGAAAAATAACCCCGGCGCGATAATTCTGGATGTAAGAACACCACAGGAATTTGCCACGGGGCGGATTCGGGGGGCGAGGTCGCTGCCGGACTACTCGGTGCTTGACGGGGCGAAGAAGATGATTCCGAACCTTAACGCATTGATTCTGGTGTACTGCCGAAGCGGGATGAGAAGCCGTTCCGCGATGTACGACCTTTTGTCGCTGGGATATACGAATGTTTATGATTTTGGAGGGATACTCAACTGGCCGTACGAGAAAGAGTAATACTGTTAATTTAAAGCGGGGGTTTTGGAATGGCAAAAATAGCTGTTTACGCGGGACACGGCGGCATAGACGCCGGAGCAATTTCAAACGGATTAAGAGAAGAGGATATTACGCTGGCAATCTCGAAAGCTGTGACTGCCATATTGCGGGGATGGGGATACACGGTAATCAACAACCGTACAACAGATACGGACAGAAATATCACGGCGGACGCAATAGCGGCAAATGAAAACAAAGTTGACGCGGTTTTAAGCATACACATGAACAGTAATGACGGTATACCGATGTCTGGGGCGGAGGCATTTATAAGCATTAGGGACACCGGGCGCGCCCTAGCCCTGGCCTTAGCTGTACTGCGGCGGCTGGACGTTTTGGGAATCCCCAATCGTGGGGTAAAAACCAGCGTAACCGAAGCCGGCAAGGATTCCTTCGGAATACTTCGGCTTACGGAGGTGCCCGCGGTTTTGTTGGAATGCGCGTTCATTAACAACCCGCAGGAAATGGCTATATTTGATATAGCTCGCGTATCAAAGGCCATAGCGGAAGGAGTACGTGAAGTAATTCCGCTATGGCCTTAGGGCATCTCTATGTATCCAGCCCTAAGCTAACACTAATAGCGCGGTTGACCCGCCGCATCAGACTATCGTCCAGGCGGCAGATTTTTTCACGCAGTCGCTTTTTGTCGATGGTGCGGATTTGCTCCAAAAGAATTACGGAGTCCTTCACCAGCGTGGACTGTACGGAATCAATTTCTATATGTGTGGGGAGCTTTGCCTTGTTTATTTGCGATGTAATAGCCGCGCAAATAACTGTAGGACTGTATTTATTGCCTACGTCGTTTTGAATAATCAAAACCGGGCGCACGCCGCCCTGCTCCGAGCCTATTACCGGGCTTAAATCCGCATAAAAAATTTCGCCTCGCCATACTTGCAACACTTATGTTCACCTCCGTTTCAAATGTATTATCGCCGTTGGTAAATGTTTCTATACATATAAGCGCGGTACTCTTTTTCCGATGCCGCACAGAATTTCATAGCTGATTGTACCCAGAGTATCCGCTAAATTATCCGCGCTGATGCCGTCTTCCGTGCTGCCCAGCAGTACTGCGGTGTCACCGGGTTTTACGCCGGGGATATCTGTGACGTCAACCATACATTGGTCCATACAGATTGTCCCGGCAATGGGGGCGAGCTTTCCGTTAATCTTGACTTTTCCGCCTTGGGAAAGCCTGCGCGAATATCCGTCGGCGTAACCCACAGGCAAAACAGCGATGGTGCTTGGACGTGTGGTTATAAAGCTGTGACCGTAGCTTATGCCTGTTTCTGCGGGAAATTCCTTTACAGAGCTTACTTGGGCAAGCAGGCGCATGGCCGGCCTGAGGCCGAGTGGGACGCAGACTTCTGTCATTTCGGGGGAGGGGGGATAGCCGTACAGGGAAATTCCGATTCTTACGAAATCCAGCAGAAGTCTGTTTCGTTGTGATTCATTTTCATCGCGCAGGGTTTGGGCAAAAGCTCCGGAATTTGCCATATGCCTTGCGGGAATGTTTAAACCGCGCTGGGACAACTCCTTTAAAACCCACTCAAAACGGGCCTGCTGTTCCAGGAGGAAGCTCGTGTCCAATTTGTCGGCGGTAGCACAGTGGGTAAAAATTCCGTCCACGTTAAGAAGCGGATTCGCTGCTATTTCACAAATATCGGAAAAACTTTCAGAAGTGGGCAAAAATCCCAAACGGCTCATCCCGGTGTCAATTTTAATATGTACTGACGTCTGCTTATTGTGCTTGGCGGCTTCCCTGGCTAAGGCATCCGCCCCCTGTTTTGAAAAAACCGTTTGGGCTAAATTGTGGTGCAGTACTTCGGGCAGCAAGGGCTCCGGCGTAAAGCCCATTATCAGAATCGGCCCGGTAATTCCGTTTTGTCTTAAATCAACGCCTTCTTCGCAAATGGCTACACCCAGTGCGTCAGCACAGCCTGAATCAGGTCGTTCCGGCGCGGTGCACTTGCCTGCTAAAAGGGCCTGCGCGACGGGTACGGCTCCGTGGCCGTAACCGTCGGCTTTTACAATCCCCATTATTGACGTTCCCGGCGTTAGCCGCGATTTTATCGCCGCAAGGTTATGCGATATATGGGCAAGATTAACCTCCGCCCAAGCTCTTTGGTAATGCATAAGTTTCCCCCGTCGCCAACGGCTTTAACACCGGTGACATGTTCATGTTGCCACATATCCGTCTCGAAGCCGGAGTGGCTGTAAGTTGGCTATAATGTAAACAGTGCGTCGTTTAATTCTACATTGTACTCAAACACATGATATGTAACAACTATTCTTTCCGCACCGTCCGCATCGAAGATAATTAATTTTACAGGAATGAGGGTCGTATTGTCTACCCATAAACGCGCTGTTGATAAATAAGGGTGATTTCCCGGGACGGTGGACTCAAGAACGGTGCGCACTCCTTCATCCATATCTGCTACGCTAACAGAAACTTCTTCGGATTGCAAATAATTTCTTATAAAACTGGTAAGAAAAATTTCGCTGCGCTCGGGAGTCTCCTGAACCATCAAGGATACACGGCCGTTTACGCGGCTGTTAAATTGGAAAATTTGCGTACCATCGCTGGTGGTGGTGCTGCCGGAAACATGAGCCGGGCCGGTGACTTCGATGCGATATTCCCCGGTGATTCTTGCATGCTGAATGGTCTCGTAGGTATTTGTCCCCTTGTTGGAACGGAATTCCACTGTGGCAATGGCCCGATAATTTTCCAGCTCCACCAGCATCCGATGGACTTTTTCAAACGCGCTTGCCTCGTCGGCGTTGGCCGGGCCCCTAAGCCCCGTGTCCCCACAGGACGTTGCAAAAATCACTACTGCCACCAGGGCTACTGCCAATGCAAAAAATCTTTTCTTCATACTAAATTCCTCCAATATAAATGTAGTTATAGCGTTTTCAGTTGAAAACGGCGAAGTCGAGCGCGTGCCGCGACTGCGTCGGCGGCGTTTTTGCGCGATGACTGAGCCCATTTTCAACGGAAACATCTATATCCTATTTATACGGAGGTTTTTAGAAATTTAGAAGCCCTAGGTTTGCATTCATCACCATTATGTGTTATTAAGCTATAACATTTCTATAGGAGGTTTATAGCTTATGAACTGTATTATAGCAGAAGCAATCAGCCACGAGGCTGTCACAACCCCAACAGGCGAAGAGCTGTACCATGCAAGAACCCTTGACTCTACCTCACATAAGCACATTGCTATTTCAAAAATACTTGAAAGTCCGCCTGTTTCGTACTTCCTTAGAGCGGGACAATTTTTGGCACATTATCTTAAAATTGACCAGCCTATTGTGTTTGTAACCGACTGGACAGACCCCACAGAATTGAAGGGGTTACGGCTGGAATCAGACGGTCAACTTCTTGATTATCCTGACATGTGCTTTTTAGCCTTCCATACAAAGTGGGAGGATATTTCTGCTTCCGGTATAGAGAATATCTTTGCACACGAGTTCTCTCATATGTGGCTTAGCTGGCTTGGTTTTGATTTTAAGCTTTCCCTGTCAAACAAGTTTCACACAAGCACGGCAATTACCGATTTCTATATGGCATTTTCAGAAGGGCTTGCCGAGTGGCTGGAGATTGTTACAAAGGACTTGCGCGGGTATAAGTTAGAAGATGGTGAACTTTGGGATTATGCATTCGATAATAAGATGTGGCTGTGCGCAAGAGATAGTCAGCTAAGGTATCACGCGGTGATAAATAACAGGTTTATTTACCAGACAGCCATTCCATACGAAGAGGATTTTGATACTTATTTCAATCTTCATATGGCGCATATCACTTCCACGGCATTTACCCCGGAAAGATTAAAAAACGGAAGCCAAATGTTATCGTCAGAAGGTGCGGTTGCTTCTGTTTTCTATCAGATATACGCACATGAGATGTTTAAGAACGCCTATACGGACGAGGAATTTTACGCCTCTTTCGGCACGAAAGCACAAGAGCTTGACCCTATCTGCAATCTTTTGATTAAAATATTTTATGCAATCTCAAAAATTGATTTGACACGACCGTCTTTGACGACGGATTTCATCCGTGCATATGGAGAATGCTTCCCGGATGAAAAATCGGAGCTATACAATATATTCACTAAAACAACCCATTTTTCGACTACAAGCCCTGAAGCGAGGGATTTATTTGGTGAGATGTACCGTATTGGCCGCAGGGGCAATATTCCGAAAGTAAACGAGGTGTTTCAAGTAAGGAATGCCCTTGTGGTAGATTTGCGAGAGAAATTGCTGACAGGGCAATTGTCACTTGATGAAGCTGTTTATGATGAAATCTGGATATCAAGCGATGAAGAAATACTGCCTACTCCTTGGGAGCCTGATGAAAAAGTCATTTATAAATTTAACATCAATACGGCTACAGCGATTGATTTTATGTCATTGACAGGTGTAACTTTGGATATCGGAAACAAATTGGTTAAAATTCGAGAGGAGCAGAATGGCTTTAGCTCGATGGAAGAATTTTTGCATATCAAATACTCTATAAGGTACAAAAAAGTCACATGACTTTACTGATTAACTTGTGGTAGTATGCAATAATGAAAAAATTGAGGGAAGGTGTTTTAAAATGAAAAAGTTTGTATTAAGCTTGACAATGTTGTTGATTGTTTTCGTATTTGCGGCATGTGGAGGCTCCGGCAGCTCCTCTGAACCTGCGAACACTCCAGAGCCAGAGCCCATACATACGCCCCCTGCGGAAGTGGTTGAACAGCCTGTAGTGCCCGTTGTTCCTGTGGAGCTTACCCCAGCACAGATATTTGAAAATAATAAGTACGCCGTTTTTCAAATAGACTCACGTTGCGTGGACGGCTATTGGTGGTTCGGAAGCGGATTCTTTATTGACTCGACGGGAGTTGCGGTAACAAACCATCATGTTATGGTTGACATGGTTGAAGCCTGGGCCATTTTGTACGATGGCCGCGAGTTTGAAATTACAGGGTTTTTCTCATATGACATCGGCAATGATTTGGCTGTAATCCAAGTCGGCGACGGCAGCGAAGAATTCAGCTATGTCGTCTTGGGTGATTCGGATGCGGCGCGGGTTGGCGAGCCTGTGTTTGCCGTGGGCGGCCCCGAGGGCGACCCGATAACCTTCACCGCCGGCATGATATCAAGGCGGGCCAATGAACCTGTAAGCTTTGGCATTTACACCATAGAGGGGATGCTCCAAAGCACAGCCGCAATTTACGGCGGCAACAGCGGCGGCCCTTTGCTTAACGACAGAGGGCATGTAATCGGCATCAATTCCGCCACCCGGCCGGACAGAGCCAGCGCGCAATGGGCTGTTCCAAGCAATCGCATTTCTCGGCCAACCTCCAACAGTGCGGTAAATCCGCTTCCCATCGACGGTGCGAGGGCCGGGGGCACACGGGTTCACGTTGCCGGGCAGATTAGACCCATGACCATGTTTGGTTATGAGTTCCACTTCATACCGGACTTTAGCTCCATCAGCCGCAATGCTGTTCTGCTTATGAGCGGAACCCCTGCGGATTTGGGCGAGGCCCCGGGCAGCATGTATTACGATTACTATGAATATTTGGTCATATTCCATTTGCCGGAAGCCCACTGGATTCCCGACACGGATATGTTTGATATAGCTCTCATGGAACGCGGTTTTGTTTTTCAAAACATTGTGCATTGGGCCGAAACTTGGGTTTACTTCTTCCATCCGGGTTACAATGTCAGCGTGTCATATGCTTTCTATTGGAACTACGACCTGTTGCTGGTAGGCGTTGTTTACGGCGACATTTATTACGAATTCTACCATGCCGGGCAGGTGCAAATTCCCGACCGGCTCTTCTTAGACCCGTCACTTATCGGCGTTTGGGAATTTTGGGATTCAACAAGCGAGCTTTACCTTTCATGGATGAACGCTGGGGAGTACCTGTTTTATGTATTCGAAGAGGACGGAACGGGGCAATTTGCCACCTTAAATGCCGCCGGGGCAATAGTCCGCGAATTCAATTTCTACTGGGGCACGTACAATTTTGAACTATTCATCGAATATACTGACATAGACCTGCTTCTTGTTTACTTCTACGAATACGACATGCAATATGGAGCCTTATACCTTGCCAGCGTAACAGACGAACATCTGCTTATTCTTGTTTACGGGTGATTCGCGGCTTTTCCAGATAGACCATGCGCTTCCCTCACTCCTCCGTACAGATGCGGGTCTATTTGACGCTTACAATGTATCTAATGCTTTTCAGCAAAAAGAACGCACCATTGCCAGATAGCGTGATGCGTTCTTTTTATAGGGAAAAAACGGGCAAAGCAAATTCGTATTACCGTTTGCTTGACAGTATTTTGCTTGCTAATAACAATGCTAAAATGGGTAAAACAGAGTCGCAATCACAAGGGCAGACCTCGACATTTACATTTTCTGCTCCGCTTTCAGCAATGTTGCGAGAAATTGCGCGTGTGCCGCTGTAACATTCGGGCATCAACCTTCCCCAAGTGAGGGGGCCAACGATGCCGTCCGGGTTTAATCCTCTCGAACGCTGGAAGTTCATCACAGCAGCTTCGGTTATGGGGCCGAAAATTCCGTCTGTGTTCAATCCCGCACCCATTACATTGTTAAGGCAAGTTTGTATTTGTCGTACCAAATCGCCTGTTGCGCCGCGCCTTATCAACCAACCGGGGAACGGTGGTGGTGGAGTTGGCGGTGGGGTCGGGGTCGCCCCACCGTGACAGGCTTGCATTAGTGCGTTCCAAGTCAAGGGGCCAACGATGCCATCCGGGTTTAATCCTCTCGAACGCTGGAAGTTCATCACAGCGGCCTCGGTTATGGGGCCAAAAATCCCGTCTGTGTTCAATCCCGCACCCATTACATTGTTAAGGCAAGTTTGTATCTGTCGTACCAAATCGCCTGTTGCGCCACGCCTTATCAGCCAACCGGGGAACGGTGGAGGAGGTGTTGGTGGCGGTGGTGTCGGAGGTTGTGGCGGTGTCACTCCCCCCGGTTGCAAGTTTAGATATTCCCTAAAAAGCCTATCCCATGTTATGGGGCCAACCACGCCATCTATTGTAAGCCCAAAAAGGCGTTGGAAAGTGAAAATTGCGTTTTGCATATTTTCGTCAAAAACGCCGTTCTCTGGAATTTCCCAAAGTGGGGGGAATGCCCGCGCCAGCCGATTGATTGCCTGTTGAATCCGTCTGACGTTTTCGCCGCTTGCCCCAATCCGTAAGGGGCTTCCCGGATAAGTTGGCATTCCGGGCGGGTTTGCGGGTGGCGGTGCAGGTTGCGGCGGTGGGGTATTATTTACGATTCCCCAATATACTTCGTAAAGCCTACGCCAAGTAAGGGGGCCAACCACGCCGTCAACATTTAACCCAAATATGCGCTGGAACTCCCTAACGGCATTTAGCGTTAATCTGTCAAATCGGCTTGTTTGTGCAGTAAAGGGGATTTCGTTGTGGTGCATCGCTATAAATTCCAAAAGAAATTGTAGTTCGGTAACAAGCCGTCCTTGACTTCCTTCACGGATAATCGTTGTCGGCGGCGTTGTTCCGATACCTATGCGGATGCCTTCGCTGTGCATTTCCCACAAGCCTTTTTCGATGGCGTATATGCGCGATATTTGATACCATGTTACACGGTCAATTATGCCTGTTTGCGGCAAGTTGTGTTCGCGCTGAAACGTAATGACCGAAGTGCGTGTCGAGGGGCCAAATATACCATCAACAGGGTTGATAATAATATTCGTCCACCGTCCCAAAATTCTGTTGAGATACCGTTGCATTGTTTCGACGTGAACGCCTGTCGAACCCATAGACAAACTTGCACCCGGCCAAGATTCAAGGGGGCCTGAAAAATTATCGGTTTCCCGCAATTCCAAATTATGCGCCGCATAATATTTTCGGATAATTTGCCATGCAGTCATGTTGCGGTCACGCGCATCGAAATACGAACCCCATTGAGATAAGCGTCCGGGGATATTAGATACAATTCCATCGTTGTACAGGGCAAGAAAAGGCTCTTTATGCCCGACAACAGCCAAGTATTGGTTGAAAATGCGGTCAACAACAGCATTAAGCCTTGCTTCGGTAGCACCACGGTAGACAAATTTTTGGTCCATCTGTGTGGTGTTGGTGATGTCAAAGTTCAATTCACGACCAATGTTAATGCCACGTTTGCGGTAAAATTCAGTAAAAACACGGTTGAGCGTTAGTGAAATAATGCACCAAAGATTGGCTATTATTGTTTGTTCAGGCCACCAATGATGAATTTCATGGGCAACTACATTTTTGATATAGTCAATGAATGGTACACGCACATTGGGTGCCCAAACATTCCATTCCCCCAAATGCACGGTTATGGTGTTTGGGATTATAACCTCCGGAAGAATCCGTGGCATGGGTACTGACATAGCTACTTCTGCTTCTGGTGCAGGAGGGGCAATAGGATAGTCAAGTGCATGACCGCCTACATCCAAGACTTCAACATCCTGTGCCTTTTCACCTATCACAAGTGGGTGCATATGAATGACCTGAATAGCATCGGATTGACCGAAAATCATTATATTTTTGTAGATGACTGACCTGTAACCATCAGCGTGGACTTCTGCATTGTACACAAAGTAGCGGCGTTCGGCGTAGGGGTCTCCCATAAGCGATACGCTTGGCGCATCTAGCGTAACCTCCGGCGCGTGGCCACTATTATCGGTGGTGAGTTCATACAAAACATTGCCATTTTCATCCGTTAGGATTACCGTGGCATTTGCAATTAAAATTGCGCCCTCTGCGGCAACAACTTGAATCGTCAGCTTGCCCGTGTCCATAATTATCTCCCCTTTAAGTGTTCATTGCTTATTTTATTCTGAAAGGAGAAGGTTGGTGAATTGATACTGGCAAGCTGAAATATTTTACCTACCTATAACATTGTTCCGCTCGATACTCGTTACAAGGAAAATGGCGGTTGCAATAATGCGTAGTCCTAAAAACCATTTACATTTCTTCGATTATTCTTTTGTGGTTTTTGTCATATTCACGATTTTTTCTGACTTGTTCGCCCAATTCCCTTTGTTCAGCCAATTCTTTCTTTGTAGGCGGTCGTTTTTCCCCTGTACCGAAAACCATACCAGCTACAGAACGCCAACTTTCTCCTGTTTTCAGTTCCGTGTAGGTGGCATGAATTGATGCCTTACCCTCCCATAATTCTTGGAGCGTTCCGTCATCAGCATTATCTTTTATATACATGGCTTTCCTGTAGGTGTCCCTGCTAACCCCAGCCATATCAGCCAGTTCTTTTCTTGTATTCACTTTTTCAATCGCCTTTGTTGATTTCGTCAAACCCGATTTTTTACCCCCTCCACCAGCAGATAAATTTTTCTTCGCCTTTTCAGCAATCATAGGTTCTTTAAGGCTTGCCAGTTCCGCACGGACATATGGTAGAAGATTACGCCGCCCAAGTTGGTTATTTATAATCCAAACGCTTACAGCTTCTTCATTTGGAAAATCCATGCTTTCGGTTTTGAAGTCAACACCGTGTTTCTTTGCTAAATCGTAGCGGTTGTGTCCGTCTATAAGAGTGTCATTCCAAAGAACAAGCGGGTCACGAATTTTTTTCTCAGTCAGTATGTTTTGCTCTAATTGCTGAAATTCACCTTGGGTTAGTGGTGGGATTAACTTTTTGAAAATGGGGTTGATGGTGATGGTTTTGCCGTCTGCGGTATTCATGTGAAAAACTCCTTCCGATTTGGATTTTGGTTTTGGGGGGGGGCTTGGGGGGCTTGCCCACCAAGCCAAACATTTTGGCTGTCTGTTCGATTGTTAGCATTTTTGGTGTTTGCATGAATCATCTCCTTAATCTTTGATTTTTTTCACAGCAAAATTTCTTTAGTGTCGTGATACTTCCTTTTCGCCTCACGATTTGCCCGGGCGATTGTTACGCTGTTATTAAGTTTTTTATGTTTGCCTTGTGTTTTGTAGCAATGTTTGATATGATGCAATTATCGTTAATGATATTTGTGTAGCGCATGAGATTTTCAATGTCAAGCATCATTGGTGTATATTGTTCAATCTATAGCAATGCTGATGAAAGGATGTGAATAATGGCTTGGAAACCAACAAAACAAAAGGGCAGTGCTGAAATGCAATCAGCAACCGCCACGACACAGGGGAGCATCACGAATGCGGCAGACACAACAATACCCAACCGTAAGGCAAAATTCTATGATGATATTCTTAATTGCCGTCTGCGTGAACTTATGGACGGCAGAGAAGCCAAAACGGAAGAATTGGCTAATGCCGTGGGCATTAGTTCTAGTGGGGTGCGTATGTGGTATACCGGATATGCCCGACCCGATTTAGATAAAATACCTATTATCTGCAAGTTTTATGGGGTTAGTGCGGATTGGTTGCTAGGATTGAGTGATGCACAGTCTATGGATATGGGGGCTAGGGAGATAAGCGAGAAAACAGGGTTGACAGACCATGCCTTGCTCAATCTTTTTCGCTATAGCCAAAATCAAAACAACAATAAACCGCCAAACTCTTACGATTCCGCAACGGCAGCAGAAAGACTTTGGCTCATAAACAACCTTATAGAAGATGAAGAAACCCTAAATACACTTGCTGACAATGCAAATCTTTATGTGAATATTAGTAAGGCGGTTGATAATTTTAAACTGCCCGAATATGACGGTACGAGTGCAATCGAACTTACCAAGCTGGGGATTGAGAAGTTTGGTATGACGTTTAACTTCACACAGGGCAAGGAAACGGCTGATTATCATGCTTTTATGTGTCAGAAGTATTTTTTGGATTTTGTTGAGGGATTGGGTATGCCCGCCTACTGGCTGAAGGGGTGGGAAGCAGAGGATAGATGAACTTGTGACGTATAGGAGTGTGAATGCTATTGTATAAAATTGCTTTATGCGAAGATGAAGAAATTTTTGCCGCGGCACACGAAAAAGCCTGTCGTGATATTTTTCATAAACTAAATATCGGGCATGAACTTACTACTTTTCGTAGCGGTGAGAATTTTTTTGATGTTTTTGAAACCCATCGGACGCGATATGACCTTATCGTTCTAGATATAATGCTGGACGGCATGAATGGCATTCAGCTTGCACGAAAAATTCGGGAAAAAGACAAAACTGTGTGCATTATTTTCTTGACTTCTAACCGGGATTTTGCTTTGCGCTGGGTATGATGCTGTTTTCCACAGTCGGGTTGCTGGTGGCTTTTGCCATCGTAAATACGGTGGTTCGCAGTAGTGTGTACGATAATGTTATCGCCATCAGCCAGCGTGATAAAGTTATATACGCTGAACGCATTGATGCTTGGTTAGCTATAGGTACTCACATGGTGGATAACCTTTCCAACATCGTGTTGAATGTCGGTATAGACCAAATTGATGCACTGGAGGCAGGGCTTCTAAACGAATACAACTTTTTGGACGGTGTTTACTTAGGTTTTTCTGACGGAGGCTTTGCTGGGTTTGGCGGTTGGATTCCCCCAGTTGGATGGGATGCGTCAACGCGCCCTTGGTATATTGATGCCACTGCCGCCGGAGTTGGAACAACCATTACCACAACGCCTTACGTGTCTGGCGCAACCAATATTTTAGTAACTGCCGTAGCGCGTTATTTGGGCAATGTAGGCGGAAGGGGAGTAGTAGCTGCCATTGACATCCAGTTGGATTATATGATGAATATGATTGACAGTTTCGAGATAGCCGGAAACGGGTATCTATTTATGATTGACGAAAACGGAGGGGTCATAACACACCCGAATGCTGGCTTTCTCCCAACATTGGATGGCTTGCTAAACATATATACGATTCCCGGATATGCACATGTTTTTAACCGCTTTCATGCTGGGGAGGAAGTTGTGCAATATGTGGATTCTCATGGTGTCTACTCATATTTCATGCAGATTCCGCTGCGCACAACAGGCTGGACTTTAGTGGCAGTTATTCCAACAGCTGTCACAAATGGGGCTGTTTGGCATATACTTTCGGTCGTTATGCTCACGATTATTTTTGTTCTGTTTGTTGTGACGCTGTTTTCGATTATTTTCCTGTCGCGCAAATTCATCAAGCCGTTACAAAATGTTATCACAAGCATAAACTTGGTGGCAAAAGGTGATTTTAATATAAACCTCAACAGAGAGAATGTTGCGGGTGACGAAATTGGACAGCTTACCAATTGTATGTATGACCTTACTGATGTTATCCAGTCTATGGTAGCGGACTTATCGAGAGTTTATGATGAATATATCGAAATTGGCAATATACGCTATGCCATTGATGACAGCAAATACGAAAATTCCTTTAAGGAGATGATCGGGCTTGTAAATAAACTTCTTAATGCAACCACAAACGATATATTGAGCATTGCCGAAGTGTTTGAGCATGTAAGCAACGGAGAGTTTGATGAAAATATGAACACCGATGTATGGGTAGGGGAATGGGTAGTCATGCCAACCGCACTTAATCGGCTTACCGATAACCTAAAAGCCATCAGCACCGAGATTGGTTCAATGATTGATGCGGCAGCAGTCAAAGGTGACTTAAATTTCAAAATTGAAGCCGATAAATACAGCGGTAGCTGGTACAAAATTATGGATGGGCTTAACGGTATAGCTAAAGCTGTTGATACTCCGCTTAAAGCAATCGAATTTGGTATGGCTCAAATGAGGGCTGGCAATTTTGACCTGGAAAATATTGACTCAATGATGAGGTCTAATGGGATGAATCCGAATGCAAGTTACTATAATGGCGCGTTTAGAAATATCATATCCAGTTTTGATGATGTTATTGTTACCGTAGCATCATATGTGAATGAGCTAGGTGGTGTGTTGGCAAAAATGGCAGAAGGAGATTTGCGCAACAGAATTGACCGCCATTATGTAGGCTCGTTCTCTTTGATAAAGAGTTCTATAAATACCATCAACGAAACCTTGCATAAAACGATGTCCGAAATATCGGCAGCATCGACACAGGTATTGGCGGGAGCTACACAAATCGCACAAAGTGCGTCTGAATTATCAAGCGGTGCGGGGCAACAGTCGATTGCTGTTTCAGAGCTTAACGACACTATCGCTATGATTAGCAGCCAAACTAAACAAAATGCCGAAAACTCATTAACGGCTAACGAGCTTTCAGGCAAATCAGCAGACAATGCGCAAGCGGGCAATAATGCAATGCAACAAATGGTAGAAGCAATGTCGAAGATTAAGGAATCATCAAGCGACATTTCCAAAATTGTAAAGACCATACAAGACATCGCTTTCCAAACTAATTTACTGGCACTTAATGCTTCTGTGGAAGCGGCAAGAGCCGGGGAACACGGCAAAGGTTTTGCGGTTGTGGCAGACGAGGTTCGCACTTTGGCAGGGCGCAGTCAAACGGCGGCTGCCGAAACGGAGCATCTGATTCAAGGTTCAATCTTGCGTGTAGGTGCAGGCTCAACTATCGCGGAATCCACTGCCGCTTCACTTGATGCAATTGTTACAAGTGCTGATGAAGTGCTTTCAGTTATAAGCAAAATTTCTTCTGCCTCAAAAGAACAGGCAGAAGCGATTGCAAATGTAGGTGATGGGCTTACTCAAATTTCAATCGTTACCCAAAACAATTCGGCAGTTTCCGAGGAAACAGCGGCGGCTTCGCAGGAGTTGAACTCCCAAGCCGAATTGCTCCAGCGATTGGTGGCTTATTTCAAATTATAGACCACATCCAATAGTGTGGATTTTCCACGTTTTGGCAATATATTATATTAGCCCCAAACAAAAACGGACATATAACCAAGTGTCAGTTTTTGTTTGGGGCTATTCGTAAATCAATTCTGCATAGATAATTTCCTCTACAGAGTGCTTTAGCATGCTCATGTAGGCAGCCCAATGCCAGTACATCTGTGTTGCGATTGGGCGGTGGGTTGTAATCGCCTATTGCCATATTTTGTGAGTGATTCTGATTCAGGCGGTCTTTTGGGTAGTGGTAGTGGTTTTCTTGATTGGCTCACAATAATTCCTCCGAGGTTTGTATTTGTAGAGAGTTTCTACTGGTCTGTTTCCTCTTGGATTTTTTGAGTGCGTTAGAGGGTTGCAAAGGTTTCGTGTACGGCAGATTGAAAATTATTCATTCGTAAGCGTCAAATAGACCCGCGTCTGTACGGAGGCGGGTCTATTTGACGCTTACGCTCAAGAATGGAGAATTTGCAAGTAACCTCGGTTTTGAGATAATGCGGAGGGCATTTCCAATTTAATTGCCGCCCCCTTGGCAATCGTAAACCTATTTGTCATTAAATTTATTGGCAAGCGAGATTCAAAGAAATATCCGTTCGGCAAAGAAACATTGGAGCTATTTGTTGGAATCCCAAATAACATATTTTTGCTTGAGGTTTGTGCTATGGTTATTGTAAATATCTTGCAGGTGAATGTTTGTTTTACCGGCGAAAAAAAATGGACAGAGCATATACTTGCTTAGAATTGAGGTGTTGAACACGTTTTCTCAATCTTTTCCTACTCCTTTATTTGTATTTAATCCAAATTATACCTTTTTTATTCATTCAAGAACCCGCCAACTTTTGTGAGCAGGTATTCATGGCTTGCGGGTTTTACTATAAATTCGTTTCCGCCTACCATTGTGGCATTGTTGATGTATTCCCTTGAAGAATTGCCCGTTAGGAAAATTAGTGGGGTTTTTGCGTGCTCGGGCATTTGGCGGATTCTTACGGCAAGCTCAAAGCCGTCCATTTCGGGCATGTCAATGTCCAGGATAAATAAGTCGGGCTTTTGGGTTTCCATAACCTTAAGCGCGGCTTTGCCGCTTGGCACAGCAATGACTTTGTAATGGCTTTTAAGCGCGTTGTTTACAAAGGACAAAATTTCCGGCATATCGTCCACGGCAAGGATTTTTTTGTTTAAGTCCGTTCCCGCAAGCTTGCTTAAGGTTTCGTTGAATTTTTGCTTTAGCGTATTAATCATAGCCTTGGCATCGTCGTATTTTCCAGCGGCAAACAGATTTAACAGGTTTGCGAACACAGCCGTTTCCGGGTGATGCGCTGCCAAATCTGCCAGAAGAACCCGCGCAGGCTCAACGAAGCCGTCGTTAAGAAGACTGCTTACGGCATTAATGCTTTTTGCGGTGTTTACATAAACTTCAATTTTGCTTGCGGACTTGGGTTCATCGCCGCCTTTTTGTGCCTTTTGCATTGCAACCGACAGCGACAAAACTTCCGTTATAAAAGGCTTAAAATTCTTTTTTGCAAGGGGAATAAGTTTTTCGTCCTTTACGTATTGAATTATTCTTACCGCTTCCGTTTCAAGCCCGCGGGCATAAACCGTTTTAAGAAGCGTAAGCAGTGCGTCCATGCCCGAGGCAAATAATTTCCGCGCTTCGGATACGTTAATGCTTAATAGATTGTCTTCAAGCGTCACTGCCAAATTCGGAATTGTGTCAATAAAACTGTTTACGCCTAAATGAACGTCGTCGCTTGTGTTTGACCGGGGTACCAATAGGCCCGGAATTCTGTGGAAATACCTTGTGCCGTCGTGGCTGTTCATTTTAACTTCTCCTCCAATTCGGTTAGTTTATTTGAAGCGTTCTCGCAATCGAACGCTTCAAGAGCGGAAATGATTTGCTTTAGCAATTCGTCAATGTCCGCGTCATATGCGAAGCTCGTGTGTGGGGATAAAACCTCCAGTGCACCGTCGCGGTCATAACCTTCGGCGGCGGCTTTCGCTTCGGCTATGACCGGCAAAAGCAAAGATTTATCCGCGGATTCTTTTTCGGCGTTGTCTTCGGGAAGCGCGCCGCGCAAAACCTTTTCCAGTTCCAAAAGCCCTTCCTTGAAAGGTGGATAGTTCTCTTGGCAAAAGGTTGTGTCGTTATCAATTGCGGCACGCTCCAGCTTGGAGGAAATGCTCCCAAGCTTTGAAGCTCCTATGTTTCTAAGCGCGCTTTTTAAGCCGTGGACTTCAATTGTAAAGGCTTTGATGTCGGTGGTGAGGAATTTGTCCATTTTTTCAATCCGTTCCGGCAGAAGCTTTACTGTTAGCTTCACAGTGTCCACATATAAGTCCGGCAGGCCGCTCATTGCGTCAATTGCGGTTTCAACGTCCAGCCCTTTTATTTTTTTCAATTGCTCAATGGGAGACTGTGCCGTTTCGGCCGGCTTGTTTTCGCCTTTTTCCTTTTTCTCCCGTGCGGCCTCAAGGGTTTCGGGGGTTTGCTTGTCCCGGATGTATTTATTCAGAATATCGTTTAGCTGCGCGGTGTCTATGGGTTTTGATATGAAATCGTCAAAGCCGTTTTGCAGAAATATTTTGTCTTGCCCAACAACGGCGTTTGCCGTAAGCGCGATTACCGGGAGAGTGTATTTTTCCTCGCGAATAAGCTTGGTTGTTTCCATTCCGTCAAGCTCCGGCATCATGTGGTCCATGAAAATAATATCGTATTCATTGCCGTTGCGGACTTTCTCAAGAGCTTCGTGTCCGCTTATAGCCGTGTCAATTTGAATGCCATAGGGCTTCATAAGACCAGTTGCAACGAACAAGTTGGTTTTCATGTCGTCTACAATCAGCACGCTACCGTATGGCATAAATTCGCGCACTACTGTTGCTCGCTTCATGCCAGCAAATTTAAAGTTTTGCAAACTTGCGGCGGCTTCCGCGCCAATAATTTTTGTGTCTTCCGTAAGCTCCTGGGGTATTTCCACGGTGAACACGGAGCCTTTGCCAAGTTCGCTTTCCGCCGAAATTTTACCGTTCATTAATTCTAATATGTTTCGCGTGATGCTTATGCCAAGGCCCGCGCCGCCTGTTGTGCGGTTGGCTTCTTGGTTAAACGACGAAAAGTCGTCGCGCAGCAAGCTCTTAAGATGCTCTTGCGCTATGCCCTGCCCCGTGTCCCGGACTGTGAAAACAAGGGAAACGCCGCTTCGCGTGGTTTTGGGGCTCACCTCAAGAGTGACGCTTCCCTTGCCTGTAAATTTTATCGCATTGGATAAAATATTGTTTGCTGCCTGTTTAACACGTAGCTCGTCACCGATTAACGTGGCGGGCAGCTCTTCCGAAATCTTTACTATAAAGTCTAGGGTTTTGTCCTCAAGGCGCATTACGTTTAAACGGATGATGTCGTTTATAAACGATGCAGTGTCGTACTTGTTCGGCGAGATTTCAAATTTGCCCGCCTGCATTTGAGAAAGGTCAAGCACGTCGTTGATGATGCCCAAAAGGGTTTTGCCCGAGTTGTGGATTCTTTCAAACGCGCTTTTGGTTTCTGTCGAATGGTCGCTATTGTCCAGCTCAATATCTGAAATTCCGATTATCGCGTTCATTGGGGTGCGCAATTCGTGGCTCATTGTAGCCAAAAACTTTGCTTTTGACGCATTGGCTTGTTTTGCCGCCTCAAGTGCATTGCTTACTTCGGTTACATCATTAAGAAGCACCATTATCCCGGTGCTTTCGCCTGTCTCGTCCGTCATTGGCGAAACATGGGCAGAGTATGTACGCACCACCCCCGCCAAATCCACCTCTTCATCCAGTGAAATTATCGTGCTTTGCATTTTTGCGAAGTTGATTGCACCCGAGAGCCGCATCATGTTTTTTGCCGACATAGCAGGCTTTAGTACGTTCTTGTAATATTTGCCGCTTAGAAATTCAAAGCTTGCAATGCCTACTTTTTCCAAGAAAGTTTTGGACGCATAGATGAACTTTTTATCTAAATCCAGCAAAAACATAGTGTTTGCCGCATTTTCAAGGGCAAGATTCATATACCGCAGCTCGTCGGCAGATGCCTCTTTTTTTGCAATATCGGCCTCCGCAAATGCAATTTTCATTTTCAGCTCGCTGTTCTCTTTTTGCAGCTCCTTGATTATTGCTTTCAGGTTGCTTTGATTGTCCAATTTATTTTTCATTGAGAGCCCACTCCTTGAAAAATCACACGCCGCTGCATTCCAGCGTTGCTTATTTTGCGTGGCTTTTATTATAACATGTCAGCGAAAAAAATAAATACATACATATCAATCCCTGCCCGTCTCATATATTTACATAAGGATACAGAGACGGGGTGTGGTTTTTATCAATCGCAGACGAATTCTCACAGGGGCGTTGACTTTGACGGCCGCCGGGGTGATTACACGGATTTTGGGTTTCGTGTACCGGATATACATGTCGAATCTGATGGGCGCGGAAGGCATGGGGCTGTACCAGCTGATTATGCCGGTGTACGCACTGGCGTGGAGCATTTCCTGTGCGGGGTTTAATACGACGGTGTCAAAGCTGACCGCCCAAGAGAAAGCGAAGGGCGAATTCGGCAATATGAACCGGATGCTAAAGCAGTCCGTGGTAATTACAACGATGCTGGGAATTTTGCTGACGGTGGCGTTGTATTTTGGTGCGGAATTGCTTTCAGTGCATTTTTTCAATGATGCGCGGACGCTTCTGCCATTGCAGATTTTGTCGCTGGCGTTCCCGTTTATGGCGGCGGGGACGTGTATGCGCGGGTATTTCATCGGCTTACAGGAGACAAAGGTGCCCGCCGCAAATCAGGTGCTGGAGCAAATTGTTCGCATGGTGGTAATTTATTTTATCGCGGGGAGCTTTGTGCCCCGAGGCTTGGAATACGCCGCCGCCGCCGCGCTGATTGCTATTGTGGCCGAGGAAATCTTTTCGTTTCTATTCGTATTTGTGGCGTATAGGTTCCACAAGAAGGGCAAAAAGTTATGGAAGCCTCCGACTCTTTCCGCCGCCCAAAGCCTTACTTTAATAATGGGAATGGCCTTGCCCCTGACCGGAAACCGCGTGGCCGGGTCACTTCTTACTGCGTGGGAAAATGTGCTGATTCCGCAACGCCTGCAAATGTATGGACTTTCCGCCACGGAGGCCATCAGCGAATTTGGGCGCATTACCGGTATGGCCATTCCACTGATTTTCTTTCCGACAGCCGTTCTCACCGCTTTAAGTGTGACGCTGGTTCCGGCTGTTTCCGAGGCCGTTGCTTCCCGGGATATGCGCGGCGTCTCCGGCATTGCATCAAAGGCCCTGTTGTTCGCCTCCGTCACGGGGATGGGCGCGGCGGCGTTGTTCCTCTTCTTTGGCCACGAGCTGGGAATGGCCATTTATAATCAGCCTATCGGGATGATGCTGATGCTTTTGGGTATTATGTGTCCGTTTATTTACATGCAAATTGTGCTTTCCGGGGTGCTGAACGGTCTGGGTTGCCAGATGTTCATTTTCCGCAACAGTCTGATTTCGTCGGGGATTTCAATTGCGTTTATCTTTCTGCTGGTTCCGCGTTTTGGCCTTAGCGCGTACATATTCGGCTGGCTGTTCTCGCTGGTGGTGGTTATCGCTCTGGGGTTATATAAAATTCGCCAGTTTATGCCCATTGAAATGGAATTCTCCCGTTGGATGATTCGTCCACTGATTGCCGCCTCCGCCGCTGGGCTTGTTTCACGCCTTGCCGCCGACCGCTTCTTGTTGGAATTCGCCGGACTGCGAATCGGGCTGGCTTTGGCAATCGCCTTGCTGGGGATTATTTTCTTCGTGGGTGTGTTGCTGTCGGGCTGTATTACAAGGGACGAAATCCGGCGGCTGTTTGAACGCAAAAATCGCGGAGATTCTCCCCGCGACTCGCAAACTTTCAAAGATGTAATTGTGTAAAGTCAATTTCCGTTTGCACCGATATAGGTATGAACGGAGAAAAGTACGCAAGGATGCGCCCGAGATGGCTGTGGATGTCATTGGGGTGCATTTTTATTTGCAAGCAAAACGGGAGGTTTAGCATGAGTTTAAGTGTAACTGCAAATTACAATCACTCAAATGTCATCAGCTTTGAAGAAAAGAAAGCCATTTTCCAAAAGCTTACGGGCAAAAGCATACAAATGCCCGAAAGCGGCGTGATGCCGCATATATTGTCGCCGGAGTCCACGATTGAGCTTGGGTTTTTCGGTGAATTTTTCAGGGTGGGATTTTCTTCGCCGGACGGGCATATGGCCGCCGTGGAAAATCTCGCGAGAAGATTCGCAGAAATGCGTGAGGAATTGCTTGAACGATACAGCGACGACCAAGATACTCTTTACAAGCGGATGGGCAAGCTAAACCAAGCTTTCGAAGCCGCCTTACGCAGTACGACCTTGGTTCCGATTCCGAAAATGCCCAACGCAGAGCGTAGCTGGAACGAATACGAGACTATGCGCAAAATTGCGCAGTATATTCAGGAAAGCTTGATTCGACATATGGATGCCTTTTTTGAGGATTTTCTGCTAAGTATACAAAGTCAGGGTTTTCAGGAAGCGTTTGACGGCAGCATGGCCAGGTTAAAGAGTGATGAAACCAGCTCATTGGAACGCCTGTCGTACAGCGATGCCGCCAGAATGCTTGACACATTGTCCACATGGCATGAAACAACCGACGAGGATGGTAATCAAATCGGAATAATGCGCAGACATGAGGAGTCCTTTAGGGCAATTGTACAAGACGAAAGCATCTCGCGCGCAGTACGGGATGAAATTGCCGAATTGCTGGGAATTTTCGCGGCGGCGGAAGCCAGCACGTCGTGTTATGACCCGGAGACTAATTCGGTGAACATAGCCCCCGAGAGAACCAAGTTGGAAAAGACATTTAATGTTAGAGGCGGCTTGTTGGTTCTGACATTCTGTAGTGAACGCGGCCTGATTAGTGCGGAGATTATTCGCGGCGGGCATTATGGAAAAACAAACACAGAGCTTGGGCGCGTTCAGGAACCCGAAATTGTTACGGATGAGATGCGGCAGATTCTAAACATGTCTCCCGAGGATGGCCATGGCCCGAATATTAATGAAAATGTTGTCCGATTGCTGGGCCGCATTGGCGTTGATACCAGTAGGAGTTTTAGCGTAAATGGCAGGGCTTTTCAGGCTATAAAATAATGAGAGCGGCCCAAGGGTATTGGCAAAGAGGGCGGCAACGCGGGGAGTGAGGCGCGCGACTAAACTGGCGCAATGATATAAACGCCGCCGCGCTTGCGGGAGCGGCGGCGGTTGTGCCGTGGGGTGGGTAACACTTAAACAGTAAAACGAACATGCGTTCTATTTTTAACTTATTTTTTGGGACGGGTTATGCTAAAATCAGGAAGTGCAGAAAATTTACATTGTTTCTACTACGGTTGAATTTGGGAGGTAAAAATGCGTACAGCCATTATATCAGACATACATGGAAATTATCCCGCGCTGGTGAAAGTATTGGAAAATGCGCGTGCGGAGCGTGTGGATAATTACATTTTCTTGGGCGATTATAGTCTTTATGATTTTCCGTATCACAATGAAGTTGTGCGGGAATTGAAAGAAATGGAAAACGCATATTTCATCAAAGGAAACAAAGAAGCATCTATGAAATACTTTAGAGAAGAAAATTCTAATGAAATAATAAACGACCAAAACGCAGGTCTTTATCATTCCGTCCGAGAATTAACGCAGAAATCTTATGATTTTCTAAACGATTTAGAAGATGAATTGTACATTCAGTTAAGCCAAACCGCTTTAGTGTATGCTACTCATATCTCACCAATATATGAAAGACCTCCGGGAGTACCATATAATAAATGTTGCAGAAACTCCGTTTTTTACCAAGATATGTTAGAGCAACCATTTACCCACAAAGAATTTTTGAGTTGTTACCACGATTTTGTCAATTCTGACATATGCAAGCCTTATATTCAAAACATCAACGCAAATGTAATTGTATATGGACACAATCATTTGCAGAGCTACGCATATTGTGGGGATAAGTTAATCATCAATCCCGGCGCGTGTGGGTTGCCTTTTGATTTTAATAATAAAGCCGCTTATACGATTTTAGAAGAAACCAAAAGTGGATTTAATGTAATTGAAAAAAGAGTTTCATATGACATAGAAGAAGTAATCAATTATACAAAATCATCCATTCTATATGAAAAAGCAAGAATTATTTGCGAATTAAATTTCATGGATATGCGGTCTGGTAGAAATCATTTTCAAATTTTAGATAATATTGCCCGTGAAATCGCAACGGCAAAAAAAGAAGAAGGCAACGATTTTAGCAATGAAACATGGGCTGAAGCGGGTGAGCGTTTTTTTGCCATATACGGTAAATAACAGCATAAAACCGCGCCGCAACGGTTACATTTTCCGTTGAACATGGGCGCGGTTTTGGTGTATGATAGAATAAGCCAAACGGACACGCTTTTTCCATTACGTTTTTTCCGTGTCTTACTCCCTTGGGCCACCCCCGAAAACAATCAATAACCGGCAATCGCGCCGTCGGTGCGTGATTCCGTTCCGCCTGCGAGGACACCCGTTGACGGGTCACGCAGAATAATTTGACCGCGACCGAATCCGCCGCTGTCTAAGGCCATGCTTATTGCGTGGCCTTTTCTTGTGAGTTCTTGGGCGATATAGCGGGGGAAATGATTTTCTATTTCGAAGTTTTTGCCGCTTGTCCACTGCCAGCGTGGGGCGTCCAGCGCGGCTTGTGGATTATGGCCGAAGTCGATTAAATTCATTAAAACCTGCACATGGGCTTGGGGTTGCATATAACCGCCCATTATCCCAAATGGGCCTAGTGGGACGCCGTTTTTGGTTAAAAAACCGGGAATAATCGTGTGATATGTGCGCTTGCTGCCTGCGAGCGCGTTGGCGTGGGCTGGGTCTAGGCTGAAATCCGCGCCCCGGTTTTGCAGGGCAATTCCCGTGCCGGGGATTACTATTCCAGAGCCAAAACCCATGTAATTGCTTTGGATAAAGCTGACCATATTGCCCTCGCTGTCGGCGGCGGCCAAGTAAACAGTGCCGCTTTTTGGTGGAAGGAAAGCCTGGGGCTCGGCGGCGGTTGCTTGAATTTTCGCACGGAGGGTTTCTGCAAAGGCTTCGGATAGCAAATCCTCTGTTTTGACGCGCATAAATGCCGGGTCAGTGATGGCTTCTTTGCCGCAGGCGAACGCCAGCTTTATCGCTTCAAATTGCTTATGATAGGTTTCGGTGCAGTCGCGGGTGGTGAAACTGTATCCTTTTAATATGTTCAGCGCGATTAATGCGACAAGGCCCTGGCCATTTGGCGGGGTTTCCCATATGCTATAGCCGCGATAATCTGTGGAAATCGGCTGTACCCATTCGGGGGAAAATTCGGCCAAATCTTCGGCGGTTAGGAAGCCGCCGTTTTTTGTACAGAAATCTGCGATGGCTTCTGCTAAACGACCTTTGTAAAAGCTGGCCGCATTGGTTTCGGCGATTTCTTCCAAGGTGGCAGCATGGTCTTGTGATGACCATATTTGGCCTATTTTTGGCGCGATGTCAGCGGGCGCGAAGGTTTCGAACCATGGTTTGAAAATTTCAGGATTATCGGCAGTCTGCGCGATACGCTTATATGCCGCAAAGCCACGTTCCCAGTAATATCCCAGAGTAGGGGATAGGGGATAGCCCTCCCGTGCGTATTCGATTGCGGGGGCTAGGCATTCCGCCAAAGACAGCTTGCCGAATTTTTTTGACAACTCCGCCCACGCACCGGGGATTCCCGGGACAGTGACGGGCAGAAAGCCATGCTTAGGCATCTCTGAATGTCCAAGAGCTTTTACTTTTTCTATGGAAATGCTTTTCGGCGAGAGGCCGGAGGCGTTAAGACCGTGAAGCTCCCTCTTCGTCCACACCAGCGCGAAAGCGTCGCCGCCGATTCCGTTGGACGTGGGCTCAACCACCGTCAGACATGCCGCTGTGGCAATGGCCGCGTCGATGGCATTGCCGCCCTGCTGCAAAATCCTCAGCCCCGCCTGTGCCGCCAAGGGCTGGGATGTGGTCACCATGCCTTTTCGCGCATAGTGGACGCTTCGGGCGGCAGGGTAGGGGTTTACAAGAGGGTTGAAGCTTGGGTATATATCGCTCATTTTGCCAGCTCCTTGGTCAGGACCACTTCCTCCATTTGGAAGGTGTATCCGATTTTTTCCAACGCCGTTGCCATTGGTTTATTTGCGATATCAATATCGGCATAGATTTTTGTTATATCGTTTTCCATTAAAATCCGTGTGCCTTCAACAAGCATTGTAGGAAATTTTGACGGTGGCCGGCCTTGCGGCTTGTTTTACGGCCGCCTCCAGCCATTTAAACCCGTCCGCAGAAATGGGTTCCAGCGCGAAGTCGAGGATTTCCATTTCTTCATCCGTATCGTCACAAAAGCACACGCCCCCCAGAAGCACGCCGTCCTTTTCGAATACGTAGCAATCCTCCACTTGAACATATTCTTTTTCTGTCCACCGGCTGATGTTTCTGCCATATTGACCGATATATCCCCCCGCTTGCTGTAATTTTTCAAAGTCGGCCTGTGAAATCGGCCGTACGGTTACTTGTTTATTCATCTTCAGCCCCTTGCGCCCTTTTGCGCCAACTGGTACACTACCACGGACAAAATCTTAGAATATGTACATTCTATCATACAGAGGTGTCGCATGGGAATCTTAGACAAAATTTTCGGCAATTACAGTGAAAAAGAGATAAAGCGAATGATACCGATGATTGACCGCATCGAGGTGTTGGAGCCGGATATGCAGCGTCTGACGGAGGGGGAGCTTCGCGGAAAGACGGATGAATTTCGGCGGCGTCTGGGGGATGGGCAAACGCTGGACGACTTGCTACCGGAGGCCTTTGCGGTGTTCCGCGAGGCAACAACGCGGCTTACGCAGAAGCGGCATTTCCGGGTGCAGCTTATCGGCGGGGCGGTTTTGCATCAGGGCCGCATCGCGGAGATGAAAACAGG
>WQSB01000004.1 GCA_009788085.1 Defluviitaleaceae bacterium
AGATGATAATCTGAAAGCAAACTCCCGCCTTTTTTTGTCGCCCCAGCCGGCACGACCGTGAGCAAACGAAGCAATCACGGGGTTTTCGCGCCCGTCACACCCGGTGACCTTCGCAAGACGACCCCTTTTTTATGCATAATCCCGGCCCCCGATACATATAAAAAAATAAGACGTGTAAAAAAAGGGGGCAAAAATTGGACAGGGTGCCATACAGACGGGTAACGCCGCCGCGGAATGACCGCCAAGGCAATATGCAGTACGGATACGGGCGCGAAGAGCAAGGCGAAATCACCCCCGGCGAAACGGTAATCATGCAATGTATAATCAGCGGAATATTAATGGTTGTGGTGTTAATAATCTGCTTGGTGGAAATCGCGCCGGCGATAACAATGCGGGAAGGGCTGAGCGAAGCCCTGTCCGGCTCGACCACCGTAAACGAGTTAATGACAGATATAAGAGCCTTCGGCGAGGAATGGCTGGATTGGGGCGGGCAGAGCCCCACGCCGGAAGCCGGGCCGATTTACGCACCGGGATACATTCAGCCGGGCCCGGAAACCACCGTAGGCTTGGAGATGCCTTTGATACCTCTGCCCCCGGCGGCCATATCGCCGGAATATTATTTCCCCCTGACGTCCTATCCCGAAGGATTAAACCCATAGCTCCCGGGGACGTCAGCAGCTCCGGGACTGTGGGAATAGCCGAAGAGTCGGCTTTTTACTATCCTGAACCACCGCTGTGGCTAAACCCGGTTACGGGGCGGATATCCTCCCCGGCGGGCACGCGCTACAGCCCCATAACAGGCCACGTGGAATTTCATGACGGCGTTGACATTGCGATTCCGGTGGGGACACCCATCGTCGCGCCCAAGGACGGAAGCGTCGTGGCGGCGGGATATTCTCCCAGCTTCGGTCACTTTCTGCGAATCGCCCACGCCAACGGATATACATCCTTTTACGCGCATCTTAGTCGGTTTGCCGTGACCATTGGCGACGTGGTGCGGCAGGGATACCGGGTGGCCTATTCCGGCAATACGGGGATGTCAACCGGGCCTCATTTACATTTTGGCATTTTCCACGAGGGCCAATTTATCGACCCGATTACCAGGCTGGACTTCCAGCCATGATTAATATAGGCTCTGTTTTCCTGACGGTCGCGCTGGCCGTTGTGTCTTTGATAATACACGAATGGGCCCATGTACTGGTCATACGCTACATGGGCGGCCACGTGGAAAAGGTGGGCTTCTTCCCGCTGGGAATGGTGGCTCGCGCCCGCCGTCTGGAATATCTGCACGGGTGGGAGCGATACGTAATCTATGCCGCCGGGCCGCTGGTTAATATAATTATTGCGACGTGGGCGGCCCTGACGTCGCATCTGTCTTACGTGGGCGTGGCCTGGCTGGACGAATTGGCCTTTGTAAACCTGGTTCTGGCAGGGTTTAATCTGCTGCCAGTGCTTCCCTTGGACGGCGGGCGGCTGGTTTTGCAATTTATGGGAAACCGCATGGGGATTCTGCGCGCCGGACGCCATATTCTGCGTGTCGGAAGGGTTATTAGCATCCTTTTGATGATTCTGGGCGTGGTGCAACTCCTACTCTTCCCTCCAAATTTCACTCTGCTGGCCGCCGGGGAGTTTCTGCGGCGTCAAACCCGCAAAATGCCCCCCGAATTGCAGGCGGCCTTTCACCGTGCCCTGGACGGAAAAAATTCCCTCCAAAGGGCGCGGCTTTTGCCTGTGAAAAAAAAGGCCATTTCCGGCACCGCAACGATTAAACAAGCCTTCGAAAGCCTGCAATTCGACTGCTTTATTACATTTTACATAGACGCAAAAAAAGAGCACCCTCTCACCGAGAAAGCACTCCTTGATTATATCTTCACTCATGGTTTGGACGGAACAATAGACGAGTCATTTTTTGGGAGCGGCCAAACAGGGGCTGTAGAAGGGCCTAGTATCGCCGATACAGCCCAATAACCTTGCCCAAAATATCGCATTCCCGTGTTTTAATGGGCTCAAACGCGCTATTGGCCGGGTCAAGGCGAATAAGCTCGCCGTCCCGGAAAAATGTTTTCACCGTGGCGGAGTCATCCAGCAGCGCGATTACGATATCACCGTCGTTGGCGTCCTGCTGCTGGCGCACCAGCACCAAATCCCCGTCCAGAATACCCTCGTCCATCATGCTGTCGCCCTTTACATGCAGCATAAAGCAGGTGTCATTCTTTACATAGTCTATGGGAATCGGAAAGGTGTCCTCAATGTTCTCCTCCGCGAGAATAGGCTGTCCGGCCGCCACTCGCCCCACAATGGGCACATTCACTAATTCCCGGGTGTTATTGTAAAAATCCTCCTCCAAAATTTCCGTCGAGCGGTTCTTTGCCGGCGAACGCCGGATAAAGCCCTTACGCTCCAAGGTTTCCAGATGCGCGTGAACCGTCGAAGTGGAGCTTAGCCCCACCGCGTCACAAATCTCCCGCACCGTAGGCGGATACCCGTTCTGCCGAATTTCAGACTTTAAAAAATCCAGAATCATCTGCTGCTTCGCGGTCAAACTCGCGGCCATATTTATCCCTCGCTTCACATTTTAATCCATGCCGCCTGACGGCGGCGGCACAAATCGGTTGGTGCAAAAATTTGCTTCGCAAATTTTCACACTTCTAAGATTATGTCCTAAAATATCACACAATTGAAATTTTTGCAAACGTATGTACGGAAACACATGTATTGTAACCGAAGAAGGATTTTAGCGATGAAAATTAAACTTGACCATCTTGGACAATTCTGCTCTGCTGTGAACAGTGAGAAAAACCCCGGCTATATCCAAGGCAAAATCAGCGAAATGGAGCGAATGATGCGCCTTGGACAGTTCGTGCCGTTGTTCATAAAGAAGTGGATTATAGCTCACGCAGGACATAACGTAAGTGCAGGGTGCTCAACGTGATTTTCAAACTTGGGTTTGATAAATCTCCCCAAGGAAATCCAAGATAAGGTTGAGATGTACTCCTTCGCGCTTGGGGCAGAGCCAAATATGCCGTATCAATTCGCTTGCGTCGCTACAGGTGATATACTTACCTTCACGACCATAACCACGGCACAAGATACCGAAATCATTGACCGAATCGGCAAGTCTCTACTGCAATCATCTATTTGAAGTAATATTCATAACCACTTTTTGAAAATACTCCGGCCAAGGGGCCTCAAATTCCATTTCGCGGCCGGTAGCCGGGTGAGTAAACTTAAGCTGTGTGGCATGAAGAATTTGCCCGCCGAGTTTCTCGTTGAGTTTTTGCAGAAGGGGTTGGCGTCCTGTGCCATAGGTTAAGTCTCCTAAAACGGGATGGCCGATATGCGCCATATGCACGCGGATTTGATGGGTGCGGCCGGTGAAAAGTTTGGCAGCAATGAGAGTGAAACGACCTCGATTACTTTCGTAGCGTTCGAGCACCTTGATATCTGTGATGGCTTCGCGGGCGCGGATGGAAGCAGCGCGGGTGCCAAAGCGCGTATCTGCTAATACGGCCATTTTTTTGCGGTCAATGGGATGGCGGCCTATGGGGAGGTCTATCCGGAAGCTTTCCTTTTTCAGTGCCCCGCAAACCACAGCATTGTAAATCCGGCCCATCTGCCGGGATTCCAGTTGCGCGGCCAAAGCTTGATGCGCAAAATCGTTTTTTGCGACAACCATCAGCCCGGAGGTATCCTTATCCAAGCGGTGAACGATACCGGGGCGAAGAACTCCGCCTATGCCGGACAATCCGTCGCCGCAATAATGCAGCAGCGCGTTCACAAGGGTGCCGGTGTAATTTCCCGCGCCGGGGTGGACAACCAGCCCCCGGGGTTTGTTTACGACAAGCAAATCCCCGTCCTCGTATACGATATCCAGCGGAATGGCCTCGGGAATGGCCTCGCCGGGAACGGGGGCGGGGATTTCGCAAATTAAAATATCACCGGCTTTTACACGGTGGTTCTTGGTAATGGCAGACTCACCAAGCAAAACACGGCCTTCGGCAAGCAGCCTCTGAGCCGCGCTGCGGGTGATTTCCCCTTCGCCGGGGTTGGTTCTCATTGAATTCGCGGCGGCGAGAAAAATATCGGCGCGTTGGCCGTCGGCCTCCGTCGGAACGGTAAAATGCAGAGTGCGGTTGGCCGTATTCATTTTTTTTCCGGGCCGGTGAAATCCTTGACCACAAGCAGTTCAAAAGCCAGCAGCGCAATCACGCCCACCACAACAAACACATCGGCCAAGTTGAAAATGGCAAAATTCATAAACAAAAATTCCAGCATATCGCGTACGATGCCGTTGCCTACGCGGTCGTACAGATTTCCCAAGCCTCCGGCAAAAATCATAATCAGCGGCACCCGGGTGAGCCAGTATTTTTTCTCCAAGGGGAGTTTATAATAGTACCACAGAAGAACCAGCAGAATCACGATTTTGACAATCGAAAGGCCCCACTGCGCCCCGCCGAAGCCCCCAAAGAGGCCGAATGCCGCTCCGGGGTTTTCGTGGTAGGTGAGGCCCAGCAGGCCGTTTATAAGAACGCGGGGCGGGTTGCCCCTAAGATTGGCTTCGGCCCAATACTTGAGCCATAAGTCAAGGGCAACCAGCAGCACCACGCCTATCGCAAAAATAATCCAAGCTTTCGCTCTATTCATCTGCAAAGGAAATTCCCATTGCCTTGGCCACACGAACCATCTCGCCGTTGGGGTCAACGGTTCTCGCGCCTCCCACGGAGGTTTCGCCCATGTTGCCGCTGCCTACGACTTCTTCCAGCTTTACATAACCCATGGTGTTGTCTCGCAAAGTTACCATTGTGCCGAAATGGCCGTCCCGAATCATTTCCGCGGCCTTGACTCCGTAGCGCGCGGAAAGCACGCGGTCATAAGCGGAGGTGTCGCCGCCGCGTTGAATATGCCCGAGGACGCAATGGCGCACTTCGTTTTCAACAAGAGATTCCAGCTGATGGGCGAGCTTTTGCGCAACCCCTCCAAAGCGAATGGCGTCCGGGCTGCCCTCTACGCGCCTGCCCACGGAGACATTGCCCTCCTTGCACCGCGCGCCTTCGGTGACGGCCACGATTGTAAAATTCTTTCCGATGGCCTTGCGCTCGTTGACCTTGTCGGCGATGCCCTGCAGGGAGTACGGAATTTCCGGTATAAGAATAACGTCGGCAGAGCCCGCGATTCCTGCGTGGAGGCAAATCCATCCGGCGGAACGCCCCATGACTTCCACCACAAGCACACGATGATGACTTTCCGCAGTTGTGTGAAGCTTGCCGATGTTGTCGGTAACGATGTTGACCGCAGTGTCGAAGCCGAAGGATATCTCTGTGGAGCTGAGGTCGTTGTCGATGGTTTTTGGCACGCCGATTACGTTTACGCCCTTGCGCGCGAAGTCCCGCGCGCTTGTGAGGGTGCCGTCGCCGCCGAGAACCACCAGCGCGTAAACGCCCGTTCTTTTCATGTTTTCGATGGCGATGTCGGATACGTCTTTTTGAACGGTTACGCCGTTTTCCGTTATTGTGTAATTAAACAGGTTGTCTTTATTCGAATTGTATAAAATCGAGCCGCCTTTATGCAAAATTCCTGACGTCGTATGCCTGTCCAGCAGCATCCAGTCGTTTGTATACAGCCCCCGATATCCAAATTTGTAGCCTATTACGTCGCAGTCCATCATGCTGTGACATGCCCTCACGACTGTGTAAATTACGGCATTTAAGCCGGGTGCGTCGCCGCCTCCCGTTAGAATAGCAATTCTTTTCTTTGTCATTACATATCAGTTCCTTCCATATATAATGGGGGCTCTGCCCCCAAACCCCCGCCGCTACGCTACGGGAAACCCGCAACTGCGCGGTTAGGGCGTCTAAAAGTTATTGTACACTATAATTTGATTTTTGTCTTGACTTTTTCTAAGATTTGGGCTAAGATGAATCTGAATCCCAGCCCCGGATATTAAATATTTTGGAGGTTCTTATGCGCACCACCCATATTACAAAACCCCATGAGGTCGAGCGGAAATGGTTTATTGTTGACGCCACCGGCCAGAATTTGGGACGTTTATCCACACAAATTGCCCATATTCTGCGAGGGAAGCATAAACCCACTTTCAGCCCCTCTGTGGACACCGGCGATTATGTAATTGTTATAAACGCAGACAAGGTTAAAGTCACCGGGCGTAAGCTCGACCAAAAAACTTATGTAAGGCATTCCGGCTACATCGGACGCAGAAAAGAAACAAATCTGCGGGACATGCTTAATAAAAAGCCCGAATTTGTTCTCTCCCACGCCGTTAAGGGGATGCTTCCCAAATGCAATCTGGGGCGTAAGATGTTTGCCAAATTTCATGTGTACGCCGGCCCGGAGCATAACCATCAGGCACAAAAGCCCGAAGTTTTAGCTCTGAATACGACATTATAAAGTGTGAAAATTCGCGAAGCGAATCTTTGCACCAACATTTTTGTGCCGCCGCCGAAGGCGGCATGGGATTAGGAGTAGTATATGGCATCAGTTTCTTATTATGGCACCGGCAGACGCAAAAGCGCGGTTGCCCGTGTGTATCTCTTGCCCGGCAAGGGAGAAATCTTAATCAACAAACGCGGTATCGACGATTATTTCGGTCTTGATACCCTCAAGCTTATCGTTCGTCAACCCCTTGAACTCACAGGGATGCTCGGCAAGTTTGATGTAAAGGTAAATGTTTTTGGCGGAGGCTACACCGGGCAGGCCGGAGCTATTCGTCACGGCATTTCCCGCGCGTTGCTTGTCGCGGACGATGACTTCCGCGCACCTCTTAAGAAAGCGGGCTTCCTCACCAGAGACCCCCGCATGAAAGAGCGTAAAAAATATGGCCTTAAGGGTGCTCGCCGTGCGCCGCAATTCTCAAAACGCTAATAGCCCATCCCCCCTGGCGCGTACCCACGCGCTGGGTTTCCAATCCCCCCCTAAAAACCCCCGGCCTGCCGCCGGGGGTTTTGTAAACATAAGGGCTCATGCCAAAATTAACCTGTATTTGGACGTTCTGGACAAACGGCCCGACGGGTATCACAGTATCGTTTCCATTATGCAAAGCTTAGGGCTCTGCGACGAGCTGACTATTCGCGCGGGGGCGGTTTCGTCCGAATCGGCGGCGGTTTCGCTAATCTGTGACGACCTTACCCTTCCCACGGACGAATCCAATTTAGTCGTAAAGGCCGCAATGCTTTTAATGCGCGAGTACGGCATAGGTCAAGATATCAAAGTCGAATTGACCAAGCGAATCCCCGCCGGGGCGGGGCTTGCAGGGGGAAGCAGCGACTGTGCCGCCACTCTGTTTGGAATAAACGAGCTTTTTCAACTGAACATACCAATGGACAAGCTTATGGAGCACGGACGCACCTTAGGCGCGGACGTACCGTTTAACCTAGTATCAGGTGCTGGAATATTCACGGCTCTGTCCGAGGGCATCGGCGAAAAACTGACTCCTTTGCCCGCTCATCCGGATTGCCATATTGTGGTTGTATGCCCAAAAATTCACGTGTCTACCGCAGATGCTTACGCCCGCCTTGACGCGGTAAAAATGGGAGCTGCGGGGCAAGCTAATGACGAGCTCGTTCCAAAAGATATTCTTTGTGACAGCGCGCCGCGCACATTGCAGGCCGAAGGGCAAGGGCTGGCCAATCTAATGATGGCACTTTCTGCGGGGGATGTTGCCCAAATCTCCGCGAATTTCTTCAATATATTCACCTTTGTTACGGCAGATATTCACCCCGAAATTTTCCGTATAATACGTGAGCTAAAAGGCCTCGGCGCGCTGGGCGCGTCCATGAGTGGCACAGGCTCCGCCGTTTTTGCGTATTTTGCAGACGAAAATAAAGCCAAAGCAGCTTGCGATAAATTCCCAGAACATAAAGTTTTTCTAACCTATCCAAAAAGGGGATGACAAAAATGAAAAATTCCAAAACCGTAGTTGCACTTGCACTGACCGTACTTATGGCTATGGTGCTGATTGTGCCCGTTATGGCGCAGACTCAGCGGTTCCAAGACGTTCCGCCCAACCATTTTGCCTTTGAGGCGATTAATTGGGTGACTGACCCGGCCAACGGCGCGTTTATGTGGGGCGACGCCAGCAACAATTTTAACCCAAACAGTAATATGAATAAATTCGAGGCGGCGCAGATTTTCGCCATGGCCGCCGGCTTCCGTCACCTGACGCATACGCTTCCTCCGGAGGAGCAGGCCGTGTTCACCCGCTCCTGGAATCAGTACAGGCCGTTTTTAGAAGGCCTGTCGGGCCAGTTTTCTCAGTGGGGCGTGGGCACGGACAGGGAAATCGCTTTCTTGCTCTACAAGGGAATTCTCACACAGTCGGATGTGCAAAGCTTCGTCGTGCGTGTGGGAACAACCGAGCAGCGGCCTTTACTGACCCGTCAGGAAGCCATTGTATGGACTGTCCGACTGATTGGGAGGTCTTCCCAAGCGAGGGCTCTGACGCTTCCGCAGCCAAATCCCTTTAATGACGACGCGCAAATTTCCGCCGCGTACCGCAGATACATCTATTACGCCAGAAACACCGGTATTATCCAAGGTGCGGGCGGCAGCTTTGACCCCACAGGGCATTTTACCCGCGCGGGAATGGCGGTGGTGTTTTTTAACGCCTTGGCCGAAACCCCGGAGCAAACCCCACCCGTTCAAGGCGGCGCGACCGCCACGATTAACGGCACAATCACAGCCATGCATCATGACACCCAAGTAACGATTACATCCGCGGCGGGCACGGAGAATTTTACCTTTGCCTCAAACGCCGTAATCATGGTTGACAACGTGCAAAGAACCCCCTCCTTTCTTCAGCCCGGAATGACCGTCACGATTTTGATTAACGCCCAGCGGCAGATTTTAAGCCTCCGCGCCAGCACGGCGGTGGCAGACCCAACTCCGACACCAACACCACCCCCGGCCCAGACCCTTCAAACAGACGAGGGTTTTGTTGAGGCCATCACACTTACCCCGGCCACTGTTACTATACGTACACAGCGTGTAAATATCATCGGGCAGGTAATTAACGAGTCACGGGTGTTTAGCATTGCGGCCAACGCTGCAATTACACGCGGAGGGACGCCTACGTATTTACGGTATGTGCAGCCCAATGATATCGCGTTCTTTGGGTTTGCGGGCAATATTATCCACGAGCTGGAATTAATGGAGCGCGAGCGCACGGTAAGTGGTGTTCTCACGGAATCACGCCCGGCGGACCATATGGGCGGTATGCCTACGCTTCTTATTGAAGTAGAAAGCGGAATATCTTACGAGCTGCGGGTTATGCCCGCCACCAGCTTCACCCGGGGACATGTGCACAATCTCAACTGGAATGACCTGCGCATAGGAGACAGCGTTGTGGCCTATGTGGAATTCGACCGGCTGGTATCTGTTCACGCTACGGGCCTGCGCACAAACACCTCGGGACGCCTCACCCAAATTCTCATCACCGAGCGCAACTCTCAAATAACCGTTGCTTTGCCCGGCGGAAATTCTGACACTTTTATAATAATGCCGGGGGTATTTGATGTTTACAGCCTGCGTATAGGAATGCATCTTGAAATCATGCTGGACAGCCGCGAGGTCATTAATATCACTGTCACCAGTGGTGCGCAGGGCCAGAACCCCGTTATTTTGGGCTTTATCCAATCCATCCGCGCCGACGGTTCGATTGTTGTGGTAGAGGGGCAGGGCACTGCCCAGCGCAGTCACACAATTCAAACAAACACTTCCACCACAATAACAAGGGGCGGCTCTACGCTGGCATTTGCGGACTTGCGCGTAAACATGAATGTGCACATTGTTTTGACCGCTCCGCATTCTAATGTGGTGCAGTCGATTACCGTATTGCCATAAGCCAAATGAGTACGCATGGGTATAAGCCGCCTCCCAAGCCGGTTAAATTGGACGTGCCGGCTTCGGCAGATGATTTCGAATCGCCAAAGCGCAAACGTCGAGGCAACGCGCCCCTACCGGAAATCAGTACGGATGACTTTGAGTTGCCCCAAAGGGGCGACGGAGTCAGCGGTCGGGATAACGACGGAGATTTGCGGGTCTATCGCGAGGCGCAGCGTTCCTATGGGAAAAAACGCCCCGATTTTCCCCGGGACAGACTAAGGCGAGGCCCAAGGCGTGACATTCCCCCGTCGCAGCGGCCGCCCCGGCATATTCCTTCGCGGCAGCGGCGTCCTGCGTATCAGCTAAACCCCATGGTAAAACGTATAACCGTATTGGGCATAGCCGGGGTTACGGCTATAGTGGTTGTGATTCTGCTGGCTGTTCATCTTATGACGGACAACGCCTTTGCCGTGTACTTGGATGACCGGCACATGGGTTATATGAACCTTTTGCCGGACATGGATTCCGAAAGCTTTCATAATTTTGCGATTAGCCAGCTTGAGTTTAATTTAAACGCGGAGGTGCGTGTGGCGGAGCGTGTGCGGTTGCGCCCCGGGCGGGCCCCGGCGTCGGAGCGGCTTGCCTCCGGTGAAATGATTACCCGGCTGACCACAGGAATCTACGGCTTTACCGTTGAAATTGCGGCTGTTGACATTTATGTAAACGGAAGTTTTGAAGCGACGCTGCGCAGCATGGCGGACGTTGAACATCTGGAACGGATGCTGCAAGAGCCTTGGCATACCGCGTACACCGTACGTTCGGAATTTGTACAGGATTGGGAGCTTCGCCCCCGATTCGTAGACCCCACCTATCAGGAATTTTCTACGGCAACGGACACACAGTGGCGTCTAGAGCGTCGCAAGCAGGTTCATGTGCCGTACGCTGTGCAGCCCAGTGAAAACTTGGGAATCATCGCCCGCAATCACGGCATATCCCTTGAAACCATTTTGCGGGACAACCCGCATATTAATATTCACACGATTTTGTCCATCGGGCAGCTTTTGCAAATTTACACCACCCGTCCGCTTTTAAGCGTACGAACCTTTGATTATGTGAACCGTATCCAACCCATACCAATGCCGGTTCAGCAGGTTCATAACCCAAGCCTGGCCGCCGCCACAACCCGCGTGGTTCAGTACGGCCGCAACGGCGAGGAATACGCCGTAACCCGCATTACCCGCGTAGACGGCGTGCTGGAATCGGAAGAAACACTGGAGTCGCGGGTCATTAGCGAGCCAAGGATGCATATCGTCGAAATGGGCTCGCCCCCGCCGGAAGGAGGCTAATATATGTCCGCAAAAATTTTAATAGTAGATGACGAAACGGCAATTGTAGATATTCTGGCCTATAATTTGCGCAAGGCCGGATATGAAACAATAGAAGCCTATGACGGGCAGAAGGGGCTGAATTTGGCCCTTTCGGAGAACCCTGATTTGGTGCTTCTGGATATTATGATGCCGTATTTGGACGGCTATGAGGTATGCAAGCGTCTGCGCAAGGTATCGCAGGTGCCGGTTATTATGCTGACAGCCAAGGCAGAGGAATCCGACAAGGTGCTAAGCTTCGAGCTGGGAGCGGACGACTATATCACCAAGCCCTTTGGCGTTCGGGAAATGCTGGCGCGGGTTATGGCCAACCTTCGCAGAAGCCACACGCCGCAAGCAGCCACACAAGGCGCGAGCAGCCGCCTGATTTTCGGGGAGTTAAGCATCGACCTGGATATGTATGAGGTAAAACGCGGCGGAGAAATTATCGACCTCACCCGCCGGGAATTTGAGCTGGTAAAATTCCTGGCCACACAGAATAATCATGTTTTTACAAGGGAAGCCTTATTGGAAAAGGTGTGGGGCTATGAATACTTCGGCGATGTGCGCACCGTTGACGTAACCATCCGGCGGCTTCGCACCAAGCTGGAATTCACACCCGACACGCCGACTTATATCCTCACAAAACGCGGCGTGGGATATCACTTCACACAGGAATTCGGTGACGGCTTGACATGACATTTCATGGCATCGGCGCGCGTTATGCGCGGCGCGACGGCGTAGCCGTCGGAGCGGAGCAGGATTTATTTCTGCGTAGCGAGGGGGCTTGGGGGCGTAGCCCCCATTCAAAATGAGAAGCATCAAGACGAAGCTAATCGTCATATACGCCGCCGTGGTGCTGGTTGTAATGACCGTCAGCGGGACGTTTATGCTGTTTAATATGCGGCAAATGGAAATGGCTCACACCCGTGACCGACTTTATGAGCAAGCCACATTAATCAACGACCGGATTGTGCAGGTCTACGACAATTTTATGGACGCCTCCTGGCATATGATTGGTCAGGGCGAATACGAAATAGAGGGCGCGATACTCGACCATCAGGGGATTCCGATTGCCCCGTTTTTGTTCTTAAGCCTGTATCTGCGCCAAAATGACCATGCCGTAATAAGCGCGATGGCGGGAGAAGAAGGCTTCTCCTCTGGAAGCATTCTTCCAGACCAGCACGGCATAGGACATCAATGGCTCACTTTTGCTATGCCGGTCACCCGCGACGGTGAGGAATTTATCGTATTCACTCGGATAAGCGCGCAATTCATGAATCAAACCCTTGCCCGGATGACATTTTACTTTGTGGTGTCGGTGCTTATCGCGCTGGTAATCACGGTAATCCTGTGGTTTTTTCTGGGCAACACACTTACCTCGCCCATCGTGGCACTAAGCCGCCATGCCAAGGCCATCGCCTCGGGCGACCTTTCCCGGGAAATAAAAATCTCCGGTGAGGACGAAATCGGCGACCTCTCCCGGGACTTTAATTTCATGGCCCAAGAACTCAGCAACACCTTAAGTGTAATATCCACCGAAAGAAACAAGGGCCAGGCCCTTTTGCACAACACCCCCGCCGGGATGCTGGCTTATGATGCCGTCGGGCGGCTGGAACACGCAAATAATGCCAGTACAGAGCTTTTGCATGGGATTGACATAGGCAGTGCCCATCTGAGCCATGTGCTGGCACTTTTAGGTTTTGATGTTGATGACGTAAAAGCCCTGCGCCCCGGCGAGGTTCGCGAATCCATATACGAAGAGGGCGACTTTTTTCTGCAAGCGGCGGTGACTCCATATTCCAGCGAAAGCGGCGACGTAGACGGATATCTCATCGTATTACAGGATATCTCCCGCCAGCGCAAGCTGGATAATATGCGAAAGGAATTTGTGGCCAATGTCTCCCACGAGCTGCGCACGCCTTTGACTTCGATTCGCACATATTCCGAAACCCTTCTCGAGGGTGCGATAGACGACCCGGACACCGCCAGAAAATTTCTAAAGGTTATAGACGACGAGGCCCAGCGGATGTCTATTTTGGTTTCCGACCTGCTGGAGCTTTCCCGTCTCGACTCCAAACACACCGCCCTCGAAATGGACGTGGTTGACCTTGTCGCGCTGATTCGCCTTTCCATTCGCCAGGCCAATATCCAAGCCGACCAAAAGGGTCAGACAATCGAGTTTGAAACCCCCAAGACCCCGTTTTTCATCGAAGCCAACGCCGCACGTATTAATCAGGTTGTTTATAATATCCTCTCCAACTCCATAAAATACAGCCCGGAAGAAACTTCCATCCGCGTCACCCTCGAAACCACGGAAAAATATTACCGCGTATTCATACAGGACCAAGGCATCGGCATCCCCCCCGAAAGCATAAGCCGTGTTTTCGAACGCTTCTACCGGGTAGACAAGGCCCGCGCCCGCGCCATGGGAGGCACAGGCCTGGGCCTCGCCATCGTAAAGGAAATCATGGAGGAGCACGGCGGCCGCGTTTACGCCACCAGCCAGTCCAACCAAGGCACTACCCTGGTGCTGCGGTTTAACAGGCTTGCAGAGGAGATTTAGATTGCCCACCGAAAGGAGGCCAGCATGAAGGAGAATTTGCAGCGTTTGGTTGCAACGGCAAAGTCTGTATGCATTATCGCGCTGGCTGTTTTTGCGGTGTATCAGATTACGCAGCTGTGGTTTGTTAATCTGACCAACCGGAATTTTTTTCCGTACCTGGAGGCGCGTTTTCCCCCTGCCGTGCCCGACGGGAGAAGCGCGTGGGCATTACCCTATAGGATAGTCACTGGCGCGGGTAATGGGCGGTTTAGTATTCGTTACAGCGGGGTTGCCACGTCGGCGGCGTGGGAATACGGCGAGAACGCGATGGACGCGATTTTGCGCAGTGGAAGCTTTGCCGGCGTACATGAGAGAGTAACCGCCGCCGGACGGGGGCGTATACAAGAGCGGCCTGTGTTTATCTATGAGTATGCCTTTGAGATGTGCGCGGAAACTTTTGCGATGGCCTTGGGCCGGAGGAACGGTGCGGCCCTGACCTCCCACGGAGTGGAGCGTTTTAATTCCATTGCGGTTCAGCCGCCGTTCGGGGACGACTCTTTTCTGCGGGTATTCTTTATGGACTCCGCCCACGCATGGGAATTCACGCTGGCCCCGGGCACGCGCCGCCACCCCGAAGAGGATTTTGAATTTTCCATGCCTCATATATCCGATAGGGAAAAGCACTTTGTTGCGGTGGGCAACTCCTTCGCCCCCCGCGCGCCCAATGGCTTTCTGTATTGGCAGGTCGAAGCCCACAATCCGCACCTGACCCCGGAAGGCTGGCATCACTGGTCTACGGTTCGCCCGCCGATAGAGGNCTTTTTCAGTAATCCCGCCACGATTAATGAGACAACCGGCGTGGACGGAATCTTTACCTTCACCAGCCGCCACACCACGGTATTCTACCTGCCCTTCGACGTGCTGGAATATACCAGCTACCGCACAATCGGGCGCACCGCCTCGGGGGATTTGTTATCGGATTTCTCCGCCGCGATGGCCTTCATCGAGGCAGACCACAACGTGGAAAACGAAATCTTTCTGATGAACTATGAAGCCAGCGGCCGTGTGCACATTTTTCGGTTTGGGTATGTAATCGACAATTTCCCGCTGAAGCTGACGGATTCATGGCGCACGGGCCCAAATTGCCTTGACGCCCTTTCCGCTCCCATCGAAGTCGTGGTGGACCATGGCCGCGTAGTGCGCTACCGCCGCCTGGCCTACAGCTTCCGCCCGGGAGGCATGGCCTGGTTCAACCCGGAAGCCCTAAACATCGAAGAGCCCTTCACTCTGGGCTTTCGCATAAGCCGCGAGCCCTCCATTGAATTGGAAGTCTTTTACACGATGAAGAATTAGCTTCCACCCATCGAGCAAGGCGAGATGCCGCGGAAGCGGGATTCATTCCCGCGTAGCGAGGGGGCTTGGGGGCGTAGCCCCCATTGGAAGGAATTAGCTTATGGAATGGGAAAAAGCGAAAAACTATATTTTAATCGCGTTTATTATTTTAAACGCGGGCCTGGCGATTCTTTTACATCTGGAGAACCGCCGCTACACCATGACCTCGGACCGCGACCGGAATATTAACATTGTCCTCGGGCGCAATAATATAAGCCTGTACACTATTCCGATACGCCGGTTTCCGCCGATGCGCCCGCTGGATGTATCAGGCTTTTATTATGATGTACCCACGCTTTTGGAAATCTTTTTCGAAAACGGCTCCGCGCTGGAGAATCTCGAAGACGACCCGTACCGCTGGCATTTCCGAGAGGGCTACAGCGAGCTTACGATTTCCAACGGGCTGATTTCCTTTGATTTTGACGCGCGGGGGCTGGCGCATCCCTATTACGAGTACGGCGAAATCACCCCCGAGGAGGCCGCCGCACTTTCCGGCGAGTTTATCGGCCTGCATTTTCCGGATTTTGTTCACGATATCACATTCGAATGGGGCGACGGAATCCGCCGGATTTACCGTCAGAAATATCGTGGCAGACTGATTTATTCCAACTATGCGGAATTTTACATTACCTCCCACGGAATCGAATGGATAGACATGATGTTTGGGCGTATCATCGGCCATGTGCGCGAGCCGCAAATGATTTTTGCTCCGGATGAGGTGCTGCTGACCTTTATGCATCTTATGCGCGACCGCATTATGGAAGAGCATATATTCATCATGTCAATGGACATGGTATATTTGCAGGAATACGTAAGCACCCGCCCCGGAATACCGTATGCGGCCGTACCCACCTACCGGATTTTTATCGAAGGAAGCGAGGACGAGCCGTTTTTAATCAACGCATTTACGAATATGATGCCGTTCCGGTAAAAAGCTATAGGATAAAGTCAGGCGTGTTGCCTGTGACGATATCCGGGCGATAAATCGGTGCGGCCCATTTTACGCTGTTGGTAATGATGCGTTGAACCTCGGGCATGTGGTAAATGGGAAAGGTTTCGTGCCCGGGGGAGAAGAAAAATATTTTGCCGCAACCGCGCTTAAACGTGCATCCGCTGCGAAAAACCTCGCCGCCCTCGTACCACGAAAGGAATAAAAGCTCATCCGGCGCGGGAATTTGAAAATTCTCGCCATACATTTCGGAATGGGGGATGTCAAAATATTCCGGTACGCCTTGGGTTATGGGATGAGACGGCTCTATGCACCAGACTCTTTCGAGCTCGCCGACATCACGCCAGCGAAGCCTTAGCGTATCCGTGCCCATCAGCCGCGAGAAGATTTTTGAAGCATGAGCAGAATGCAGTAAAATCAGCCCCATGCCGCCCAAAACGCTGCGTTGTATCCGTTCAACTATGGCGTCGTCCATTTCGTGGTGATGGGAATGCGCCCAATACACAAGGACATCCGTGCCGGATAACACTTCCTCGGTCAGGCCGTGCTCCGGCTGGGTTTGCAATGCCTCGCGAATGTTAAATTCCCCACTTTCCCGCAAAAATCCCGCAATCGCGTGATTTATTCCCCGTGGGTAGGGCTCGAAAGCCTTTTCATTTTCGTTCCAAACAGTAACCTTTAACTTGTCCATTTTTGCCTCCGGTTTTATTACCAACAAAGAGCTGTTGAATTTTTCTAAGCTCTGGTATAATATCATAGATGCGGGGGAGGGCATAATTTTTTTTGGGGGGAAGGTGTTTCGTGCGGCACACAATTATGGCAGTGGATGATGTTCTTGTTAATTTAATGATTTTGGAGTCCATACTTGAGGACGAATACAATGTAATTACCTCAACAAACGGCGAAGAGGCTTTAAAGCTGATGAAGGACGGCACTAAGCCGGACTTGCTTCTGTTGGATTTGTCCATGCCCGGCATGAGCGGCTTCGAGCTTTTGGAAAAAATGCACGAGGACGAAAGCATGACAAATATCCCGGCGATTTTCGTAACGGGCGAGACCGACCAATATTCCGAGGAAAAGGGCTTAAAGCTGGGCGCGGTAGACTACATCAAGAAGCCCTATGTTCCTACTATAATATCCGCAAAAATCCGCAATCACTTAGAAATAAAATCCCTGCGGGACAACCTGGAGGAAATGGTGGCGGTGCGCACCCGCGAGCTGGAAGAGCGCACCCAAGAGCTGGTAGCAACCCATGGCGCAATCATAATGGGTATGTCCTTGCTGTCCGAAAGCCGCGACAAAGTAACGGGGGCTCATCTTGCGCGCATCAAAAAGCTGACCCTTCTGCTGGCGCGGCGTTTATACGAAATGCATCCCAATCTCCTGAACGAGGAAATGGTGGGCATAATCGCCACTTACTCTCCCCTGCACGACGTGGGAAAGGTAAGTGTTCCCGATGCCGTGTTAAACAAGAGCGGCAAGCTAACCCCCGAAGAATTCGAGCAGATGAAGAATCACACAATTTTTGGCGGGGACCTGCTCCGGCAAATAGCCGAATTTTTGCCCAGCGGCAAAAGCGAAATGATTATAGCCATAGAAATAGCCGAAAACCATCACGAACGCTATGACGGTACAGGGTATCCCCACGAAATCAAGGGAGAGGAAATCCCGCTTTCCGCCAGGATAGTTTCCGTATCCGACGTTTACGACGCTTTAAGAAGCCCCCGGCCCTACAAACAGGGCTTCACCCACGAAGAGGCCATGAACATAATGCTGGTAGGCGACGGCAGAACCAGCCCCATCCACTTCGACCCCTTGGTTCTGGAAGCCTTTAGGCAAATTGAAGACGACCTTCGCCACGCCTACGACAGCAATCCCGACCCCAGCGTTGAAATTTTGGCGGAATAAACCCGGTTATCCCCTATCCATATTAACAAATTTAGTTTGGGCCCCAAGGTACATAAGCTCCACCGTGCCGGTGGGGCCATTTCTTTGTTTGGCGATGATTACCTCGGCGTGGTTCTTTTTGAGAGTTTCGGGATTGTAATATTCGTCGCGGTACAGGAATGTAACCACGTCGGCGTCCTGCTCTATCGCGCCGGATTCCCGCAGGTCCGAAAGCATGGGGCGATGGTCCTTGCGGGCCTCCACCGCGCGGGAAAGCTGGGCCGCCACCAACAGCGGCACGTTCAGCTCCTTGGCGATGCCCTTTAACGAGCGGGAGATTTCCGATATTTCAAGCTGGCGGGATTCCGTCCGCCCGGTGGTGGTCATAAGCTGCAAATAGTCGATTACCACCAGCCCCAGATTTTTTTCGATTTTAAGGCGGCGGCACTTTGCCCGCATTTCCGTTACGGAAAGCCCCGGCGTGTCGTCGATATACAGCGGCGCGTTGGAGAGATTGCCCATACTCATAGAGATTTTGTCCCAGTCCTCGTCGGTGAGAGAGCCGGTGCGCAGCTTTTGCGCGTCCACGCCGGATTCCATGGCCAGCATCCGGTTGCCCAACTGCTCCTTGGACATTTCCAAGCTAAAAACCGCCGTGGGAACGCCGCGCTTTACCGCCGCGTGCTGGGCAATATTCAGCAGAAACGCCGTTTTCCCCATTGAGGGCCGCGCCCCCACCAGAATCAAATCCGAAGGCTGGAGGCCGGCGGTTCTTTTATCAAAGTCAAAGAAGCCGGTTTCCACGCCTGTTATTTGCCCCTTGCTTTCATACAACTCTTCCAGGCGGTTCATGGCGGACACCAGAACCTCTTCGATGTGGGCAAAATCCCGGGTGCTTCCCCCTTGGGAGATGTCAAAAATGCTCTTTTCCGCCCGCTCCAAAATTACGGCGGCTTCCTCCTTGGCCTCGTAGCCCGCATTTGTGATAAACGCCGAGGCCTTAATCAGCTTGCGCAGCAAAGATTTCTCCCACACAATTTGCGCATGGTGCCGGATATTGGCCGACGTATAATAGGCCGCCGCGATATCCGCAATGCGCTCGCGCCCGCCTATTTGCTCCAGTAGGCTTTTCTCCGCCAGCTTGTCGCTGAGTGTCACCACGTCAACCGGCACGCTGCGGGCGAACAGCTCCACCATTGTTTCATACACGGCCTGATTCGCCGGGCTGTAGAAATCCTCGCCCTTGAGCGATTCATAGGCTGTGGCGATGGCCTCCCGGTCGAACAACATTCCCGCTAAAACCGCCAGCTCCGCCTCTTGGTCATTGGGCGGAATCCTCGGGGCCGGATGAAAATTTGGCTCCACCATTACTCCGCCACCAGCTCAAAGTTCAAGGTCACGCTGACTTTCGGATGAAGCTTTAACACGGCCGTGTGCTCGCCCACGGTTTTTACCGCTTGCACGACGATTTTTTTCTTATCCACGGAAATCCCCGTCTGGGACTGAACCCCTTCGGCAATTTCCTTGTTGGATATCGAGCCGAACATCTTACCGCCGCCACCCGTTTTCACAGGGATTTTTACCTTGACGTCCTTTAGCTTTTCCGCGATTTCCTGGGCCGCAGCCACTTCCTGTTGGAACTTTTGGTCGGCCCTTTTTTGCTGCGCCTCCAATTGCGCCAGATTTGCCTTAGTCGCCTCCATCGCCAGCTTGCGCGGGAATAGGAAATTCCTTGCGTGCCCGTCGCTGGCATTCACAACCTGCCCCTTTTTTCCTACACCCTTTACGTCTTCCAATAAAATTACCTGCATAGTGTCACTCCTTTAGGATTTGTGTCGCTCCTTAAATGCGAAGCCCATAATATGGTTCAATGCTGATTCAATATATTCGCTATTGCCATCATAGAAATGGGCGCAAAATATTTCCCGTATGCGAAAGACACGCTCAACATCGGCACAAATTGCAGAATCCAAAATATCGGTGGACTTGTTCTTCATCGCCAGTTCTGCTTCTAAGTCTGCGTGCCACTCGGCATCATAGGCCAAAATTTCCCGCTGCAAATCTGCAACAAGTTTTACCATAAACACCCCAAAATCCTTGTGAGTACAGTCGTAGAAATCCTTTTTCTCAATCGGCTTATGCAATATCATATCCTATACCCCTTTGGGTTTTTTTGCTTTCCAGCCTTGTTAAAGACTATAGATTACCATGCCCCGTAACGCAATCGGAACGTAAATTCGCAGAAAATAGATTCGAAATCGTTTGCGCTCGCGTCGAAAATATAGTATGGTTGCGGCAGGGGTGAATAATGCGAACTATTATTAGCTGGATTATTCGTTTTGGAATCCTGGAATTATTTTTGCTGGTCTTTATTTTGTTAAACAGCTTTACATTTTTGCTGTATGCGGTTGATAAGCGAAAAGCTGTAAATAACAAATGGCGTATAAGCGAAAGCGTGTTAATTTTTTTCACGCTGGCGTTCGGAGGCCTTGGGGCCTTGGCGGGCATGTGGCTGGCGAGGCATAAAACGAAAAATAAGAAATTTAGAATAGCGGCAAGCATCGGGCTGGTTATCGCCATTATTCCTGTGATTCATATTGTACATGGGTTTACGCTGGACAGAACCATTCGTTATGTAGAAATTGAGTTCCGCTCCGAAAATTGGCCGCCGGAATTAGACGGTTATCGCATTGCTTTCGTGACAGATATGCACATTATTTCAGATGAAAGCATGAGAAGCGTGGCGGCAGAGCTGAATGAGCGTAATTTGGACTTGCTGGTGCTGGGCGGGGATTTCTCTATGCGAAATGACCACTACCAAGGCACGATACGGGAAATTTCTCAAATCAACACGACGGATGGCATTTTTGGCGTGGAAGGTAATCACGATGATTTTATAAGGGTTTTTCGTGCAAAAGAGCAATATGGCATAACCCCGCTGGATAATAATGGCGTCCGTATAAGGGAAGGCTTTTATTTAGCGGGTGTCCATGATTTGTGGCGCAGACGCCCGGATATAGCGGCAGCCATCGCAGACGCGAACCCAGATGATTTTATTTTGCTCCTTTCCCACAACCCCGATGTTGCAATGATGCAGCCCACGGCGGGGATTGACCTAATCCTTGCCGGGCATACTCATGGAGGGCAAATCACATTTTTTGGCATTCCGCTGTATTTGCTTCGCGGTAGCATAACAAATTATGGAATGCGATTTGGTTATGGGTTTGCATACTCCGCGGACGGAACCCCTGTATTTACAAGCAGTGGCATCGGTGCCTATTACAATGTACCAAGAATATTTGCGCGGCCAGAAGTCGTGATTTTTACAATGCGGAGGATATAATGGAGAAAATTATCATAAAGGGTGCGCGTGGAAATAATCTAAAAAATGTGAATCTGGAGATTCCCCGAAATAAAATGGTAGTATTCACGGGGCTTAGCGGGTCTGGGAAAACATCGCTGGCTTTTGATACGATTTATGCGGAAGGGCAGCGGCGATACGTGGAGTCATTGTCGGCATATGCGCGGCAATTCTTGGGGCAGATGGAGAAACCCGATGTTGACTTCATCGAAGGGCTTAGCCCGGCCATTTCCATTGACCAGAAAACAACGAATCAGAACCCGCGCTCGACGGTGGGCACGGTTACGGAGATTTATGACTACCTGCGGCTTTTGTATGCGCGGGTGGGGACGCCCCATTGCCCAAAATGCGGCAAAGTCATTGAAAAACAAACCGTTGACCAAATCGTTGACCAAATCCTCACGATGCCGGAAAGCACTCGATTGCAGGTGCTTGCGCCGGTGGTGCGGGAGCGGAAGGGCGAGCATAAGTCACTAATTGATGACGCCAAGCGCAACGGATATGTGCGGGCGCGAATCGACGGGAACATCATCGAATTAAGCGAAGAAATTTCGTTGGACAAAAAAAAGAAGCACACCATAGAAATTGTAATCGACAGGCTGGTTGTGCGTGAGGGAATCCAAAAGCGGCTGTCGGAGTCCATTGAGGCCGCGATGGTTCTGACGGGTGGATTGGTGGTAATCAATGCTGCCCGCCCCGTCGAGAATTCCGCTAACCCGGACACTGCCGCGCCCTCTGTCGCTACGCCTTTGGTGGAGGATATCACTTTCAGCCAGCATTTTGCCTGTGCGGACTGTGGAATTTCCCTGCCGGAAATAGAGCCGCGAATGTTCTCGTTTAACAACCCTGCCGGGGCCTGCCCGGACTGCGCCGGCCTTGGCATGAAGCTGATTTTCGACCCGGAATTGGTTGTACCAAATCATCTACTTACGCTGGCGCAGGGTGCAATCGCCGCGCCGGGCTGGAATTCCGTAAAAGCGGAAAACAGCATGAGCCACGCCATCTTTGAGGCCCTATGCGCGGAGCATAATTTTGATTTGAACACCCCATATGGGGAGCTGCCCCAAAGTATTCGCGATATGCTGATGAACGGCACGGGCCAGCGGCTTAACATCTCATATGTGGGCCAAGACGGACGTTCGCGCACATATCCCTATACATTTGAAGGGATTACAAATAATCTGTGGCGGCGATACAATGAAAGCTCGTCCTACAATTCGCGGCAGGAATACGAAAGCTTCATGACCAGCATTACCTGCCCAGCCTGTAGAGGAAAACGTCTCAAACCCGAAGTTCTGGCCGTAACCGTAGGCGGCGAGTCCATTTCCACTGTTACGGAAAAAACCATCGGGCAGGTGCAGGATTTTTTCAAAAGCATCGAATTGACCCCCACCCAGCAAATTATTGCCGGAGCAATTTTAAAGGAAATCCACGCCCGCACAGGTTTTCTGATGGACGTGGGTTTGAATTATCTGACGCTGGCGCGGGCCACGGGTTCATTGTCCGGCGGCGAGGCGCAAAGAATTCGCCTGGCTACGCAAATAGGCTCCGGGTTGGTGGGCGTCGTTTATATTTTGGACGAGCCCAGCATCGGCCTGCATCAACGCGACAATGACCGCCTGTTGAAAACCCTGCGCCACCTGACGGACATCGGCAACACATTAATTGTAGTGGAGCATGACTCCGACACCATGCAAGCGTCGGATTTTATTGTTGACATCGGCCCACGGGCGGGTATCCACGGCGGCGAAGTGGTCTTCGCAGGGGATGTGAAGGATTTGCTAAACTGCCCAGAAAGTATTACCGGGCAATATTTAAGCGGCAAACTGCGAATCGAAACCCCAACCACGCGCCGCCCATTTAGCGATAAAGCTTTAAAAATCACCGGCGCGGCAGAGAATAATCTGCGGAATATAAATGTAGAAATTCCGCTGGGGACATTCACCTGCATAACCGGGGTCAGCGGTTCGGGCAAGAGTTCGCTGGTCAACGAAATCATGTATAAGCGGCTGGCCCGCGACCTTAACCGCGCCAGAGTGAAACCCGGCGCGCACAAGGATATTCAGGGTCTGGAGCATCTTGACAAAATTATCAACATCGACCAAAGCCCCATCGGGCGCACGCCGCGCTCCAACCCGGCCACATACACGGGCCTCTTTGACCTGGTGCGGGATATTTTCTCCCAAACACCGGAGGCCAAAATTCGCGGTTATCAAAAAGGCCGCTTTAGCTTTAATGTAAAGGGTGGTCGTTGCGAAGCTTGTTCCGGTGACGGCATTCTTAAAATAGAAATGCATTTTCTGCCAGATGTGTACGTGCCCTGCGAGGTCTGCGGCGGCAAGCGTTATAACCGCGAAACATTGGAGGTCAAGTACAAAGGGAAATCCATTTCCGATGTGCTGGAGATGACCGTTGAGGACGCGCTGGAATTTTTTTCGGCATTGCCGCGCCTGCGGGACAAGCTTCAAACGCTTTTTGATGTGGGCCTGACCTATGTAAAGCTGGGGCAGTCCTCCACAACTCTTTCCGGCGGCGAGGCCCAGCGCGTGAAGCTGGCTACAGAGCTTTCCCGCCGCTCCACCGGAAAGACAGTCTATGTGCTGGACGAACCCACCACCGGACTCCACGCCGCCGATGTTCACAAGCTTATAGGAATTTTGCAGCAGCTTACTGAGGGTGGCAATACGGTAATCGTAATCGAGCATAATCTGGACGTAATAAAAACCGCCGACTACATTATCGACCTCGGGCCCGAGGGCGGTAGCGGCGGTGGTGAAATTGTAATCTGCGGCACCCCGGAAGATGTAGCCGCCTGCAAAGACTCATTTACAGGAATGTTTCTAAAAGCCGTGCTGTAGTGCGTTTTTGGGAGCGGCCCAAGGGTGGTGGTAGAGAGAAGAGGGCGGCAGCGCGGGGAGTGGGCGCGCTAACGCTTGTCATGGGATGATTGAACCGGCTTGGGAAGTGCCTGTGCAGGTCTTGCTTTACAGCAAGCCCCGCGGTGGCACTGTCCCTCGCTCGTCTCACTAATCCCACGACTGCGCTAGTCGCACGCCTCACTCCCCGCGCTGCCCCCTTTTCGCCAACACCCTTGGTCCACTCCCGTGCAGTATAGGATAGTTAGGGTGCAACGGTGGCCGGTGTTCTGGCGGACATGCCAATAGTGATGCCCCCGTTGGCGATGATATTGGGCTGGGTTGTATTGTCAATTGCAATTAATATTGGGCGGCCGGTGTCTGTAATTTCTACGAAAAAGGCAATATGCGGTATGTCATTAACAGTCTCAATAATTTCAATATGGAAAATCTCACCTGTATCTGCGCAGCGGACATTAATGTGGTTGAGTGGTGCTGTCACGCGCTCGCCTGTATTTGTTATCCAAATGGAGCTGGTTTGTGGGCAATAAGAAAACTCGAATACTTCGTCATGGTTTTCGATTCCGTGTATGTTGGTTAATAGAATTTGCCGGGTTTCAGGAAATGCGTGGGTATATCTTTCGCTAAACGGAACGGTGGCTATTATTTCGTTATTGCCGGCGGAGTTTATTGATATTACTTCGCCCGTTGCCGCATTAAGAATGCCAAGGAAGGTAAAATCCATATTTGTGGCGGTCAGAACGCCCCGCTCACCAATAAGAAATGACCATGCGCCGACTGTTGCGTCGTCGTCCGCGTGTGTTCGCATTCTTGCTTGTACATATTGAAATGTCATATACACAACAGAACCGTCAATGTTTACCCCAAAATTATCCCAAATGTACCGCGCCGCGATTGCCGCCGCTTCTTCGGGGGAAATCGTATCGGCATGTCTTTCGATGCGGGAGTGAAGCTCGTACACGTAAACTTCAAAGCGTTCCGTCACGCGCTCAATTTCTTGTTCTGATGCTGGTTGATAAAACGCTGTATCCGAAGCGAATCCAACAAGGAAAACAGCTGCGAAAATAAAGGAAACAACACTTATCCATTTTGCAGTTTTTTTGAAACACAACACATTTACCACCCTTTCTTTTACGTTGCTTTCTCCAAAAGCAATAGGATTTAACAGGCTAACCCTTTCTACGGACAGACTCAACAGTGATGCTGAGTAATCGCCGCGTATATCTTCGTTTGTTTTTCGCAGCACGGCTTCATCGCATGACATTTCCATATCCTTGGACATAAGTAAATATGAAATCCATATCACCGGGTTAAACCAATGCAGGGCAAGCACGATAAACGCAAAGGGCTTTATAATGTAATCACGCCTTTTTATATGTGTCTGCTCGTGCTTTAAGATGTAGTCCTGCTGTGCCGGGCCGATGTTTAGCGGGAAATAAATTTTCGGACGGATAAAACCAAGCACAAAGGGCGTTTTGATTTTATCCGTTTCAAAGATGTTGCCGCGCACAAGCGTGGCGTAACGCACGCGCCTCCGCAGGCCGATATACCCCATCACCGCGTAGAGTAATAACGCAATAAACCCGGCAAGCCAAGCATATGCGGCTACTTCAAGAAAGACATGAATAGGGTTTACGCTGTTTGTCGGATTTACGGGGGGCAATACATTATTTATCACCGTATTTACAGGTATATCAAAAAGCTGTACGCCTGTTTGTACCGAAGGGGCCTGCGAGTAAATAATATCCTGTGGTATTGCCGCCGGTGAGGCCGGCATAAAACTAAAAATGCTCTCTATGCTGAAAGGGAACATCAAACGAAACAGCACCACGCTCCAAAGCGCGTATGAGAATATCTTTGGGGCTTTCTTCAGCAGTACACGGGCAAGCATAACAGCCAGTGCGACAAAGCTTGCCGTAATGCTCATATTCAGAATGGTTATGAACAATGCTGTCATTTCACCACCCCGTCAATCATGGCCTTTATGCTTCGCGCTTCTTCATTGGATAAAGTTTTGCTCTGTAAAAATGAAGCGATAAACGATGGAACCGAACCGTCAAATACCCTGTGGATGAACACATCCGCTTCGTACTTTTGTACATCTTCACGAGTTATCAACGTGGTAACGGTGGCTTTTTCGTTTTTCATTATGCCGCGCTCACAAAGTTTTTTTATCATGGAGTAAGTAGTTGGCTTTTTCCAGCCCAGCTCTTTTTCGCATATCCTTGTTAATTCAGTGGAATTAACCGGCTCATGCGTCCACACAATGCACATGAACTTGTACTCCGCGTCAAACAGCTTGAATAAGTTTTCCATTGGATTCTCCTCTCGTTGGTCGGTCGATTGCGACCGCTTTTATTAGTCTATCATGACCAACCAACTATGTCAACAAACAAATTTGACACTGTCTAAGAAACAGGTTATTATCTCCTGTATGCTCGTAAAGGGCTTAATATATAGGAGGTGCAGTATCCATGATGGCAGTATATGTTGCAATTGCTGCCGCTGTAGCTTTAGTAGTCGGTTTTTTCGCCGGTGCAACGTATAGGAAAAAAGTAGCTGAATCCATACTGGGTTCCGCGGAGGTTCAAGCGGAGAACTTAGTTGAAGAAGCCAAAAGGAACGCAGAAGCGCGTGCCAAGGAGATGCTTTTGGAAGCAAAGGAAGAAAGCATCAAAACTAAAAACGAAGCCGAAAAGGATGCGAAAGAGCGCAGGAACGAGTTGCAGCGTTTAGAAAAACGCTTGTTACAAAAGGAAGAAGTGCTGGACCGGAAGATTGAAAAAGCACAGGAAAAAGAGGAGCAGGTAAAAAAGAAAGAGGAGAAGCTGGAAGCCCAGCAATCGGAAGTAACAGAGGTCTTGGCCAATCAGCACAAAGAGCTGGAGCGCATTGCCGGGATGTCTAAAGAGGAAGCAAAAAAGATTCTGATAATATCCATTGAGCAGGAGGCACGGTTTGAGTCGGCCAAGATGATTCGGGATATTGAGTTGCAGGCCAAGTCCGAAGCCGACAAAAAGGCCAAGGATATCCTCGCGAATGCGGTTCAACGCTGCGCGGTTGACCATGTGGCGGAAACCACTGTTTCCGTGGTAAGCCTGCCCAGCGATGAAATGAAGGGAAGAATTATCGGCCGGGAGGGGCGCAATATCCGCGCGCTGGAATCCCTCACTGGCATTGATTTGATTATCGACGATACACCTGAGGCGGTGATTCTCTCAGGGTTTGACCCCATGCGCCGCGAAATCGCAAGAATCGCGCTGGAAAAATTGGTTCTGGACGGGCGTATTCACCCCACCCGCATTGAGGAAATGGTGGAAAAGGCCCGCCGCGAGGTCGAAGTGCAAATAAAAGAAGAGGGCGAAGCCGCCACCTTCGAAACGGGCGTTCACGGCATCCATCCGGAGCTCACGCGCCTCTTGGGCAAAATGAAATTCCGCACCAGCTACGGACAGAATGTACTTAAGCATTCCATCGAAGTGGCTTACCTGTGCGGACTGATTGCCGGGGAGCTGGGCGCGGATATTTCCCTTGCCAAACGCGCGGGCTTGTTACACGACATAGGCAAGGCCGTCGACCATGATATGGAGGGCTCTCATGTGTCTATCGGAGCGTCCCTTTGCAAAAAATATAAGGAATCTGACCTGATTATCAACGCTGTGGAAGCTCATCACGGCGATGTTGAGCCCACAAATATAATCTCCGTTATCGCTCAAATAGCCGATTCCATTTCGGGCTCAAGACCGGGCGCGCGCAGGGAAACCTTGGAGGCTTACATCAAGAGGCTGCAAAACCTTGAAGCCATTGCAGATGCCTTTGACGGCGTGGAGAAATCCTTCGCCATTCAGGCCGGGCGCGAGCTTCGTATCGTGGTCATCCCCGACGAGGTCAACGACACGGCTCTCACGCTGCTGGCACGGGACATCGCAAAACGCATCGAAAACGAGCTTGAATATCCCGGGCAGATTAAACTCAGCCTCATCCGAGAAACCCGCGCCATCGAATACGCGAAGTAGAGGGTTCTTATGTACGCAATTGAATCATAAAAAATGGAGTCGGGGGAACTTTTTCAAAAGCTCCCCCGAGAATCGTTAAAATCCTTCTAGCATTCACAATTTTCTTCAAAGCTGTCGCATTCGGTATCGCGTTTCTCATGGGGATTCGGAGTGCTGTTCCCCACTACGATATCGTTTAGGGAGCAATTCTGGGATTGGTCGTTATAGCGGCAGCGGGTTACGTGACATTTAATATGCGGATTAATCATTAGGCGGCCTCCTTTCGATTTTTATGCTGTATATATTTATCTTTCCCAGAAATGGGCTGGATATGCTAATAAAAAATTAACCTGTAATAAATGAAAGAGGTGCAAAATGGATTTGAGGCAGCATATACGGGAAATTCAAGATTTCCCCATTCCCGGGATTTTATTTAGGGATATCACCACGGTTCTTAATAACCCGGCTGCTCTAAAGGCCGCTGTAGATGCCGTGGGAGCCCTTGCGGAGGGGCTTGAGTTTGATGCCGTTCTTGGGCCGGAGTCACGCGGGTTTATTTTCGGAATGCCTGTGGCGTATAACTCGGGCAAGGCCTTTGTACCCGTTCGCAAAACAGGCAAGCTTCCCGCCGAAACGTGCAGAAAGGAATATTCGCTGGAATACGGCTCGGCCGTAATCGAAATTCACCGTGACGCCATTACTCCGGGTAGGCGGTTTATTATCGTGGATGACCTGCTTGCCACAGGCGGAACGGCCAAAGCCGCCGCCGAACTGGTAGAAGAGATGGGCGGTATCGTAGTAGCACAAATCTTCTTTATAGAGCTGACGGAGCTAAACGGCCGGAAGCTTCTGGCCGGCCAGGACGTGCGCGCGTTATTGGAGTATTAAGCCGGTCTCATGGAAGTAACAACGATTATAATTGCAGCGATAATTATTGTGGGGCTTCAAGCCGCTTTTATTGTGTCGGGTATGTCGGCACGAAAAAAGCGGCTTATTGCGTTGGCGGAGGCCTTTGGCAAGCCGCCATTATCGCCGCCGGGGGCGTTGGAGTACGAGCTTCCCAGCATCGGCAAGTACGCACAGTATATGAAGGACAGCCCGGGATGCATGGGCGAGCAGTTCGCGAAGCGAACGACCAGCCCGGAGGGTGAAAACAAGCCCCTTAGGGTGGATTCCATCACATGGAATGACTTGGACATGGACAAGGTTTTTGCGCGGATAAATGTGTGTCATACCTCGGTTGGGGAGGAGTATTTGTATAATTGTCTGCATGAGTTGCCGCTGAATTCGGACAGGCTGGAAGAGCGGGAGAATTTGGTGGAATTTTTCCAAAAGCACCCGGATAAGCGGCTGACCATTCAATCCTACTTGGCCTACGCGGGCAAAGAAAATTACAATGGTCTGCCGCAATTGCTTTTTTTCGGCGAAGCCAAGATGCTTAGATATCCGTGGGCGTATAATGTTTTGGCGGTGTTGCCGGTGCTTGCGGGTGGGTTGATGTTTTTTAATCTGCCTATCGGGTTCTTTGGAGTGGTCGGAGCATTTATTCTTAATTTGATGATTTATTTGCGTACAAAGTCGCTGGTGGATGTGGAAATTCCGACGATTGGGTATCTTACGGATGTTTTGCGGGCGGTTAAAAGAATCTGTAAAAATAATGACTTGGAAAATTTGCCCGGCGCGGACGAATTGCAAAAGATTTACGCGGTTTTTAAGCCGGTGATACGCAAGGCTCCATCGGTGAAAACTACAGCCGGTGATTTGATGGACTCGGCGTTTCAGTATGTAAATATTTTATTTTTATACGATATCCGCAAGTACAACACCTTTGTGAAGCTGATTCTACGGCACAGGAAGGATTTGCACAGGCTGTACCGCGCCGTGGGCGAAATTGATACGGCTTTGTGTGTGCTGTCCCTCCGAATGAGCTTGCCTATTGCCGGCCTGCCAAAGTTCCATGCGGAAAATACCATCGAATTCTCGGAGGTTTTCCATCCGCTTCTTGCCTCACCCGTAACCAATTCGGGGCGGTTTGATAAGCCCGGCTTAATCACGGGCTCCAACGCCTCCGGGAAATCTACATTTATAAAGGCTCTGGCCATCAACGGAATTTTGGCGCAAACCCTCAATACCGTTTCTGCCAGAGCCTTTAAAATGCGGCATTCGCTGGTTATGACGTCCATGGCCCTGCGCGATGATATCTCCGGGGGTGAAAGCTATTTCATAGTAGAGATAAAATCCCTCAAGCGGATTTTGGACGCGGTTGGCGAATTCCCTTGCGTATGCTTCATCGACGAAATTCTGCGCGGCACAAACACTGTCGAGCGTTTGGCCGCTTCGTCCGCCGTGCTGGAGTTTCTTTACACCCGGGGCTGCCTTTGTTTGACCGCGTCTCACGACATTGAACTCACGCGAATCTTAGACGGCAAATACGAAAATTTCCATTTCCTCGAAACAGTTACAGACGGCGGCGTGGAGTTTGACTACTTGCTCAAACCCGGCCCTTCCGTCACCCGCAATGCCCTTAAACTGTTGAAATTCACAGGCTTTGACCCGGGGATAATCGAACGCGCGGAATCACTGGCGGAGGGAGCTGTGATTTAGGCGGTCACAAGCGGTTTTTCCAGTTCTTCAAATACTTATGGCTTCATGAACTTGATTTCATTTTATCCAACAGCCTGTTAATATTTTCTATCGTTTGAACATTTAAAAAATGTTCAATTTTTTCAACTTGCTCCAGTTCGTTTTCTGATTGATTTACATAGCATAAAAAGCTGTGCAGGGTATCGTGTCGAAACAATAAATACTTCCCCAGCTCGATGCCGCTGTCCGTCAGCTTTATATAGCCGTATTTTTCAGAGGAAACAAGGCCGTTCTCTTTAAGATTGTTCACCATTTTTGTTGCGGACGAGGGCTTTACATTCAAATTTTCAGCAAGCGTGTTAATTCTTACCACCTCGCCGCTTAAATGGATTCTGTATATCATTTCCAGATAGTCCTCCATAGAGGATGTAATCGCATTGTTTTCCAAAAGCATGTATCCCTTAAGTGTGTAAAACTTATTGCTTGACACCATGGCCATTCTCCATTCGCGTAAAAGTACTTGTGTAACATTTTTGGACATGATAACATATATTGGCATTAGCTTCAGGAAAAATTTTTTCCTTACGCTAAATTTTATTATTGGGGTGTGAATATTTTTATGCTGCTGTCAATCTTTTCGGGGCTTGTTGTATCCGTGGACGCACTCTTCATTGGGATTTCGCTGGGATTGCAAAAGAAATGCAGATTTTTATATCTTGCCGTGATTAACGTATTTTTGCTGGGGCTTTGTATTGTCGGTTTTTTTGTCGCAGGGCAAATTTACGAACTTATACCATTTGACCCGGATTTAATTGTAGGCTTTGCGTTTATTGCCCTTGGCCTTTGGACTATTCTACAATACTTCATCTTTGATTATGTCAGCAAGCGTAAGGGCACAACAGAAGAAGTTAATGCGGCAGCCAAAACGATTGTCATTGTCGGACTGGTGATGAGCATTGAGGCGATGCTGATTACAATGGGGATTACTTTTGTGCTACTCCCATATTCGACTATGGTTATTCCCATTACCGTTGCGCTTGCTCATTTTGGATACTCGTCATTGACATTTTACTTGGCAAGAACCAAGCATATGCAGCGAATCCCGCTTGCTTTCTGCCATGCGATATCAGGGCTCGCGCTTATAGCTTACGGGTTGATGGCATTATTTGTAGAATTTGGAGAAATTGCATTATAGGTCATTCATATAGCGTTTTCAGTTGAAAACGCTGAAGTCGAGCGCGTGCCACGACTGCGTAGGTGGCGTTTTTGCGCGATGACTGCGCCCATTTTCAACGAAAAGGCTCATCTGATATAGCAATTTTACTTTAGGCAGTCCGGCTTTCGCTCCATACCCCAGCCTAGCCGTGGGCGGAAGCCGGACTATGAAAACGAAAATTGCTATAGGACGGGGCTTTTTTTCTTGTTCGTCATGGAAGTCATAAAACGGTTGCACGCACCACATGTCTATGATAAGGTAGACTAAAGGCACTGGAAGGATTTGGTGAACATGTATGAAGAAAAAAATTCTGCTCATATTCATATTTTTGATAGTAATGCTAACCTTGGCAAGCTGCGAAGGGACTGGTGACAGTGGGGTATTTGACCTCGAGCAGCGATTTCAAGGCGAGCGCGCAGAATCGGCCGGCCCTTATGTGCCTGCGGATTCTTTTGAAATGCCGGAGCTTGAAAATATCATCGTCATTGGCGAGAGATTCTTCGCCACTCAGATGTTTGAAATTTTTTTGAATTACCGAAGGTACTTAGGCCTTGCTATTCAATACGAGGGTATCTTCTATACTATGCCATGGGACGGTTACGACTTTCACTTTGTGGTTCGCTACACCTTTGGCTGCTGCGGCAATGACGGCCTGCTTGGTTTTGAGGTTATTATGGATGGCCTTGAGCCTCTCCCGGATGATACTTGGGTTGAAGTTACCGGCATACTGGAGTTTGACGGCGAGTTTTTGGTGTTGAGGGCCATTTCTATTACAGAAATGGATGAAAGAGGCGCGGAGGTCGTTTTTTGACGTGCAATATGCATTATTATTTTTAGAGGGCATTATTACTTTCATTTCCCCCTGCCTGCTTCCGATGCTGCCGGTGTATGTATCTTATTTCGCCGGAGGCGAGGCTGAAAAAAGCGGTGGAAAAGCATCTTTGCGCAACGCTGCCGGTTTTGTGCTTGGGTTCACGATTGTTTTTGTTGCTTTGGGTGCTTTTGCCGGAAGCATCGGCGGGCTTTTGCTGGATTACAGCACGGCGGTAAATATAATAACCGGGCTGGTGGTAGTGATGTTTGGGCTAAATTATCTGGGTTTTCTGCCCGCTTCGCGCTTCCGTTTTACTCTTATGCCCGCCAGAAAAAAACTGAAAACAATAGGCACAGCAGCCAAAACTCTAACTTTTCCTTCAGCTTTTCTCTTTGGCATAGTATTTTCTATAGGCTGGACACCCTGCATAAGTGCCTTTTTGGGAGCCGCCCTTCTGAGGGCTTCTCAGCAGGGTCATATGGCGGAGGGGATGTTTATGCTGTTTGTTTTTTCCATGGGCCTGGGGCTGCCCTTTATCGCTAGTGCCGTGTTGATTCACCGGCTCAAAAATGCTTTTGATTTTATCAAAAAGCATTACCGGATTATCAACTGCCTGTCAGGGGGACTGCTGGTTTTGGTTGGTATACTTATGATGACTGGTATCTTTGGCCGCTTTATGGCCTTATTCGCGTGAAGGAGTCTATTATGAACAAAAAAATAAAAGCCCTTTTGGGATTGTTAGCTTTTGTCACGCTTATAGCCGTTTCTGTAGCTGCCTATAATGGGCTTCAAAGCAGAGTGGATGCCCCGGAAAATTTAATGCCGGGTACACTTCAACGGGCATATGATTTTGCTGTAGTTGACTCGGAGGGCAACGAGGTACGGTTATCCGATTTTTTTGGAAAGCCCATTGTACTTAATTTTTGGACTACATGGTGCCCGGCCTGTGTGCGGAGCTCGCCTTATTTTGAGCAGCTGTACAGAGAGCGCGGCAATGATATTCATATTCTTAAAGTCAATCTGCCGGGCGGGAGGGAAACCCGTCAAGCCGTTGATGAATTTATCGCCGCCAATGGCTACACTTTTCCTGTTTATTTTGATATATATGGTGAAGCGGCAAGGGCTTATGGCATCCGCCCCATTCCCGACACCGTTTTTATTAATACAGCGGGTTATATTACCACCAGAATTGTAGGTGCCGTAAACGAGCGTGCACTGCAAGAGGGGATGAGTAAATTTGAAGAGTAAGGGATGTTTTTTAATGAAGCGAATTATAGTTCTGCTAATATTTGCATTGTTTCTGACTTCATGTGGCCGCGGAGCCGAATCCACGGATTCCGATGAAGCAGAGGCTAACGGCTCTGACGCGGTCATGAAATTCGTGTCAAATTTACAGCCAGGACTGCCTGCCCCTATTCCGGCGAAAAAGACTCAGCTTGACTGGCTTATTTACGGCGCGGGGGGCAATGATACCGCAGGGCGCATTAACGCGGAAGGCGAGCCGGTTCCTTTGCATGAATCCGTTACGGGGTTATTCAGTTATCAGTTCACCTGCGAGGCCGGTGAAATAAAGGGTCGGGTAGAAGGAAATAACGGTGAAATTAGTATATTTGCCCTTGGAGAAAACGGAACATTTACCCGAATCAGATATGAAAACGGGGCTTTTTTCCGTGGGGCTACAGGGGATGCCCTTGCGTATGAAAATGAAGCGGCGGCCTATAAGCTGGCTATTCAATTTATTGCGCATTTTGCAGACATGACCAGAGCGGGGCATGACCATTCCTACGCTCCGCTGCCTTATAATCTTGGTGTGCTTTCCGTGGAGCGTTTTCCGGTGGATTTTCGTCCGATTGACGGCAACCCCGCGAATATTTTGGCATCCAATAATCTGCATGTAAGAGACAGGGATGCGGACGGGTTCATTATATTTTTTTATGACGGACAGGATGCGGGCGGCATGATGAACGCCATGTGGTTTAACGGCACAGTCAAATGGGTGTCTAATCTGCAACCCAGTCTGTCAGCTCCTATTCCGGCTAAAGAGATTCAGTTTGACTGGCTTACTCACGGTGCCGGGTTGTTCAGCTATCAATTCACAAGCGAGGACGGCACTATAGCGGGCAGAGTAGAGGGCGATAACGGCGAAATTCGTATATTCGCGCTTAGGGAAAACGGAACATTTGCCCGAATCAGGTATGAAAACGGGACTTTCTTCCGTGGGGCTACGGGGGACACTTTGGCATATGAAAATGAAATAGCGGCTTACGAGCTGGCCGTTCAATTTGCGGTGCATTTTGCGACAATGACCGGCTTGATGACTTTTGAATATGACGGTGAGGACGACGGCGGAATGCTGCGGGTAATGATTCTTCCGGGGCGATAAAATTCAGGGAGGTTTTTTAATGAAGCGCGTTATATTTTTGTTGATATTTGTACTGTTTGTGGCCGCGTGTGGCGGTGAGGCCGCAAACTCTGCGGCAGAAACAGACGGCGAAGGGCCGCTGCGTGTGATTGCCACAATTTTCCCCCAGTATGATTTCGTGCGGCGGATTGCCGGCGGCAAGGTGGAGCTGTCCTTGCTTATTTCGCCCGGAGCCGAAAGCCACGGATTTGAGCCTACGCCCCGGGACATGATTGCGCTGGGGCAGGCGGATTTACTTATTCATGTAGGCGGGCAAAAGGATACTTGGGTACAGCCGCATTTAGCGTCAGTGGGGCGCAGTGACATGCCCACTGTCGCGCTTTTGGACTTGGTGGAAGCCATTGTATTGCAGCATACCCAGGACTGCGATGACGATGAATGCGACTTCCCCCACCATGTCGAGCATTATGACGAGCATGTTTGGACATGCCCCAGAAACGCTGTTCTGATTGTGGACGCGCTTGCGGAGGTTTTGGCGGAAATGGACCCCGGCAATGCCGGTTTTTACCGTGAAAACGCAGCGGAATTTATTGCGGAGCTGCGTGATTTGGACCGCGCCTTCGCGGAGGTTGTAGCCGGCGGTGTGCGAAGCACAATTATATTTGGTGACAGGTTCCCCTTCCGCTATTTTGCGGGCACCTACGGCCTGACATACTTTGCTGCCTTTGACGGCTGCTGCGTTGATACCCAGGCCAGCCCCGCCACAATAGCCGCCTTGATTACCAGAATAAGAGACGAAAACATTCCCGTTGTGTTCTACATCGAGCTGTCCAACCGGGCGATTGCCAATACAATCGCGGGGGAAACGGGGGCCAGGCTGCTGGAGCTTCATTCCGCGCACAATGTAAGTCACGCGGATTTTAACGCGGGAGTGACCTATTTGGATTTAATGTGGCGTAATGTGGAGCATTTAAGGGAGGCATTGAGTTAGCATGGCACTTATTATCTGCCGCGACGCGGCCTTTGCATACGAAAACAAAATTGTAGTTGAGGGCTTGAATTTTCAGGTTGGGCAGAAGGACTATCTTTGCATTGTGGGAGAGAACGGCTCGGGGAAGACGACGCTTATGAAAGGCCTGCTGGGCCTTATGCGGCCTAAATCCGGCACAATCGAAACGGGGGACGGGTTAAAGCCTACACAAATCGGCTATCTTCCCCAGCAGACTTCGGCCCAGAAGGATTTTCCTACCAGCGTATACGAGGTGGTAATATCCGGGCGGTTAAGCAGCCGGGGGATTCTTCCGTTTTACTCTTGGCGTGACCATGAGGCCGCCTTGGAAAACATGGAGAAACTAGGCATTCTGCCGCTAAAGAAGAAAAGCTTTAAGGAACTTTCCGGCGGGCAGCAGCAGCGGGTGTTGCTGGCCCGGGCTTTGTGCGCCACAAAAAAAGTGCTTCTGCTGGATGAGCCTGTCAGCGGCCTAGACCCCGTTGTAACAGCGGAGTTCTACCACACCATTGAAGCACTTCGCCGTGAAACGGGGATTGCCATTATTATGATTTCTCACGATGTCCGGTCGGGGGTGGAGTATGCCACAAGCATTCTGCATCTGCAAAACCGTCAGGTTTTCTTCGGGCCCGCTGATGAATACAAGGAGTCCGATGTAGGCCGTTATTTTCTGCGAGGGGGCGAGTTTAGGTGATGCAGATATTTGAAACAATAGGCGAAATGCTCTCCTTTACATTCATGATTAGGGCAATCGTTGTGGGGCTGTTGGTTTCGCTGTGCGCCGCGCTGTTGGGTGTTTCGCTGGTGCTTAAACGCTACGCCATGATTGGTACGGGGCTTAGCAACGTAGGTTTTGCCGCTATGGTAATCGCGGGGGTTATAGACGTTGCCCCTCTCGCGCTGTCCATACCCGTTGTGGTGGTTACGGCCTTTTTGCTGCTTCGCATGAATGAAAGCAGCAAAATAAAAGGGGACAGTGCCGTGGCGTTAATCTCAACCAGCGGCCTAGCCGTGGGCGTAATTGTTATGGGTGTGACAACGGGGATTACCCTAAGCATATGTAATATACTATTCGGCAGCATTTTTGCCATGACGGCGGCCGATATGTATCTTAGCATCGCGCTTTCCGCCGTGGTGATTATCATTTTTGTGCTGTTCTACAAGCAGCTATACGCGGTAACATACGACGAAAGCTTTGCCCGGGCCACCGGCACAAAGGTGGAGGTATACAAAAGTATGCTGGCTCTTTTAACCGCCGTTACCGTCGTGTTGGGAATGCGCATGATGGGCGCGCTGCTTATCGCAAGCCTGACGCTTTTCCCGGCACTTTCCGCCATGCGCATTTGCAAGCGTTTTCTGTCTGTGGTTATTGCCTCGGCGGTAATAGGAGTGGTTTGCTTCTTTGTGGGAATGGTTTTCTCTTTTGCCCTTGACCTGCCCCCCGGAGCCACCGTGGTAGGCGTGAACCTGGTTGTATTTACGATTTTTAGTGTCGTGACCTTTGTGAGGCAAAGGGGTTTAAGATGAGAAAAGCTAATATAAAGATTGCAATTTTTATCGCGGCTTGTGTTTTAGCCGCTGCGGCTATTGCGGGGATACTTTTCTTTGACGCACTACGGCAAGATAATACCCGTGTTTTTACCAGCTTTGGCAGCCACATCACGTTATATGACGACGGAACCTTTAGCGCGCAGCTTCCCCATAATGTAAGAAAATCCGGCACATACACAGAAAGTATGGAGGAGGATGGTATCACGACGACGGTTTTGTTTTTTTATAGCGGGGGCACAGAAACCGGCAGCATAAGAAGCAATTTTTTATCAATCCCCGAAGCATGGGAGCCCATTTGCTGCGGGGCCGGTCTTAGGTTTAGGCTGATGAGATAAACCCTTGCGACAGTTTTAGACAGATACATCATACATATCACGCAAGCGTCGTGCCAAGGCGGTATAGCGGCGGGTGACGCGGTTGTTATCCACCATGCGGTGAAGGGTTGCGGGGTCGCCTACGAGAACGGCCAGCTCCTTTGCGCGGGTGACGGCAGTGTATAGCAGGTTTCGCGTAAGCAGCATGGGCGGCCCGCCGAATACGGGAATTATTACCACGCGATACTCGCTGCCCTGGGATTTGTGAACGGTTACGGCGTAGGCCAGCTCCAGTTCGTCCATCTGGGAAAAATCATAGGTCACGCGCCGCCCGTCGTCGAAATGGACGCACAGGCCCTCGTCATCGTCAATGGCGCGGATAATTCCCATGTCGCCGTTAAAAACACCCTCCCCAAAGTCCGTTCTCGCTCCTTGTGAATTATACAGCTCCCATGTGGCATCATAGTTATTGCGAATCTGCATGACCTTATCCCCCTCCCGGAAGATAACGGAGCCGTATTCCCGCTCGCGCTTCCGGGACGAAGCCGGATTCAGCCGCGCCTGTAGCAGCGTGTTTAAATTAACTACCCCCAAGGCCGATTTCCGCATGGGCGTAAGCACCTGAATATCCTGAGGGCCGCCCAAATTTTTATATGCGGGAATCCGCGTTGAAACCAAGTCCAAAACCGTTTGAATTACTCCCTCGGCGTTTGCGCGCCGCACAAAAAAGAAATCCTTTTCCTTATCGTTGAGCGCGGGATACTCGCCCTTATTAATTCTGTGCGCGTTCATGATAATCGCGCTCTCCGCCGCCTGACGGAATATCTCCGTCAGCCGTGCTACGGGTAGGCATTCGGAGGCGATTAAATCCTTCAGCACATTCCCCGCCCCCACCGACGGCAGTTGGTCCACATCCCCCACCAAAATAAGCCGCGTACCCTCGGCAACTGCATCTAACAAACTCTTGGTAAGCAAAATATCCATCATGGAGGACTCGTCTACAATTAACACATCGGTTTCAATGGGGTTATCCTGATTTTTGTTAAAAACCTGCCGACGGGAATCCTCCGATATAAACGCAACCTCCAGTAGCCTGTGAATCGTCTTGGCCTCCCGCCCCGTGGCCTCCGACATGCGTTTGGCGGCGCGGCCCGTTGGCGCGCACAAAGTAATAGCGTGTCCCATTCCCTCCAAAACTTTGATTATCGTATTAATGGCCGTGGTTTTCCCCGTGCCCGGGCCTCCCGTGATAATCAGCACTCCCTGGGTCATGGCGGAAAGCACCGCGCCGCGCTGGCCGTCGGATAGGTGCATGTCGGTTTCCTCTTCCAGTGCGGTGATTACGACATCTTTTTCGGGGAAAGCGTTTTCCAAAGGTTTGCCTTGTGGACTTCCCATTAGGGCGATTAGCTTCCGGGCCACGGCCATCTCCGCGTAGTATAGCGGGCTCACAAATACAAGGGGCTCGTCCTCTCCCTCGACTTTCTCCCGGATGATAACGCGGTCCATTTGCATACGCGCGAGTTCGTTTTCGACAATAATGCGGTCGGCCAGCAGAAGCTCCGCCGCTTGTTGCACAAGGGCGTTGGTGGGCATGTATGTATGACCTTCATTGGTGGCCTCCCACAGACAGAAGCGTACCCCCGCGGCGATTCGCTCTGTCGAGTCGCGGGCTACGCCCAAACGGAAAGCGATTGCGTCGGCGGTTTTAAAGCCTATGCCGTCGATGTCGTCGGCTAGGCGGTAGGGGTTGGCGCGTACAATTTCTACGGTTTCTTCTTTATAGCGTTTATAGATTTTCATGGCGGCGGCGGGGGAGAGGCCGTATTCCTGTAAAAATAACATGGCGCGGCGTTGGTCCCGCTGGGAATGGAAGCTCTCGGAGAGCTGCATCGCCCGCTTGAGGCTGATTCCCTTCACCCGGGACAGCTTTTCCGGATGGTTTTCCAGCACATCAAAGGTGTCCTCGCCAAAGCGGGCAACAATCAGCTTTGCCGTTTTCGCGCCGATGCCCTTGATTACGCCGGAGGCCAAATATTTCTCAATACCCGCCAATGTGCTGGGTACAATCCGCTCCGTTTTGGTTACGGAAAGCTGCCTCCCGTATCGCGGGTTCTGCACCCACGCACCCTCCACCCGCAGGGTCTCCCCCGCCCGGGGGTCGGACAGGTATCCCGTACAGGTTGTGGCTTCCTCTTCCGCCCCGCGCAGAGTAAACACGGTAAAACCGTTCTCTTCATTATGATATATAATGCTTTCCATCATGCCCTCAAGGGCGTCCCCCGGGGCAAGGTTTTTTTCGAAGTTTTCCATAATAGAGACATTGTAGCATATTTTTATAATTTGACACCCCATTCTATTTTAAGTATAGTGGACATGTTCTAAGAGTTTAGCATCGTGGTGCGTGGAAGAGGGTGTAAACATGCGCGTTTCTGATGTGACAGGGGGGATTCAGGAAGCATTGCGTTATTTTACAGAGGATAAAGGGTTTGACAGATTGCTCGGGTCAATGTCTGACATTTACGCGCGGTATGGCCGGCCCTTTGGAGCGGTACGGCTTACCCGGCCGACTCCCGAGGAGGAGACGGCTTTATCGGAATTTTTTAAGAGGGATTATTATAATCAGGCGTTGATTCGTATTGGATTGGCCGATTTCGAACGGCAAATGCAAAAAGTATTTTCCACGGATGTTAAGCTTGGAGACTTGCTGGAAGGTCATAGCGGCCGTCCGATAGTGGCCAGGCCGGAAAGCCGTGTTGGTGCGCACAAAAGCACGGAGCAATTCGCTGCCGGGCTGATGGAGGAGCTTGTCCCGAAGTTTGAGAACACGCCTGCGGAAGCTTGGCTTGTGGAAATGATGACACATATGCGTCGTACATATCGTCCTTGGGTTGAGATGTATCAGGAAGAACCAAAAGCCGTAATGGAAATGGTAAAATCGGTAGCTAAAGCTATAAACAATCTGCCCGGCAAAGAGGGTGCTTTAGTGCATATTTCGGAATTCGCCAAGAAGCACATGGACTCGACATACGGGCTGTGTTTTTATGAGATACACGGGCAGCTGTTTATGCGGGCATTGGCTCATCACTTCGACGTGCCTATACCGTACAATGCGGAAGACAGTATTAATTTATGTGTGCAAGCGGGCATATTATTGGCAGGCGGCATAAGCCACGTAACGGTATACGGCCTGTGCGCCACCACCTACGAAGATACTCCCGACGAGGCCTGCCAAATCTATAACAGCCGGCACCACGCCCATGTGCTGTCTCTGGAAAATTTAAGCAACTTGTCCACAGCCTCTGCTTATGGGGGGAAGGTGTTTATATTGGGAAACCCTCATGTGTTCTCGGGAGTATACGAGCGTCTTCGTGAGATGAAATGCACATTGATATCCCCTATGCGTGGCGGGACTCCGGCGTTTTTGCATCTACTGAGGCTTCTGCGCGCCGGTGGCGCGACGCTGTATTATGCCGGAAACTTGGACTACAAGGGCTTGATTGCAGCGGATAAGCTTTATATGGAGTTCGGAAAAAGCTTCGTTCCGTGGCGGTACAGCCGCGAGGATTATGAATTCATTCTGGGTGAAAACGAAACTCTTCTGCCGGACGAGAAAAAGGGTCTCGCCTTGCACAACGAAGACCTTGCGTCTTTGCTTTCACATATGCGAAAAACGGGAAAAACAGCGTCGTCAATGCCACTGGTGCCCATACTGGTGGAAGATATTCAAGGGATGATTTAGGAGGTTGGTATCATGGAAAAAAAGAAAGTAAACGTAGTCATCGGCGATGAAATAATTACACTGACATCGGATGAAAACCCGGAATATTTGCAGCGTCTGGCAAGATATGTAGACGAAAAAATGCGGGAAGTTTTGACCAAAAGCATAAACGCCACACTGGACGAAAAAATCCGAACATTGGTCATCGCGCTGAATATAGCCGACGACTATATTAAAACGGCGGACGCCTACCGCCACTTGGATGAGCTGCACACACAATACGTGCTGGAAACCGCCCGCGTGAAGGAAGAAAACACCACGCTCAAAAAAGAAACCGCCGAGCTAAAGGTCGACTTAGACTTAGCCCGCGTCGAGATTGAGGAGCTCAAAAAAGAAGCCGTAGAGGAAGACGAATCAGCGGATAATCTGCTTACGATGCCGCTGACATCAAAGCAACGAAAAGGGAGGAGCGGCAATGCACAGCTTGGGTAATTTAGCCGGCCTGCGTGAATTAATGCGCGAAAAAAACCTGGATGCGTATGTAATCCCCAGCGGGGACGCCCATGCCAACGGATACGTGGCGGATTACTGGCGCGGTAGGGAATGGTTTTCGGGGTTTACGGGCTCTGCCGGGACAGTTGTAGTTACCGCCGAAAAAGCCGGCCTGTGGACAGACGGCCGCTATTTTATACAGGCCGCCAAGCAGCTAACGGGCACGGGTATAGATTTATATAAATCAGGCCAGCCCAATGTCCAGGAATATACAAAGTTTCTGGCGGATAATCTGCCTCAAAATGCCAATCTTGGTTTCGACGGGCGGGTTGTAACCGCCGGTGAATTTAGCAAAATAAAAGACGCGCTGAACGAGAAGTCTGTTGTTTACTCCTATCAGGATGATTTAATAGGACAGCTTTGGAAGAACCGCCCCTCTTTTCCCGTAGAGCCTGCCTTTGAGCACGCCCCGGAATTTGCGGGAGCCTTAGCGTCGGAAAAGCTAAAAAGCGTCCGCGCCAAAATGAAGGAAAAAAACATCACGGCATACCTCGTCCCCTCGCTGGACGACATCGCGTGGTTGTTAAACATTCGAGGCCGGGATATCCCTAATCTGCCAGTGGTCTATGCCTATGCCCTAATAACCGATGCCGAAGCCCATATTTTTATCGACCCTGCAAAGATTTCCGGATTATCCGCCAAGCTGGCCGCTCAGGGTTTTAGTTTTCATGCATATGACGCTTTGCCCAAATTCCTAATTACTCTCAGCACTCTAAATCTTTATTATAATCCCGCAAAAACCAATACCCTCCTAGCTAAGGCCATTCCCAAAAATATCAAAATCGCAAAAGGTGACGATATTCTTCCCGCAATCAAATCCGTAAAATCCGAAGCGGAGCTGGCCAATATAAAAAACGCCTTTGTAAAAGAGGGCGTTGCCTTGGTGAAAACACTGAAATGGCTTGATGAATGTGTCGCGGATTCCCGCCCCCTAGTCGAAGGTGACGTGGTGCGCGCTTTGCAAAAATTCCGCCGCGAACAGGCGCACTACCTGTGCGACGCATTTCCGACGATTTCCGCCTATGGCGAAAACGCCGCCCAGGCCCATTACAATTCCGGTGAGACGGGCGCAGCCATCAAACCCGAGGGCTTTCTCCTAATCGACACAGGCGGCCAATATCTTGACGGCACAACCGATACCACACGCACAATCGCCCTCAGCGAGCCCACTGACGAAATGAAACGCGACTATACCCTCGTACTAAAGGGCCATATCGCTTTGTCCCGTGTAATTTTCCCAACCGGGACACTTGGTAGCGCGCTGGACGCTATTGCCCGCGTTCCCTTGTGGGAAATCGGCCAAAACTATAATCACGGTACAGGCCACGGCCTGGGCTACTGCCTAAGCGTGCACGAGGGCCCGCAAAATATCTCCCCACGGCCAAACTCCGTTGCCCTTTTGCCAGGAATGCTTCTCTCAAACGAACCCGCCTTGTACAAAGAGAGCCGCTACGGCATCCGCACCGAAAACATCCTCTTGGTAACAGAAAATCAAAAAACCGCGTTTCTTTCCTTTGAAAACTTAACGCATTGCCCCATAGACACAAAGGCCATCGACTCCGCGCTACTGGCCGAAACCGAACGCGAGTGGATTAACGCTTATCACCGTCGCACCTTCGAGACCCTTTCCCCGTATCTTGACACCGGCGAGAAAGCTTGGCTGGAAAAAGCGACGCTGCCTTTGTAAAATACCCTGAGCTTTACCAGACCTTAAGGGCTGTTCTCGAAACGGCCCTTTTTTTGCTCAAAATTACGTTAGTTGCTTTCATTTCTGCGTGACCCGTCCCATGCCCGAGAGAGGGGCGACTGTTAGTATATCGCTATGCTTCACGGCCGCATGGCTGGTATTGCCGGAAAAATCGGCATTCGCCCAAAGGCTTATCGCCTTTGCGAACGCTCGATTTTTTACCGGCATAATGCGCCATGCTGTGAAGCATCATGCGATATACTAACAGTCGCCCCTCTCCCGGACAACAAAATCCAAACAGAGTTAAAAAAAACCTTTGTCCAAATCATCTTGCTATATATCAAGCGCACCTGAAAACTCCATATACAAGACCGATTTGAAGCACGGAAATCAATTTTCATCCGCCTTGAGGGAGTGGCCGGTTTCGCTCGTTGCGCGGTTGCCCATGCTCCGCTGGTGTCCCGGGAAAGGGCCAATGCGCTAACGCGGCAACGCGAATCAGCTTCGCTGAAAGCCAGCCACTCCCCCAAGGCGGATGAAAATTGATTTCCGTGTTGCTGACTGGCTTGCTATAAAATCCCATTCCATATGGGTTAGAATGCAGGGTTTTTAATCTTCTAACTTCTACTATGTAGCGGCGTGGAGGGGCTTGTGTGAGTTGCGAGCATGATGCGCAGTAGTCCGGCACATTTCGGTGGATAAAAGCCGGAGTGTCCGCGAAGGTAATAACCTTCAGGCGGATACCCGGCTTATCCACCGAACCAGCCGGGACGACCGCGGCGCATAGCGAGCAACCACACAAGCCCCTCCACGCTTTCTGCAAAAGAGTGTAAAATTAGCCTGACGAAATTATTTGTCGTATAAACTTGACTCAATGCAATATATATATTACAATAGGCTCTCTAAGAAGAAAGCGTTGGTGAGTGCGCGTGAAAAACATAAGAATGAAGGTTGCCCGTGTCGAGCTGGATTTGTCGCAAGAACAGCTGGCCGAAAAGGTCGGCGTAACAAGGCAAACTATTGGGCTGATTGAAGCGGGGAATTATAACCCATCGCTCAATTTATGCATCACAATCTGCGAAGCATTGGGAAAGACCCTGAATGATTTATTTTGGAATCCAAATAATGAAAAAAAGGAGAATTGAACCATGCAAATTCCAACACACGAACAGGAAAACACCACTCCGCGAAAGAGCGCGAGGTGGAAAAGGTGGCTGCTGGCAGTTGTTGAATTGATATTGCTGTTTGCCGGCAGCGTGGCGATAGGCATGTTATTCGAGAGCAGCGTTATTTTGCTTATCATGGTTATCCTGGTGGCCGGGTCTATACACTTGTTTTTCGGATGGCTTAAAGAAAAGAAATTATCGCATCTGTATGTGAATCCGGAGGAGCCATCTCCTGACGAGCATGACCCGGAAGCGGAAGTAGTCCCGCAATCGCCCCCGGCTAAACTAAAGGGGCCGTTAAAATATATTATTTTAGTGCTACAGTTGGGCGCGGGCGGATTGTTTGGCTACAGCATAGTCTCGTTGATATTTAGATTTATAGATGGTCATGATGGCGGCCTCGGAATTTACATTGGCTTGCTGGGGTTATCCGTTGTGGTTTTTGTGGCCGCGTTGATAATCCAATTGTCAAAGGATTCAGAGGTGAAAAAAGAACTTTCTACTGTAAAAGATGAAATGAAATTCTATGAAACAGATGAGCGTGTGAACTCCATAAGCCACAAGGCCGGATATATTGCATTGTGGGCTGTCTTGGCCACACTTTTATTATTCGGCGGGGCAGTAGTGGCTTTGCCCATAGAAAATATTAATATCCTTACTGTGGGCATATTGGGCATCTGTGCTTTAGGGGTTGTGATTTATGTAAGTTTTGTAGCCCATTATAGTGAGGCCAAAAATTTTTCAATAACGTCCGCAAATCCCCGTCTAAAGATTATCTTTTTTGCCTTAAGCCTTGTTCCGCTTATTTTGATGGGGTTGCAGTGGATTTTTAACGGCCTTTCATCTGCGGGAATTGCCTTTTTTGCTGCGTATGTTATTGCGTCCGGGGTTTTGCTGCTTGAAGCAATAGCACAGGCTAGGATTGCGGATGTGAAAAAAAGGTAAGCTATATAGGGGGCCCGTCTCGCGCCAACGGCACCGGACACCCGGCGTATCCCCCGTCCGGTGCCGTTGGCGAG
>WQSB01000005.1 GCA_009788085.1 Defluviitaleaceae bacterium
GAGCCGGGCTTTGCCCGGCGGAGCGGCGGGGCTTGGGGCGGAGGCCCATTTGAATGAAGCCCATTTGAATGAGGATTCCTTTGGGATTATCGGGATAGCCTCTGTGGGGCCGATTTTGTCGGTTTTCCTGTACGGGATTGTTTTGCGGTTCATTCATGGCGGAATGCCCCCCGAAAGTGTTTATAACCCGGGCGCGCTGCCCACGGACGTGGCCGTTGTGCTGGGCGCGAGCTTTACCGACACGCTTATCGCCCTGATGCCGCTTCTGATTGCGTTTGTGCCGTTCCAATTCCTTTTAATAAAGATGGCGAAAAAACCCTTCGTACGGATAATGGTAGGGATTATCCCCGTATTTGCGGGGCTTTTGATTTTTCTGTTTAGTATAGATTTTGGATTTGCCTTTGCAGGACAGTATATCGGCGAGGTTTTTATGGACCCGGTGCGGCCCCAGTGGTTTCGTTGGCTGCTGCTGCTGGTGGGCTTTGTGCTTGGCGTGGCCATCACGCTGACCGAGCCCGCCGTTACCGTTCTTGGCGACCAGCTTGAGGAAATGATTTCAATAAAAAGCATGACCACCAGAATGACCCTAGCCGTGGGCATTGGGTTTTCAGCCATGCTTGCAATCGTAAAGATTATGTATGAGATAAATATTTTGTGGTTCATCGTGCCTCTTTACATTGTGGCTGTGGCCATGATGAAATTTACGCCAAAGCTTTTTGTGGGGCTGGCCTTTGACTCTGGCGGGGTTTCTGGCGGTGCGCTGTCCTCGGCGGTGCTGACTCCGCTGACCTTGGGCATCGCTCAGGCCGTAGCCACCGCCGCAATCGTCGCCGGCCAAGAGGCACAGTCCATCTTAACAAACGGCTTTGGCATTCTGGCTTTCATTTCCGTAACGCCGCTGATTGCGATTCAGGCCTTGGGTATTGTATACAGCAAACGGCATAAGTTCTAAATGCGGGAGGTATGCAAGTGCCAGCTTTAACCGAAGAACAAATTAATCGTGGCTTTGAATGGTATCCCATTAGCGATAATTTTTAAACTGAATTGAAAGAGTACAAGGGAGAAGAACGGGTGTGTATTGCTTGTACACAGCTTAACGGACTCCCTTACTTCAACTACGGCTTAGTCCCAGCCTGTGAGAAAAAGCGTATCCTTAACGAGTGGATAGACTTTCTAAAAACCGATTAAGCGAATAGAGGACTATTCCCCCTTGGCCGAATTAAACAACTTAGAAGCCCTAACTATTGCGTCCGGCACGCTCCAGCGCGTCGCCGTTAAGGACTTAGAATTCCTGCGAAAAATGCCAAACCTGCGCGTTTTTGGAACAGGCGAAACGACCCTGCGAAAAAAGTATACCCCGGCTGAACTCGCTGAGCTACGGGAGGAGTTGCCAAACCTGCGCTGGTTTTCTGTGAACGGCAAATTGATTTAGCCAAGGAGACAAATGAAATGGAAAAAAGCAATAAGACGTTTTATATTTGTGTGCTGATTCTTTCGGCAATATTTTTGTTTGTGGGGAACCGCTTCGCCTCGGGGGAGCGGGCCGGGCCGGATGATGTGTTCACCCCGTCGTATTATACCGGGGTTGTGACGCGAGTTATTGAGAGGGTGGAAGACCCACACGGCATAGGGGCTCTTTGGTTTGAAACCACATATTTGTTTTTTGAAGTGCGATTGACGGGCCGGGGACGGCGCGGAGAGATTATCGCTGCGGAGCAGCATATCACCATGGGCGACGAGCGTGAGATAAGCGTCGGAGACAGGATTTTGCTTATTTTCGACGATTTCAACCATCGGTATATTTTTACAAATCATGTGAGAATCAACGCCATAATGATTTTGAGCGTGGTATTTCTCGCGCTGGTGATTCTATTTGGGCGCAAGAAGGGCTTTAACGCTATTGTCGCGCTGGGTTTTACTTGTCTGGCGGTGTTTTTGGTGTTTGTCCCGGCAATCCTTTCCGGCCGGAATATTTATATCACCACATTTATTGTGTGCTTATACGCCATCGTGTCCACGCTGATGCTGGTAGTTGGGCCAAATAAAAAAGCACTGTCCGCCATGCTGGGATGCTTAGGCGGCGTGCTTTTGGCCGGAGCCTTGATGTTTGTAATGGATATTGTGCTGAATTTGACTGGAGTTGTTGACCATGAAACCCACTTGCTTTTAATACTGGAAAACCATATTGATTTGCGGGCCCTTATTTTTGCAGGAGTGATTATCGGTGCGGTGGGCGCGATTATGGATGTGGCCATGTCGATTTCTTCCTCCTTGTGGGAGGTTCATCAGGCCGGGGCCGAATCCGATTTCGCAAGTCTTTTTAAATCAGGCATTAATATCGGCAAGGATATCCTCGGCACCATGCTTAACACGCTGATTCTGGCCTATATCGGAAGCTCGCTGTCGCTGATTCTGGTTATTTTCGCCAACGCAACTTCTATGGCTATGCTTTTTAACATGGAAATGATTATTGTGGAATTCCTTCGGGCGTTGGTGGGCAGCTTTGGCATGTTCCTAACAATCCCGCTTACCGCCGGGATTTGCGGCTGGCTCTATACCCGGGAGGGTTATGATGAGGAAATGGGCTTTTAGATTAAGACCTCGCGCTTATTTCCGTAATCCCTCCCATGTAAGGCACTAGGGCCCCGGGGATTTTTACGCGGCCGTCGGCTTGCTGGAAGTTCTCCCAAATGGCTGCGATGGTGCGGTTTACGCCCAGGCCGCTGCCGTTTAGGGTGTGGGTGAAAACAGGCTTGCCCCCTGAGTCTTTAAAGCGGATACCGGCGCGTCGGGCCTGAAACGCCTCAAAGTTGGAGCAGCTTGAGACTTCTACATATTTATTATAGCTGGGCATCCAAACATTCAGGTCATAGGTCATGGCGTTGGCAAAGCCCAAATCCCCGGCGCATTGCTTGGTGACATTGTAAGGCAAGCCCAGCTTTTGCAAAATATCCTCCGCGTCGGCGGTGAGCCTTTCCAGCTCGTCATAGGAATTTTCCGGCCGGGCCAGCATAAATATCTCCACCTTGGGAAACTGATGCATACGTATGAGTCCCCGGGTGTCACGTCCGGCTGCGCCGGCTTCCTTTCGGAAGCTGGGCGTAAACGCGCAGAATTTAACGGGAAGCCGTGCCCCGTCGATGATTTCTTCCCGGTGAATGTTGGTAAGGGGCGTTTCCGCCGTGGGTATTAAAAAATAATCCGTGTCGGAAAGGTGGAAAAGCTGGCCCTCCTTGTCGGGCAACTGGCCCACTCCCTCCATGCTGCGGCGGTGGGCTATTACCGGCGGGCTGATTTCCTCATATCCGTGGGCGGTGTGCCTGTCCAGCATGAAGCTGATTAATGCCCGCTCCATCCGTGCGCCAAGGCCGCGCAGCATTACAAACCGCGAACCGGTGATTTTGGCGGCGGTTGCGGGGTCGAAAATGCCCAATGCTTCGCCTAAATCCCAATGGGGCTTTGGCTCGAAATCAAAAACGAGAGGCTCTCCCCAGCGGCGGATTTCCACATTGTCCGCCTCGGAAAGCCCCTCCGGCACGGTGGCGTGTGGCGTATTGGGAATGCCCATAAGAAAGTCGTCAAGCTCTTCGTCTATGGCGCGGACCTCCGGCTCAAGAGCCTTTATCGTGTCGGAAAGCTCTTTCATTTCCGCCATCAGAGGCGCGGTATCCTTGCCCTCTTTTTTTAACGAGGGAATCTGCTTTGTAGCCGCGTTCTGTTTGGCCTTCATGTCCTCCGACTCACGGATAAGCTCGCGGCGGCGTTTGTCCAAAGTTTCGAACCGTTCCAATTGGAAGTCTTTCCCCCGCTTGGATAAAAGCCTCTTGGTTTCCTCAAAATTTTCACGCAGTGCCTTGATGTCAAACACGTAATTACCTTCTTTCAACAATCTTACAGCTTGAAATAAGCTACAAGCTGTTGGAGTAATTCTGCTTGCGAATTTAATTCCTGTGATGCCGCCGCCGTTTCCTCGGAAACAGCCGAATTGCTTTGTACTACTTGTGATATTTGTGAAAGCCCGGTACTTACTTGTGAGATTGCTTCCGCTTGCTCACTTGATGAAGCAGAAATACTGTTTATAATTTCTGATACTTCGGTGGCGTTTCTCACAATCATGTCTAATGATTCTGATGTAGCTTCCGCAATTTCTGACCCACTTTCAACACGGCTGTTTGAAGTTGCGATAAGCTCCGTGGTTTCGGTTGCGGATTCTTGACTACGCCCTGCAAGGCTGCGTACTTCTTCCGCAACCACGGCAAAGCCTTTACCGTGGTCACCTGCCCGCGCCGCTTCCACGGCGGCGTTAAGCGCGAGAAGATTTGTTTGGAACGCAATGTCTTGAATAGCTTTGATAATCTTGGAAATTTCGCCCGATGAATGCTTAATTTGTGACATTGCCATTAGCATTTCCTTCATGGAAGTGTTGCCCTCTTTGGCGTTGGCTGTTGACTTATTGGAAATTTCGCTTGCTTCCTTTGCATTGTCGGCGTTTTGGCGGGTTTGTTGGTTTATAACGTCAATCGTGGCGTTAAGCTCTTCCACCGAGCTTGCCTGCTCCTGCGCGCCGTTTGCCAGTTCTTGCGCGCTGGTTGAAATTTGTTTCGCACCCGACAGCACTTGCTCGGATGCAACCGAAATTTCTGACATAGTTTTGTGGAGCGTTGTTGAAATATTGTTGAGTGAGCCTTTAATTGTACTGAAATTGCCAACATACTCGCGTGTGATTTTTTTGGTCAAATCTCCGCCGGAAATAGCCTCCAAACATTCTGCTATATCACGAATATAAGAAGCGATTTCCCCAATAGTCCCGACGAAGCTTGTCAGGATATGGTTGAATACGCCTTTGTAATTATTCACGTTTGAATCAAGACCCTTTGAGGTCATTCTCGTAGTAATAGTGGCTATATCAAAATTGCCCGCTTTCATTTCGTCCATTGCCACTTCTATAAGTTTAAGCGGCTTGTCAACGGCAATGGCTATGCTGTTAAGCCCTTCCATAATCTCGCGCCAATTACCCCTGTATTCAGCTGCATCAATTTGAAATTGCAAGTCGCCTCTGTTGGCGGCGGCATCAATCATCGCACCAATTTCTGTGCTGACCGAATTCAGGTTGTCGGTAAGGCTGTTTATTGTTTGCGGTATAACACTCCATTCGCCCGGCCAATCTTCAATCGTCAAACTTGACTTAAAGTCTCCGTCGCTTATGCTGTTAAGCACATCAGCCATGCTCATTATGTCCGTGGCGGTTTGCGAAAGTATTTTATTTACAAGACCAATTACTTCCTCAAACGAATTTTGGTATTTAGCAGCGTTTATTGTATAGCGCATATTTCCAGTTACTAAATACTCCTGTTGTGCTTTGGTTAAATCCCCAACTATGTCTTTTATAACATCCACAAGACCGCAAACATCATGGGTGAGTGTGCCGATTTCATCTTTGGGTAAGTTTGCCCTGTTTATATTAACATTGATATTTCCGCTTGACACATCTTTTACAGTTCTTGTCAGTATATTAAGGGGTTTTAATGACCTCGATATCAAGAAAAACATCAACCCGGCGGCGGCCAAAAGTCCTACAACTCCAAAAATAATCAAAGTAGTTTGCAATGCGGCAGTGGTTGCGTTTGTATGCTCGTTTGAAAACCCTGCAAAAAACATACCGATAACTGAGCCGTCCCAACCGTGAAGCGGGAAATAGTACGCACTAAACGGCAATCCCTGTAAGGTTAATTCCGTTGTGTAGTGCTGGTTTCCATCTATAACCGCTTGCACAACTTCCGGTGGAGCTAAAACGCCTATATCGCGCTGGCCGCTTTCGTTCAAAAGGGTAGTAGCCACGCGTTCATCACCTGCGAAAATAGTGATTTCCGCATTGAGTGCACCGGCAAAAGAATCAACAAACGCATCGTTTGACATAACCATATTGGTTGATAAGGTTCCGATAATTACTCCTTCACTCCAAATAGGCGTTAAGTACGACAAAGACATTGGGATTGCACTCGTGGAAGAAAAGCTGGGTACACCCTCACCCGCAAAACCACGCATAAAAAGCGGCACGCCATATACATTATCACCATATTGTGCGGGAGCGTGGGAGCGAAGCATCACATCAAAATTTTGGTCAATTATTACAAATGTATCAATTCCTACATTAGCCTTAATCGAGTTTAGGTAAGCAAGGAGTGCCGTTCTATTCTCAGCACGGTTAATCCCGGCATTCCAATTTCGCAAATGCTCCAGTACAGAAGAATTTTCAGCAGTTGCCATACTTGCAATCCGATTGCGCTCTTGTATGCTTTCGATGTAAGAATTTGTCATTTGGACTGCTGTGTCAAGCCGTTGTTCTGTGATTTCATCTGCGAAGTTGTTTACGCTGACAGCAGCATAAATGATGATTACAGCCACCAGTAGGATTAAAACAGCGACACTCGGAATAATGATTTTGCTCTTTAAGCTGTTAAACATAGTAAATCCTCCTTTAGTGTGTTTTGGCTTTTTAGAAAGTCATTCTCTCCACACTTCACATCAAGTTGCTATGATTTTATCATGGAATTTAATGATTTTCAAGCCAAAAATCGGCATGAGAGCATTTGTGAAAACAATTAACGAGGCATACACCGGCACATAGGCTTGCATTGTAAGCGGAGCCGTTTGTGAGGCGGCTGAATGTTTTTACGCGGCGGCCCGCTTTGAACGAAGCAGCCGGAAAGCCACGGCAACACCGACGGAGGCTACTGCGGCCAATGCCCCGTACTTTGCCAAACGCTTGCGCGATGCGGCGTAAGCCGCTATGTCCGCAAATTCCGCTTCTTCTAAAAACAAATCATTAATTTCCCCGATACAGGTAAATAAGCTCATATTACAACCCCTTCCTTTTCCAAATGAACACGAAGTTTCTTTCGTGCCCTAAAAAGTATTGATTTGACCTTGCTTTCACTCATTTGAAAGCGGCCGCTAATTGTGCCGATGCTTTCACCGTGAAAATACCTCAGCACAAAGGCGACTCTCGCCGCTTTGTCAACTTTGCCTAAAAAAGAATTTATCGCCTCGGTAATGAGGTGTTTTTCGTACTCCTTTTCTGGCTGCCCGCTTAAAGAGGTCAGGCACTCTTCCAATTCGTCAAGAAGCAGGCCGGTTTCGCCGCCACCGCGTTTTACCGCGCCCTTGGCGTGCCACTTGTTGACGGAAATATTCCGGGCTATCCTTGCCAGAAACGCGCCAAGCATAAGGGGACGGTTCGGCGGGATTACCTCCCAGGCCTTTAGTAAGGTGTCGCTGACGCATTCTTCCGCGTCTTCGTTGCTGTATAAAATATTCACCGATGTCCTAAAGAGTCGGTTGCCATACTTTCGCCGCGTTTCGTCAATGGCCGATTCCTGACGCTCAAAATACATATCAAGTATCATATTATCTTCCAGACTAACCACCTCCCTATTTTTCGCCATTCATATATATAGACAGAAAAAGTACAGGCACAGTTGCAACCAAGGCTTGTTTTTTTCTGTCTATAAGAGTATAGCACGTAAAATTAACAAGGAGGGATTTTTTTATGTACCGGGTAATATCTGACGGAGGCTGCGATTTTACTAAGGAAGAAGCGGAAAAGCTTAATATAGACATCGCGCCGTTTTATATCAGCTTTGACGGCGAAACACATTTAAAGGAGGGCGTAGACATAAGGAGGGAGGATTATTTCAACCGCCTTGTTTCCGACAAAGGGCTTTTTCCAAAAACGGCTCAGCCCAGCCCGCAGGATTATATTGACCTATACACACCACATCTTCAGGCAGGGAAGGATATTCTTTCTCTGACTATATCCTCCAAGCTTAGCGGCTCTTTTAACAGTGCCGTGCTTGCCGCTGGTATCCTAAAAGAGGACTATCCCAACAGGGTAATTAAAATAGTGGATTCGTTAAACGTAAGCATAGGCCAAGGGCTTATCCTTCGGGAGATAATTAGAATGCGCGACGCGGGATACAACCTGCAAAAAAATGTTCAGTTTGCGGAGAAGCTTCTTGCGACCACGCGAATCTACTTTACCTTGGAAAGCCTGGAATATCTCAAAAGAGGCGGGCGTATCGGCCCCACGACGGCATTTGTGGGCGGGATTTTGGGACTGTGCCCGATATTGCAGCTGGAAAACGGAGAGGTTTCCCAGCTGGACAATGTACGCGGCAGAAAAAACGCGCTAAAGCTGATTAACGAAGCCATGGTTGACGCGCTAAAAGACGAAACCCAAAATATAAGCCTAAGCATCGGCCATATACTCAGCGAAAATGACGCTGTTGCATTCAAGGAAGCAACCGAGGCTTCTTTGGGCATTATAATAGCCAACCCCATAACCGAGGTTGGCGCGGCCATCGGTTCACACGCGGGGCCGGGCGCACTGGCATTTGCATATTGCAGAAAATACGAGACTTTACAGGAGGCACATCAATGAATACATGGTTTATAGCGGCGCAAATTTTGGGCCTAATCACAATTTGCTTCGAGTTTACATCATATCAAATAAAGGATAAAACAAGGTATTTTCTTATCACCGGCATAGGTAGCCTGTTTTGGATGATGATGTTTGTTGCCATCGGGCTTGCGACGGGGATGAGCACACAGTTTTCGCTGATTGTGGCCGCTACTTACAGTACCGTCCGCAACCTGGTGTTTTTCAGAATATTTTCCAAAAACACGCCGGAAAGCAAGGAGGCCGGGCTCAACTTTCTGCTGGTAATGATAGTAATAGCCATTGTTGCCGGCACGATTACCGTTGTCAACGCGCCAGTGCAGGTCAGATGGCTGCACGTTCTTGGCATGATTGCGGCGTTGGGTTTTGTTGTGGGGCAGTATTTGCCGGGCGTGCACTACGTCCGTGTTACGGTGGTAATCTACGCCGCCATTGTTTTGCTCACACAAACGCCCATAAATATCCTCTACGGCGATTTCCGCTGGAACATCATGGGCATTTTAATTGAATTGGCCAAAATTATATCCGTGGCCGTATTCTATATCCGGTTCGCGTCCGAGCCCAAAAAACCGCAGCTGCAATTTGCCAAGCCATAGGGCAACTGGTAGTTGCTGCCGGTTCAATCTGCGGTTGCTTGCAGGCAGGGGATTGATATACTTCCTTTATATAGGAGGGGATATTATGGTTTTTGGCGAGAAGATTATGATTTTAAGAAAGCAGAAGGGCTATTTGCCGGAATTGCTCTTGCCGTGGTGAAACTTGCCGATTTTCCGGCGGATGCGCTGCAATGAATTGTCGATGGATTTGGGCTTTTTGTTTAAAAATTCGGCTATTTGGGCGTGGGTCTTGCCGTCCATGTGATGTGTCAAGACATCCCTTTCCAGCGGGGACAGGTTATGCCTTATAAAATCGTCGATGTCCCTCAGAGCTTCCCGGCCTAGGAATAGAGCCTCCGGGTCGTTGATTCTGCGGTCGGGAAGCTTATCTATATAAGTATCCGGGGCATCGGCATCATCTTGGGTGAATTCGTTATCCAAGGACAGCGACGTGTTAAGCGGCATATGCTTCTGTCGCGCAGCCGCCTTAATGGCCGTTTGAATCTGCCGCACTATGCATATTGACGCAAACGCCGCGAATGTGGCGTTTTTTTGTTCGTCAAAATCCAACACGGCCTTGTACAGGCCTATCATCCCCTCCTGGATTAAATCCTCCGGGTCGCCCGAGGTCAGATAATATGCCTTTGCCTTGACTTTCACCAGCGGCTTCAAACGGCGCAACAAAATATCCAATGCTGTCGTGTCCCCCGCGCGGGCGGCGTGAATTAATTGCTTGTCGGTCATTTTTTGTATCTCATTTCGTCTAATTTCCGGGCGGTTTCCGGGTCCAACAGGCTTTCGATGGGGTTCCTTTTGATTGGGCGGTTTTGGATAAAGCGCGTGCGCATTTCTTGGCGGGCAGCTTCTATTTCCGTCCACAAGTCCTCGGCGGAAACGCGGCTCGCGCCGCTGCCCAGAATGATTAGCTGCTCCAAAACGTCGGAGGTGGCCACGGTTATTTTGTCGCGGGACTGGGAGCGGGCCAGCTTATAGGCGGCTCGCTCTATGTAGTTGTCGGCGGTTTCCGCTTCCTTTGTGAATACAACTTTTATGTTTCGGTAGTTCTCCACGCTGCCCTCGCCGCCCGCCACAAGATGCGCGTCGAATATCACAATAATGCGATACCGGCTTAAGGCGCGGAATTCGCACAAAGCGTCGCAAAGCTGCTTCCTCGCCGCGTCAAGGGATTCGGCGGCCATGGCCGAGAGGGAAGTATTGGCGTGAATCACATTGTAGCCGTCAACCAGCATGTAATGGGCGGGCACGGCTATTGTGCCGCTTTCAAGCGTGTGCGCACGACTTCGTATACAAGGATGCCGCCTGCCACACTCACATTCAGGGAGGAAATGCGCCCCAGCATGGGGATGCTTACGGAGAAATCTGCCTTTTCGGCAACAAGACGGCTGATACCCTCGCCCTCAGCACCCAGCACCAGCGCGACGGGGCCGCTCAGGTCGGTTTCATAGAGGCTTTTGCCCAAAGGGTCGGCGCAGGTTATCCACAGGCCGGCCTTTTTCAGCTCGTCCAATGTGCGGGAGATATTGCTTACCCTAGCCACAGCCATATGATTGATTGCTCCGGCGGATGTCTTGGCCACTGTGCCGGTGAGGCCCACGGCACGGCGTTTTGGAATAATAACACCGTGGACGCCGCCCGCCTCGGCAGAGCGCAGAACCGCCCCCAAATTATGCGGGTCGGTCACGCCGTCGAGAATTATTATAAACGGCGGCTCGTTGCGCTGGCGGGCAATGTTTAAAATGTCGTCCACCGTCACGTAGGGCACCGCCGGGCACAGAGCTATTACCCCTTGATGATGCCCCGTTTCCGAAGCCGAATCCAGCTTAGCCCGGTCTACTTCCTGCACCACTAGGCGGCGTTCCCGCGCCTTGGCCGCAATTAGGCGCAACGTTCCCTCAATAGGCTTGTCTCCATCGCGGCGCAGTAAAATCCGGTCGATGGGCTTGTCGTGGTTTAGGGCTTCCAAAACAGCCTTACGGCCTTCAAGGATTAGGGCCGTGTTTTCGGTTTCATGCTCCCGTTTCATTTTGATACGCTCCTTTGAAATGGGTTGCAGCTTCCGTATAGACTTCATCTATAGTCATATCGCGCCATAGTCCTCGCCGCCACTCAGTATAGTCGAAGGTATCCCGCTTAATCATGCTTATAAACCGCTCTGCGTCTACTTCGCCAAGAACGTGTGTGAGTGCTTCCATTGCCTCATAACGCAATACACTATCTGTCCTCATAGTATACTCTCCATTTCTCCGACAAATTCAATCGGACTGATAATCCTGATTCCATCTATGACTTTGTTCAAAATCTTTTTATCAGTTGTGAGAAAATACTCACAATGCCTCTCTATAGCGCAAGCAATATGAAGGGCATCTGCATTTTTAATGCCATGCTTCATAAATTCTTTACCACGATTAAGAGTAGCCTCCGAGGGCGGGCAAAAATCACTTGCAAATCTTTTCCACAGTCCGATTGAATACCGATTTTCCTCATGAGGGTTTTTATCGTTTTCATAATCCAGCATAAATGACCAGCAAAGGTCATATAATCCCGTTCGGATGCTTGATTGGACATGAAGCTTTGCTTCTGTTTCCAATCGTATCCGTATCTTCCCTTGATTATCAAAGGGTCGGTTGTAACAGCAGTTGTCCAGATATATCTTTAGATTGCTTTTGTCCATGTTGTTATTTACCCCTCTTTCAATTGAGATTTACCCATAAATCAAAATTTATCCACAATGCAGGGCGAACGCCAATCCCACTGTGATGTTCGGCATACACACTGTCTCCACTCAAATTCAGGGTGCCATCACGATTGATAAGGGCAATTGTGAAAGGAGAATCGCCGGGCGATCGAAGCCACCATCTAGTAGCACCATAATTGCCATGATAATTCATTCCTCGCCTACGCAAAGCGCGAAAATTTCGTTAAGGCGTGCGGTTTCGCCCGCTTGGTACAGCCATCCGAAGAGCGTCTCCAGCCCCGTGGCGTGGCGGTACTCCGAGACCCCAGCGTTTTTTGCACGGGACAAATTATGCAAATTGCGCCCGCGTTTGATTATGTTTTGCTCTTCTTGTGAAAGGATTGGGAAAATCCTATGATACATAGCCGCCTGTCCGGCAGCGGAGACATATGCTTTTGCACGCCGGTTCAACGCGCGAAAGGGGACGCCCTCCCCCAAAAGCTTCTCCCGCACCATCAGCTCAAAAACCGCGTCGCCCAAATAGGCCAGCTCCGCCGCGCCCGTCACTCTTCGAATACGGTGGAAAGGTCTATTTCGCAACCTTCCAGCACATGCACGGGAATTTTTTCGCTGTCGGCATAGTATCGCATACCCAGGTTTTCCTGTTCGAAAATATAAACACCCACGGTTTTATCCGTAGGGTCAACAATCCAGTATTCCCGCACTCCAGCCTGCTTGTAAAGCGTAAACTTGGTTGTTTTGTCAAACTTCGACGTTGACGCAGACAGGATTTCAATCACAAGGTCAGGCGCGCCTTTTACAGATTTTCCATCTTCAATTTTATTGCGGTCGCACACAACCAGCAAATCCGGCTGTACCACGATATCATCACGGGTTTTGTGGTTTAAACGGACATCGCAGGGTGAGTAGAACACTCGGCATTTTTTGCCCTTCAAAAAACTCTTAAACTGAAAATACAATTCCCCTGAAACGGCTTGATGGGAAACGAAGGGCGCGGCCATCATTCGGGGCACACCGTTGATTAGCTCCCAGCGATTATCGTCCTCCCATGCGGCATACTCTGAATAGGTGTATCGTTTTGGTTCAAAATTTGCCTCTTGTTGTGCTAATGCTTCCATAGTGGCTCTCCTTTTCTACCCTCTGCGCCAACGCACACCGTCGGGAGTATCTTCTAATATTATGCCCATTTTCGTAAGCTCGTCGCGGATTCGGTCAGACTCGGCGAAGTTTTTGGACTTCCGGGCCGCTTGACGCGCTTCGATTAGGGCTTCAATTTCGGCATCTTCGCCGCCTGCGTTTTCCTCGCTTGCGGTTATTTGGAGGCCCAAAATTTCGCAAAGATGCCCTATAGTATTTAACAGGCCATCATAAAAATTTTTTGTGTGCTTGGTTGTGTCCGCCATGTGGGTATTTGCGAATTTCACCAGCTCGAAAATGGCAGTAACTGCGTTGGCAGTATTAAAATCATCCTCCATGGCGGATTCAAAAGCGCGAATGGCGGAGGATTCCGCTTCCTTGAAAAGAGACATGTCTTCTGTGGTGTCGGGGCCTGTTTTATCCGCCGCATTGCGTAGATTCGCGCAACAGGTTTTTATTCGTTGCAAACCCTGTGCGGCGGCGACCATTACAGTGTCCGTAAATTCCATGGGCATCCGGTAATGACCGCTTAAAAGGTAAAAACGGATTATGTCATAGCTATATTTTTCGGCGACTTCCCGCAGGGTGAAAAAATTTCCCCGGGACTTGGACATTTTTTTATGGTCGGTTGTGAGGCTGCCGCAATGCATCCAACATCTTGCGAAATTTTTGCCCGTGATGGCTTCGGTTTGGGCGATTTCGTTTTCATGATGGGGGAAGATTAAATCCGACCCGCCACCGTGAATGTCGATTTCATCCCCCAGATATTTCCTTGCCATAGCAGAGCATTCGATGTGCCAGCCCGGGCGTCCGTTGCCCCAGGGACTTTCCCAGAAAGGCTCATCGGTTTTGGCCGGCTTCCATAATACAAAGTCCGTAGGATTCTTTTTCCCGGACTCAACCTCCACCCTTGCGCCAGCCTCCAAGTCGTCGATATTCTTGCGCGAAAGCTTGCCGTATCCCTCGAATTTGACCACATCGTAGTACACCGTCCCGGCGTTTTCATAGGCGAAGCCTTTTTCGATTAGCTGCTGAATTAAATCTATGATTTCCGGGATTTCCTCTGTGGCACGGGGATTTTTTGTGGCAGGGAGGCAATTTAATGCGTCCAAATCCTCCAATGTATGGGCGATGTACCGCTCCGCGATTTCCTCCGCAGTACAATTTTCATCCCATGCCTTTTGGATAATTTTATCGTCAATGTCCGTAAAATTTTGCACATAGTTCACATCATAGCCCTTATGCGCCAAGTACCGCCGAATCGCATCAAATACAACGTAAAACCGCGCATTTCCTATATGAATGTCGTTGTACACCGTTTGTCCGCAGGTGTACATTTTTATTTGCGGCGGCGCGATTGGCGCAAGGGTTTCCTTTTGCCGCTTAAGGGTATTATATATTTTCATGAGCTGCCTCCTATTAAGCATACCGCATGGGCGGCCATGCCCTCGCCGCGCCCGGTGAAGCCTAGTCCCTCTTCGGTGGTGGCTTTGATATTCACCACCGACGGGGGAATTTCCAGCGCATTGGCGATATTTTCCACCATTTGGGCGCGATATGGCGCGAGCTTTGGAGCTTGGGCGATAATCGTAGCGTCGATATTTCCCACGCGCCAGCCGTTTTCCTTTAGCCGTACCGCCACTTTGCGCAAAAGTTCTATGCTGTACGCATTTTTATATAATACGTCGGTGTCGGGAAAGGATTGCCCGATGTCGCCGAGCCCGGCCGCGCCCAACAGCGCGTCCATTATGGCGTGGGTCAGCACATCCGCGTCGGAATGCCCGTCAAGCCCTTTTTCAAACGAAATCTCCACTCCACCAAGCACCAATTTCCGCCCGCTTGCCAAACGATGCACATCGTATCCATGCCCCACCCGAAAGTTCACCATATCAGCCCCTTTGCGGAATTATACATCAAGCTAAAATCCTTGACAAATCCTTAGAAAAAGACGTAGAATGCCGTTTGTGAAAAATTTCTCAAATGAGAGGATTGTGAGAGGGAATGAATTTTGACGTAGCATTTGCAATAGGCATAGCGGGCGCGCTGATTGCGTTATGCTTTGCGTTTTTCCAAGCCCGAAAGGTAATGAGCTTCAGCGAGGGCAACGACAGGATGCGCAAGCTGGCGGACGCCATCCGGCAGGGCGCGGGGGCGTACCTCAAGCGTCAGTTTAAAGTTGTGGCAGTTTTCTATGTAATCGTGGTTATCGCGCTGGGAGTGCTGGCTGTTTTGGGCCACGCCTCGCCGTTTATTCCGTTTGCGTTTTTGTCGGGCGGGATATTTTCCCAGCTTTCGGCATACATCGGAATGCGTATTGCCACCCGGGCTAATGTGCGCACGGCCAACGCCGCGGGGGAAAGCCTGAATCAGGGCCTCAAGGTGGCTTTCGCATCGGGAACGGTTTTGAGCTTCACAGTGGTTGGCTTGTCCATTTTGGATGTAAGCGTTTGGTTCTTGCTTTTGCATTTTGTATTCGAACTGCCGCCATATCAAATCGCCGAGAACATGGTAATGTTTGGCGTGGGTGTTGCGGTGTTCGCGCTGTTTGCCCGTGTGGGCGGCGGCATTTTCACTAAAGCCGCCGACGTCGGCGCGGACTTGGTTGGTAAGGTCGAAGCGGGAATTCCCGAGGACGACCCGCGCAACCCCGCAACCATTGCCGACAACGTAGGCGACAACGTAGGCGACGTAGCCGGCATGGGCGCGGATTTATATGAAAGCTATATCAAATCCATGCACGCGGGAATCGCGCTGGGATACGCGGCGTTCATAGGTAGCGGCACTGATATGGTTATGGCGGCGATGTTTCTGCCCGTGGCTTTGGCCGTTGTGGGAATGCTGGCGTCGCTGTTTGGCACGTTTTTGATTCGCACCAAGGAAAAGGCTTCCCAAGCACAGCTTCTTACAACTCTTCGTACGGGAACATACGCCGCCGCCGCCGTGGCCGTTATCGCTTTCGCGCCGGTTACATGGTTCATAATGCGCGGCATGGGCAGTGACTCGCCACCGTGGTGGGGATTGTACATCTCGATTATCGCGGGTGTTGCGGCGGGTACGCTTATCGCTTATTTCACGGAATATTTTACCTCGACCCATTATAAGCCCACCAAAGACCTCGCCAAGGCTTCCGAAACGGGCTCGGCCACAATTATCATCGCGGGAATTTCCCTTGGCATGAAATCCACTGTCGCCCCGGTTATAATCGTTGTCGTGGCGATAGTTGTGAGTTTCCTTGCTTCCGGCGGAATTATGGACACCACCCATGCAGACTACGCAATCAACTTCTCATATGGCCTGTACGGAATCGGCTTGGCAGCGGTGGGAATGCTTTCCACGTTGGGAATCACCTTGGCTACCGACGCATACGGCCCCGTGGCCGATAACGCCGGGGGTATAGCCGAGATGTCCCACATGCCTCCCGAAGTCCGCGAGCGCACAGACGCACTGGACGCGCTGGGCAACACAACGGCGGCCACAGGAAAAGGCTTCGCGGTAGGCTCCGCGGCGTTGACATCGCTGGCGTTGCTGGTTTCCTATATTAATATCGCAACCCGCTACGTAGCTTCCCACGGTGGATACCTGGACTACGCCCAATACGTAGGAGACGGCGTGTATCGCTATGTACCCAACGAATTTTTCCCCGGTCTGAATTTATCCTTGAATAATCCGTCCGTTCTAATCGGCGTGTTCCTTGGCGCGATGCTGGTGTTTGTGTTCTCCGCCATGACAATGAGCGCGGTTCAGCGCGCCGCCCAAAGCATTGTAATGGAAGTGCGCCGTCAGTTCCGCGAAATCAAGGGCATCATGGAAGAAGAAACCGACCCCGATTATGCCGCCTGTGTTGATTTATGTACCAAGGGCGCGCTCCGGGAAATGGTGCTGCCCACAGTTATATCCGTTACTCTGCCCATCATTACCGGATTGATATTTGGTGTTGAAGGCGTCGTAGGCTTTATCGCCGGCGCGACCGTTATCGGCTTCGTAGTTGCCGTTTTCATGAACAACGCCGGCGGCGCATGGGATAACGCCAAAAAATACATCGAGAGCGGCGAGCTGGGCAAGGATAAGGGCAAGGGCTCTGAAAACCACAAGGCCGCCGTCATCGGTGACACCGTCGGCGACCCCTTCAAGGACACCACCGGCCCCTCAATTAACACACTGTTCAAGCTGGTCTCCACCGTCTCGATTACTATTGTAAGCATCATCGCAGCATATTCGATTTTCTAAAACAAGAACATCCTTTAATTAATAACCAATGGCGCGTTGGAAGTTTCAACCGCCATTTTTATTCGTTTGGCGGCACTGTCGAAGTGGACACTTCTGGCTTCCACCAGCGAGGGCTCGTTGATTAGGAATTGCAGCCCGGTGAGCCCTAGGCGGATTTCGCTCATGGCGGCGTGGGCCTTGATGTGATAACCGAGGTCTGGCATGGTTGGCAAATTGATATTAAGCTTAGCGTTTCCTGTTTCCACACTCCAGATGTATTCGGAGTGGCGGGCGAATTTGGACATCATCATTGACAGCGGGCTGTTGTAGTTGGAAATCTTTAGGTTTGCGATGTCAAGCTCGCCGGCGTCCATGGGGCCGTTAAGGTTTTCTATTTTCGCGCCCGTGGCGGATATGTTGGAAATGTTAAAGCTTCCGCCGCTGGATTCGGCATGAATATTATTGGCGGAAAGGCCCGCAAGGCGGGTGCTTCCGTTGGCGTTTACGAAGCGCATTTCACTGGCGGCGAGGGAGGCGCAGTCCAAGCTGCTGTTCACACCGTCTACTTTTATTACACTAAATGCGCGTTCGGGCACAAAAGCGTCTATCGTAACCAAATGGAAATCGTCGGGCTCGTATTTGAGAAAATATTTGCCGCCCAGCTTTACCATTTCGATTGAACTGCCGGTTTTTTTGGCGCGGTAGACCAATCGGGCAGTGATTTTGTCTCCGTTATAGCCTTTTACGCGCACCTCGCCGTTTAAGCCGTTTAAGCTAAGCTCGTTGTATCCACCGGTTTCCACGGCCATTTCAATGTTTTTTTCCACCACGCCACCCGAGGGTGCGAAGGGCTTAGAGGCCGGGCGGTGGGATTGGCCGTGGTCATAGGCGGCTGTGGGGCCGCCGGGGCCGTGGGGGTCTGAGGTAAACGCGCCGGAAACACGACTTGCCGCGCCGTCGATTTTGTCGGCCAAGGATTCCATGAACCTCTGTGCCTTAGGAGCCATGTCCTTAGCGAAGCTTTCGAATTTGCGGCTTAAATCGTCAATACCCGAAGGTGAGCCGGAGCCCGGGTTATTGGTGGCGTACCCATCATATCGGCCGGTCGATGCCGCAGGCGGAGGAGGCAGCGGTGCCGGTGGTGGCGTATAGGGGGCATGTGCGGGCGGCGGTGCGAAGGGGGGTGGCGAAGACGATGCCGTCCCGCCCCCCTCCACGGCTTGCAGTAATGATGCGGCTTCCGTAGCCGAAATTTGACCATTCTCCAGCATTTTAAGTATTCTCAATTTTTCGTTCATGTAAGTCACTCCTAGCTTTTTTTATTATATACGTAAATCACCATATCTTTTCTTTCTTCTAATATCATTGCCAAAAAATTTAAATATTTCATAGCAGCCCAAAAATCGTGAATAAATACGCTCCGAATAGTTGGCTTCCAAGGCCACTGTTGTAAGATTAGTAGAAATAATTGTAGATTTCCTCGAAATCAACCGCTGATTGATGATGTCGAAAAGTGCAACAGACGTAATAACGGTTGAAATTTCTGTACCCAAATCATCTATTATCAGAAGGTCTGCATCGTCAACCGCCGCCAGCATTTCCTCCGGCTCGGTCAGGGACTCCCGGTTGAATCGGTAATCCTCAATGAACTTGCACAGGCGCGGGGCGGTCAGGTACAGCACGGTAAATCCCCTGTCCAATAAATCCTTGGCGATACAGTGGCAGATGAAGGTTTTGCCCAGGCCTGTCTCGCCGTATAATAGAAGGTTTGTAAATTTTTTTCCAAAGTTTTGCACAAAGGAGTTTGCTACGCGGCTGATTTCCTCCATATTTTTGCGCGGAGAAAGACCCTCAGAGGGGTCTGTTTTCGTACTGAACAAGCGGATATCAAAGGTGTCGAAGTTCTCGTCCCGAAGAACTGCATTCATATTGGATAGGTTATAGTATTCGTCGATGAGGCGTTGCTTTAAGCAAGCGCACATAGTGGCGGGGCTTGCCGGGGAAGTGTGAATATACCCCGTGTCCAAGCAGCTTTTGCAGCGATAACAAGGGGATAACACTTCGTCCAAGTCCTTTTTGGCAAGCAACGCAAGACGCTCTTCTCTTAGGCGTACGGATTCCTTCCGGGCCATTAACATGGCTGCTTCGTCGCCGGTTAGGGCAAGCCTGGCGAGTTTTACACCCAACGCGCCCAAGTTTTTGTCCAGCTCCGCCAGCCGGGGGAAGCTTTCATAGGCGTTAGTCTTTCGCTTTGCAAGCGCGGCTTCCGACTGGCCTCGGGCGGCTTCGTACTCACGCATTATATTATGGTAGATTTTTTTGTGTCTCACTCACTCACCCTGTATTTCTGCTCGCGGTAGGCGCGTTCTAATTTTTCATATAAAGCATGGTCGTTTTCGCGCTGGTTAAAATTGATAAAGCGGTTCGCCTTTGTTTTTGACGGGCTTGTGCCAACGCCCGAAGGTGCGGCGGACGGCCGCGCGGCTGCGAATTCCCTATCGGCTTCCGCCGCACCCTCCAAAGTGGTGATACCTTTTTTAAACCAGCCGGCCAAAATTTTGTCTACATAAGCAAACTTGGGTTTGTTTATTTGCGCCACGGAGCGGTCACAGGCTTCTTGGATTAACTCAAGGGGCATGTTCCACTGATACAGCCATTTGTCCATATATTTCCTGTGGCCGGGGGTGGGATAACCTGTTGCTTGTCCCATGTGAAGCAAAATCGTGCGGTAGTCACGGTCGAAGCTTTGAACATAAGTCAGGGCCTTTTCAAGGTCGTCGATATTATTGTCGGCCCAGTCAAGGGCGCATTTTTCGATGTAGCGCAGGTTTCGGTGTTCGTTGTCGGCGCAATAAGTCAGAAGGTATTCGATTACGTCAATGGGCAGGCGCAACCAGTCATGAAATCCGAAGATGGTATTCATATCATTGTATGACAACAGTTTACCCAAGGTTTTTTCGGCACGGCCAAAAAGCCGCTCTATGTCGCGGCTTTGGGTGCGGTACAATGCCAACTCCTGGGCGGTGTACTGCGGGCGAGCCTCGGTGGGAATGCGGATGATTTCAGTAGCGGTTTCTTTCGGGGCGGCGACGGGCTCAGGGGCTTTCACGGGCAAAAAGGTAATGCTCGCCCCGTTAATTTTGACCAAGCCCATGTCTTCCCAATGCTTCCAAGCATTTATTACGTCGCTTTCAGTAAGATGAAAGCGTTCGCCCATCTCCTGAAAAGAGGTTGATTTCCCATCCAGCAAGCGGCGCAGGCTCCATATGTAAATCAGCGGATAAACAGGAATACAGTCCGTCATGTAATGGTCCACAAACAGAGTTGGCAAATCCATGTGCGAACGTTCGTACCCTAAACTCATTTTGAAAGCGTTCATATTTTCGCCTCTCGTTTCTGGACTCATTCTCGGATGGTCATTTTACCCCATTTTGGGTGAATTGGGTATCATTTCTTTTCCACAAAATATGTAGATTGTGGGGATAACTCTGTGGATAACAGATGGTGCTTGTAATGTCAGTTTATATCGTACTGTGTGGCATTAGGTTAATTTGTCAAGTGTTTTTTATGCACATTTTTATGGTGAAAACTTTTCGAAGAGCCTAAAAAGCCCGCAATTGCTGGATTGTGTCAAATTATCCAGTGATTGCGGGCTTTTCTTAGAGTTGTTAAATTTTATTAAGCAAGTTGAAAGTTTTCCGTAAAGAATTGTGGATAATGTGGATAACTACACGCGCAAGAGCTCCTCCCCCACCTTATACACGTCTCCGGCACCCATGGTTATCAACAGGTCTCCGCTACATAGTGCGCTTCGAAGAAATTTTCCCGCTTCGTCAAAACTTTCTACACTTATCGCATCACCGCCGCGCTTACAAATCTCCTCCGCAAGCATCTTTGACGAGACGCTTGGGTCAAAAGACTCCCGGGCGGCAAAAATGGGCACAAGGATAATTTTGTCCGCGTCGTCGAAGGAATCCGCAAAATCATCAAAGAGACTTTTCGTGCGGGTGTAGGTGTGAGACTGAAAAACACATACGATGCGCCCTAATGCGGAGGCCTTCGCGGCGGACAGACACGAACGTATTTCCGTGGGGTGATGAGCGTAGTCGTCCACAATTTCTATGCCGCGCCATGTTCCTTTAAACTCGTACCGTCGTTTGATTCCCATTATATCGGACAGGGCGGCGGCGGTTACTTCTGGGGAAATTCCCAGCGAACACGCCACTGCGAAAGAAGCTAAAGCGTTGAGCATATTATATTTTCCCGGCATGGGGAGGTCTACGCGGGCTAAAAATTTCTCACCATCCATCACATCAAAGGAGGGCCTGCCATTGGAATATGAAATATTTCGCGGCCAGAACCGGGCAGACTCCGCACCTTCGGAGGGCATTCCAAAGGTCACGATTTCACAATCCAGGCCTCTTATAATAGCTTCAAAATCCGGAATATTGCTTGCGATAATCAGCGTTCCGCCGGGGCGGACATTTGATGCAAACTTCCCGAAGGCGCGGGTTACATTGTCCAAGCTTCCGAAAAAATCCAGATGGTCAGCCTCTATATTTAAAATCATGCCCACCTGTGGATGCCAATGAGAAAAGCTATTGCTGTACTCGCAGGCCTCCAGCACGAAGCAGGGCGAGCTTCCGATGCGGTAATTCAAACCGCCGCGGTTCATATGGCCGCCAATGGAAACCGTAGGGTCAAGCCCTGCCGCCATGGCAATTTCGGCCACCATGGACGTGGTTGTTGTTTTGCCATGGGTCCCTGCGACACAGACGGTGTTTTCATAACCCGGCAAAATCAAACCCACAAAGGCGGCACGCTCCATTAAAGGAAGCTTTTTTTCGGCGGCGGCCCGGAACTCCGGATTAAACGGCTTAATAGCGGCGGTGTAGACCACCATGTCAATATCATCCGTGATATTTTCGGCGGCGGTGGGTATGGCCACCGAAATCCCCAGCCTCTGCAAGCGTTTTGTGATATCTGACGAATTATCGTCCGAGCCGCTAATATTAAAACCCTCGCGGTGTAAAATTTCCGCGAAGCCGCTCATGCTAATGCCTCCGATTCCGATAAAATGCACAGATTTTTTACCATTTAGGTTTATCTTCCCACGTTTTGACATAATCTGCCTCCTGCTCTCTGTAAAAATCACTATATCTTACTTGCTTTGCGGGCAAGAAATTTATCAAATTATCTGGCATTTTGTGTATTGACTATGCAGATATTTGGTGAAATAATTGCATTGAAAAAATCTAAGGCTGGTGGTGAATAACATGCGTAAAAAAGAAATGATTGCCATGTTGTTAGCGGGGGGGCAAGGCAGCCGCTTGGGGGTTCTAACCTCAAACAAGGCCAAACCCGCGATTCCCTTCGGTGGAAAGTATCGCGTTATCGACTTTCCGCTGTCCAATTGCATAAACTCAGGAGTGGACACTGTGGGGGTGCTGACCCAATACCAGCCTCTCACCCTTAATCAACACATCGGGATAGGAACCCCGTGGGATTTGGACAGGCGTGTCGGGGGGGTAATGATTCTTTCGCCTCACGTAAAACGGGAGAGCGGCGAATGGTTTCAGGGTACGGCCGACGCCATTTATCAGAATGTAGACTTCATCGACCAGTATAACCCTGACTACGTACTTATACTATCGGGCGACCACATTTACAAAATGGATTATTCCCGGATGCTGGCCTTTCACAAAAAAAACAATTGCGACGTAAGTATAGCCGCTCTTACGGTAAGCTGGGAAGAGGCCAGCCGGTTTGGCCTGATGAACATAAAGGAAGACAGTCGCATCTATGAATTCGAAGAAAAACCCCCCGAGCCCAAAAGCAACCTGGCCAATATGGGAATCTATATTTTCCGGTGGGATGTGCTTCGGGACGCGCTGGAGCGAGACAATAAAATCCACCCCGATTCGGACTTTGGCAAGCATGTTCTGCCGCTGCTGCTGGAGGAGGGCAAGCGCATGTACGCTTATCCCTTCAGCGGATACTGGCGCGATGTAGGCACAATCGACTCATATTGGATGGCCAATATGGATTTAATTCAAACCGTGCCCGATTTTAATTTATATGAAAACTTTGATAAAATCTATACCGACGCCGACCATCAGCCTCCCCTTTATACCGGGCCCAATGCCGAAATCACCGGAAGTATTATTTCCGAGGGCAGTGAGGTTCTGGGGCATGTCTACAACTCCGTGCTGGGGCCGGGGGTAATTGTGGAAGAGGGCGCGACGGTGAGTGACTCTATTATCATGGAAGAATGCTATATCGGCAAGGATACTACAATTGGACGCTGCATCATAGATACCGGCTGCACAATCGGTGACGGCGTAACCATCGGCGACGGCGAAAATATCAAAAATGTCCATAAGCCCCTTCTGTATGACACGGGAATTACCGTAATAGGCGAACACAGCACCATTCCCGACAATGTAAGCATCGGGAAAAATTGCGTAATTTTCGGCAAAACAGAGCCTCATGATTATCTTGGCGGCCGCCTGGAAAGCGGCCAAAGCATCGTAAAACCAATGAACGCGAATGGAGTGAGAGCATGAGAGCCGTAGGTATGATTTTAGCGGGCGGGAAAAACGAGCGCATGGGCGAGCTTACAAGAACCCGCGCCACATCGGCACTTCCCGTGGGCAGCTGCTACCGCGCCATTGACTTCCCCTTAAGCAACATGACCAATTCCGGAATCACCAAAATTGCGATTATAACCCAATACAATTCCCGCTCCTTACACGACCACCTCTCGTCCCCAAAATGGTGGGACCTCGGAAGCAAGCAGGGCGGCATGTTTGTGCTTTCGCCGTATCTCAGCGGTGACAATTCCCTGTGGTTTCGCGGCACGGCAGACTCGATTTATCAGAACCTGACATTTCTGCGGCGCAGTAACGAGCCCTACGTGGTAATCTCCTCCGGAGACTGCGTCTACAAAATGGACTACAATGATATGATAGCCTATCATGAGTGTAAAAATGCCGACATTACTATTGCTTACCGCCAAGTTCCCGACAATGACGACATCCGACAATACGGCGTAATGGAACTGGATGCCGCCGAACGCCTGACCGATTTAGAGGAAAAGCCCCTTGAGCCTCAATCCGATTTGGCTTCCATCGGCGTGTATGTAATCTCTCGGCCGCTGCTTATCGAATTAATCGAAACAATTGTATCCGAGGGCCGCTATGACCTTGTGCGGGATTTATTCTCCCGCTACCGCAAGCGTCTGCGCATTTATGGCTACCGCTTCGACGGTTACTGGCGCAACCTGGGCAATATCCACGCCTATTTCGATTGCAATATGGATTTTCTGCGCCGGGATATGCGCAACTCCTTTATGATGCAATCCCCTTATATCAAAACCAAACCCAAGGATGAACCCCCCGCGAAATACAATAACATGGCACGGGTCACAAACTGTCTGGTGGGCAGCGGTGCGATTCTTAACGGCAGTGCCAACCGTTGCGTCATTTTCCGTCGCGTCTTCACCGGCGAGTTTTCTTCCATTAATAACGCCATCATAATGGAGGGCACTCACATTGGAAATAACTGCGTAGTCGAACACGCCATCATCGATAAAGAAGTTAAGCTCCACGACGGCGCAAGGGTTATCGGCTCCCCCGAAAATCTTTACGTAATCACCAAGGGCATGGAGGTTAGGCCGTAAAATTCAGCTGCCAAGAGTTTTGCCTTGTGAATATATCCATTTTCAACGAAATCGTCTATAACATGTCCACAATGCTAAACTTTCTCCCAGATACGGGCGGCAAGGACTGTCATGTCGTCCTTGGGTGCTTTGCCGGAGCGGCGGACGGCCTCGGCCAGCAGGTGGTCGGCCAGGTCTTGGGGGTTGGCGTAGCGGCAGGTTTTAAGGGCGGGCAAAAGCCAGTCCTCTTCGGCGTCGGTTACGCCATCAGTTACCATCAGGATAATATCGCCGTGTTTTAGCTCGCGTTCGGTAATTTCCAAATCTACATCGTTTAGCATTCCTATGGGAAGTGACGATGAACGTATGACGGAAACTTTTCCGTCGCGAAGCAAAAATGTTTCCGCCGCGCCAATTTTTATGAATTCCGCTTGGCCGGTGTACATATCTACGGAACATATATCTAATGTAGAAAAGGATTCCTCACTGCTTTTGAGAATCAGCACGGAGTTAATCATGCGCACTGCCAGCTCCTTGTCAAAGCCGCTTTCGATGAAATCTTCCAAAAGGCCGACGGTGGCCGCGCTTTCGCGGCGGGCGCGTTCGCCACTGCCCATCCCGTCGGAAAGGACTAGCAAGCACGAGCCGTTTCGCAGCTCCATCGCGGAATAACTGTCGCCGGAGCCCCGGGTGCTTTTCGCCTTGTGCGCCACGCCGCTGGTGATTTGCAGTTTTTGCTCCTCAATGAAACGGGTATGGCATACCGCGCCACGGATTTCGCAGGCCCCGCTTTCCACCCGCATTTTGCGCTTTAACACGGTGTTAAGCACGGGCAGGATTTCACTGGCACAGGCTTTTTTCCCGTGACAGGGGCTGTGATTGATGGACACGCGATATTTTCCGGTCTTGTCCTCCAAGACGATTACGCTACCCACTTCGATTTTCTGTTTGAGCAAGGCCATTATCATTTCTTCTTCGAGTCCCTCATGGAAACGCAGGGAAATGTCAATTTCGTCGGACAGACATTTTACGATGCCTGCCACGCCGTGTAATTGCTGGCTAATCAGCTCCCGGCTTTCGGCAATGCGATTATGCCAGCGCAGGTCGTTGCGGTATAGATTAAAGATTGCGTTAAGCTCTTGCAGCAGCACTTCCGGGGATTTGCACTCCTTGCGAAAACCTTTGTCCAAATCATCTAAATTTGCCGCGCCCTTGTTGGCGCAAGCATTCAGCATCGCGAAAATCTGTTGATGCGTATTGTATAAATCTTCTTCCCAGCACCATTCATGGCTGGGGCAGGTCGCACAGGCACGGTTGGAAAGGTCGTCGATAAGCAGCGCGATATCATGCTTATTAAGCCCGGTTTTGGGCTTCGATAAGCCGCTGAAAGTCTCGGCCAGTTTCATAAACGCGCCGGAAAAGCTGTCCAAACGGCGAGTAGTTTCTTCCTTTATTTTGTCCATGTAATCATCCGCGCTGTCCAGAACGGGATTGATTGCCGACGCCACATTAAAATAAAATGACTGCGGCGTAATCACAAAGGCCAGCCCCGCCGCAATCAGGGAATAGACCATGGAGAAGGCGAAATTTGAGCGCGACAGAATAAACAGCGCGGCCCCGCCGATGATGCCGACTCCGGCAATAACTGCCGGACGCGCCCACTGTTTGGTAAAGCTTTTGGCAAAGCCGCCACCAAGGCCGGCCAACCCCAGAATTGCCGCCCAGCTTGCGTCCCAATAGCCTGCCAAATGCAAAAAGAAGCCCATAAGCATACCCGCCGCCGCGGCCATGGACGCGCCGCCCCGGTATGCCACAATACATAGGACATATACACAGAAGAAAATCCGAAGGGGCATCGCCCCCACATAGATATCCGACGCACCGGCAATCACGCCAGACAATATAATAGTAATAGAAGCGATATCTTCGCCGGAAAGCAAATTTGCCCTCCGACGTCGCCCCGTGAGAATCACATGGGCCCGCTTGAGAACCAGCGTAAGCGTACCCACCACGATTGTCTCCAGAATCGCCACGGTAAACAAAAACGGACTCATATCATAGGAAATGGCTACCGCCACACCGGAAATCAGCGTAATCGCCGCCGCCGCTGACGCAACGTAAGGCAGCCTCAACCAACCGCGCCGCTCCCCAGCCAGCTTTGTTCCGATGAAATAATAGGCGCACATCATACCCACTGCCAGCAAATACCGCACCGTAAGCAAATCGCCCATGCGCGTTGCCAGCCCCAGCGAAATCAGCACGGCGGTAAAATAGAAACCCTTAGCCGCCCCCATAAACGCCGCCAAAAACGGCAGTGCCAACGGATTTATAAACGTAAACACCATTGCTCGTCCAATAAAAAATCCAAATGCCCCAATAAGTACCGTCGTTAGCTCATTCTTGCCCGGCCGTGGCCGCGGCTTGTCCAGACCACGCTTGACGCGCTTCTCCGCTACGCCCCCGGCCACTCGCCCCGGCATTTTTACAGGAATGTCCACAGCGGGCTCCCCTTCCGCGTATATGTTGCTGTATCATTCTATCCCCAACAGAAATGCAGCTTTTGTCAAAGTGTGGACGAGCCTTGGGAAAAATTGTGACGATATTCGCACAAATCGCGCAATGTGTAACATGCATGTAACGCAAGCTACACACTGAGTGACAGAACATTTATTCCCTGTTTTTTTCACGCCTGTTATCCGATATAATGATATTAGCGAAGTATGCCTGTGGGGGTTAGGAGGAGTCACAATGACCCTATCCGCACAAATATAAAGAATAACAACGTAAAAGACATATAAAAACCAATCCCGGGGGGATAAAAAAATGAAAAAGATTAATCTGCAAGGGCTCAAGAAAAAGATAGCCCTGTACATGGCGTTAATAATGGTATTTGGTCTAATAGTGCCCTTTGCTATGCCGTCGCTGACGGTTTTAGCGATTGACCCTGTTTGGGACAATGTAGGTGCGAGGGGCGGTGATTTGCAGGCTACCTTTCACGGAACATTATCGGCGGTGCCGGGGCAAGATTTCCCACATCTGCATCGCGTAGCGGGGGGTAACCCTATAGTCGCTGAAGGCAGCGTAATGCTTAACTGGGCGGTTACTCCGGGAATTCCCGGCCAACAAGGCATGTATGTGCTGCGGTTTTTCGACTCCGCGGGAAGGCGGAACGAGCTTACAGTCAGGCATATACAAGGCTTGGTCGAGGGTGGCCCACCCACGGGCGGACTGATGGTCAACTTTGACATATACATGCGCAGATATGTAACAGGTGGCGGTGTCCCCGTACCCACGGGATATCTCGGCCCCACATATTTTGCAGGCTATATAAACATTGGCGACCCAATGCGAGACCCAACTGAATCCGGACACTTTCACATCTATGTCCCGGTGCTTGACACATTTGAATCGGCTCGCGACTATTTCGGAAATGGTAGAAATCCGGATGAACCCAGCGGTCTTCTGCCCGGGCTTAACCGCATAAATGACCGTGTGCGTTTCGTTACGCCCGGCGCGTTATACAGTCCTTTGACATATCCGCACTTCACTTCGCACCATCCGAATTATCCCAACACCCCAAACAATCTGAGAGGCCCGCTGGAAGATCCCTATAGCCTAGACATGCTTACCCCCAGCTTTAACATCGCACCCGGCGGTGGCTATTCCTTCAGTTACGGCGGCAGAACATTTCACTTTTTGTGGGTGCCGTCCACTGCTTCCAATGTGCCCTACCAATTCTATTTCTTCATTGAGGATATTTTAAGCCCCGGTTCAATATATGAGTTCCACTTAGAATATTACAGCGCTGCTCATGCTACCAGATATTTTACGGAAAATGTAGCCAATTACCGTGTTTCATCGCCTCCGGGCCATCCTACTCTTATAGTGCCGCCTGTTACAGGCAGGGGCGGAACCGTATATGTTTTCACCGGTATTGACGCCGGTACGATTAACGCAATCCCCTTCGCGCAGAACTTAGTAGAGCGTCCCCCAGGCAGCGGATTGTGGGAACTGGTTGACCATACCATAACAGCACGCCTGGCCGGTGAGTACGAAAGTGTCGCTCCCGCTCTGTTTAACCCTCCCGTCGGCGCGGAGTTTCCGGTTTACAACACGGCTAACCTAAATATGACGATTAGGCCTCCTCAGATGCTCCCTTACCCGGACGATTCAACGCCGTTTGGCCCCGGCACCCCTAGCGTGGGGCTGGATATCCGCTTTAACCTGCCCACGTTGTTTGACGAGGAAACAGGGCAATTTGTCGAGCCTATACGCGGCCATTCCACCTTGAGGGATACCCTCCAAGTCCGCTTGATTGCGAATGTGGGTGACTCCGCAGGCGTCACCGAAAGTCCGGCCGAAATACCCACTACGGAAGACTTTATCGTAGAATTCCAGTTGGGTGATGTGGATAACTTCACCGAAACGGATGACCCTCCCCCGGGAACAATCCTGGCAGAGGGCAATTATGACATTGAGCTTACCGACGTTTCTTTGCTTTCGCGGCGGGGTCAGACATACTTAAGCGAAGCCGACCGTGTGCGCGTCAGGGTAGACGGATTGCGCCCAAGCATGTCATACGATGAAGTATTCCTTTTCATGTGGACAGGTGCGGAGGATGTTGTTACAGACTTCCTTGGTTGGCCAACGGCTCGTGTGGGTACGCATGAAAATCCGTTTTACACATTTTTGCGTTTTGTTTTTACAGAGCAGCTCGGACGGCCGTTTATCCGTTTAGAGCCCTTTAACTACAGCGTAGGCCGTGCACGTTCCGGCTGGTATCAAATGCACGGCACCCCGCCTGATGGCTTTGCACCGCAGTTGCTTCCAATCGGTGTGCAGCAGCACCTGTACTTCCCCCTTCCCAGAATGCTTGCAGGGGAAGACCGGGTTTTTTGGTTTACCAAGCATATCAACAACCCCATTGACATGCCGTCGCCGGGATTCCGCTCTCAAAATGTTATCTGGACGCCGGACAGAACCCCGACAATAGGACTTCCCAATAATTTTCAAATCAACAATGTGCTGTCCCGGCCGGTGCAGGGTGATTTACACGCGGCACGACTGACCTTTAACGCATCCTGGGACATAGGCACAGTTGCGGACATTGTATACCTGCTTGCGGAACCGCAGCCGCTTGGTTCTTCCCTGTATATCGAATACATGCTTGGGCTGTCCACCATGCCGGAATCCCAGCTTACAAACCCCTATCATGAAAGCTATATGCGTGTCGTTGTGGAAATCATGCAGGGCACCCAAACGCTAATAGAAATCCCCGCCACAACCCCCGGCGCGCCGCCCTTGGAATTCTACCTGCCGACAGTGCGTTACAGAGGCTATTTTTACGACAATGACAACCCGGATTTATTCGGGCGACCCGTTGTCCGTCACGGGGAATGGAGAGAGTCGGAATTGGGCTTCCGTATGGACCCAATCAGCGGCGAGTCGGTATTCTTTGCCTCCGTGGATATTAGAACGGACGCGCTGCGCCGGTATCGCCCCAACTGGCCGCCCTTCTTCCGGGATGATTTTTGGTTCCCCGGACTGTACTATATGAATGTGCAGCTTAACAGATGGACCAGGACTGACCTCAACGACGATACATCCGCAACATTTGAGGCCAGCGAAGCCTGGAGCTTATTTGATTATATAGTTATAGAAGACACAACCGAGCTTGACCCCCCGCCCCCCTCACATCTTTCGGTAGTGGCCAGCACAGACCCGGAAGCTCCTCCCGAGCTTGTGGTTACCTTTGGTCTGCCCATGGGTGCGATAGGAACCTACCTTGGTACTTTGTACGAAATGGAAGTCCAGCTTTGGACGAACCTGTATATAGGCCAGTTTGAAGAGGCCATTATGAATACGTTTTTCAGCGGGGATGCCGGTAATACCCCGGGAATGCCCTTGAGCCCGCGATACCGTCCCTCCACTGCGGGCGGCGGCAGAGGGGCCACTATAGACGTGCCGTTTTCTACTCCGGGGCTTTTCACCTTTAATACCGCTCCCGGATATAACCGTTTTGAGCTTGACCTAAGTGCGTATCAGAATATACTGCGCGGCATAGGCGCGGACCGCGCCGCCGTTGTGCGTATTACAGACATCCCCCTTATATGGACGGGTGCCACACGGGAGGCTACAACAGGCTCCGCGCTTACAATAAGCCGGGGTGAAACAGTAAACCACTTCCCTGCGGCAAACGACCCCGCGCCGCCGCCTACCCCGAACGGAACTGTCTTTATAGGCGATGAAGCTATCCGCGACTCATTTTATATAACCCGCGAACGGATAAACCAAGGCGGAGACCATATCGTAACCTTCTACTTAACCGGAGTGGAAGAGAACAGAGCTTATTTCTTATTTGCGGACTTGGCCATACAGCAGTTTATCCCGCTGCTGGATGATGTGGGTGAAGTTGTGCCGAATGAATGGCTGGTTCGATATGAAAGCCCCGTGGTTTCCGACCTGACGGGTATTGTAACGGATACTACAGTGGGTACGCCGCAAATTCCCGGCCCGGGTGAGGTTCATCCTCCCGCGCCGTCAAATCTGCATGTGTATGAGTTTGACCAAATGTCCGCGTCGGTACGCTGGGACCCCATGTTCCTCACTCCGGAGGAAGCGGACTACAACGAATATTACGAACCCCGAGTTAGAATAGAGTGGGAAATAATCAGAATCCAAGACGGGCCTAGGCTTACCGACGCCCAAATGCGAGACCGCAACCCCAACTTCTCGGAATTCCTCAGCTCTCTTGAAAACGTGCCCTTGCACTTGCGCAAGGGTTGGATAACAAGCGGCGGGGCTCTTACGGTTTTGCCGGCTGGCGAAACTATATATGAGCCAAACGACGGTATCTTCTATGGCTACAGGCCCAATATCGTAGAGCTGTCCGACATGACTCTTATGCCCAACACCCTGTACTTCTTCTATGTAAGAACCGTGCGCATCGAAAGAGTGTGGGATTTCCAGCTTGGTGACTATGTGGAAATCCGCACAACCTCTACCTGGGTTGAGGAATCGGTTACGACTACTCCCGTTCAGCCTCCGATAAATCTCAGGCAGGAGGACGGCTCGGTACGTTACGGCTTCGACGGCACTACCATGGCCTTTGTAAGCTGGGAGCATGAACACATGGTTCTTATTCGCGAGGCCATGCGGATAGACCCCACACGGTTTGTATTTCAGTATCAAATCAGATACGGTGAGGGTGAATGGGGCGAAATCTTTGACGTGCCGGCACGGCTGATGATTAATGACGCCAACCTGGACCCGTTTAATATTAACCGTATACGCTACATGGTTACGGGGCTGACCCACAGCTCGGTTTATCAAATGCGTGTCAGGCTGGTGGACCAAACCTCCGAGGATCCGTCCCGCTGGTCACATTCTGTTTGGTCTAATGTCATAACAATTCTTACCGAGCATGACCCGGATGATGATTACGGCGAGGACGATTGGCTTGAATTCCTACGCCGCCAGCTGGAAGAGCTTTTGCGCCGGCCTTTCTGGTTTGCGCAGAACACCCCAACCAGCACAATCATGGTGTATCGTCCCGCTGAAATGTTTGCCGGTCTCCTACTTGGCACACCGGGCACGGCCATTCCGCTTCACAATACCGATGTTAATGATATTACATTCTATTTGCCCGCATCTATAATCGAAGACGCCAACGCGGCACGAAGGGGCTTTTCCACAAGATACAGCGACTTGGATATTCTGCTCGCGCCCTTCTTTATAAACCGCGACCATAATCAAGCAATTATGGATATGGTAAGGCTGCTGGATGCCCGTGGTTCTGATATCAGCGATTACTTTGTACGCCTCGACATCAACCGTGTGCCCATGACGGAAATCCACGGCGTACCGGGTATCGGGCGTCAAACGGATATCCAAATGACACTTGTGGCAACCAACAGAAATATCCGCAATCTGCGCAGCTGGGATTTGCATGTGCTTGACCGGGCCGCGCGTATAGTTGACGATGTTGCGGACGACCCCGTTATGCGCCAAAACATGAGAAATCTTTTGCAGGCCGGAACCTCAAACGAGGACATGGTTGCTTTCGTAGACGATGTGGTTGACAGAACCTCCAACCGGATAACACAAATGGTGGGAGGTTATATGACCACCCGTCAAAACGGCATTTTAACTACCACGGAAATTCCCGTTACGGACTTTGACGCGCCCATGCATGTGCTGCCGAATAGCGCTGATGCTAATATGTCCGTAAACGGCTTTATGCTGCGCGTTGGGCAATGGGTAGCCCAGCCTCTGTTGGATACCCTCGACGGGCCCGCCATTACCTCCCGCACACCGGGAACCTTTGCTTTCACGGGACGTGTGGTGGATATCCCTGGGATTTCCGACGTGGCTCAGGGTGGGGAAATTACCTCTATAGTAGCCCGATTCGGCTTGGAGAATTATTTCGGACTCAGCATAGATTTGCAGCAAAACGCCAACCGCCACATGGTTGTCGGCTCGATTGCCCGCATGGCCAACGCACCCCTTGGGGCAGACCCCATGACCTGGGCCGCCGCAAATCTTAATGTGCAAATGTCCAGCCGCAATGCCACAGCTCTTATACCGCGCCAAGAGGCCATTGCAATGGTCATGGCCTTGTACGAATTGAGAACCAATACCCGCGTTGACGGAATTATGATTCGCAACTTCCAGAATACCGCCGGTATGACCCTTGACCCGCGATATGCACAGGCAGTGCGCGCCGCTTTTGAGGTCGGCCTTGTTTCCGACAGCGAAATAGACCCGGCCGGCCCGATTACCATCGGCGAATTCTTGGATATGGTAGCTGCTTTTAACAATCTTTTGCCACTTTAAGAAAGGAGCCTCCTTATGAAACAAGCGAAAAAAATAATCGCGTTTTGGCTTTCTATAATAATGCTGATGGGAATGATGCCGGCTGTGGTGTTTGCCGCGGAGGATGACCCGCCCAATGCCCTTCCGCCACGAAACGAGCGGCCGTGGGGGCAGCGTCCCGTGTCCGACCCTACATTGATGTTTGGCGGCTCATCGGGGCCGGTTCAATCGCGCACGTATAACTTTTCAATAAGCTGGTCACGTCCGCCACTGTCCACTGTGACTGTGCCCGATGGCGGCCTTTCCTACGCAGAGATGAACCTCGTCGCAGGGGATTCTTATGGCTCTTGGACATTATTCCCCACCCGGTATGATGTCCGTTTCCGCAACGCAACCATAGGCGAAGCTCCCGGTGCTTCGATACCTGTGAGGCAGATTCCCACCAATGACCAACAGCGCCGCCCTCAGATGTGGGACTTGAGGGAATCCACAGGCAATATGTCTCTTAACCTGCGGCATAGCAGCTTGTATGAAATTAATATAGAACCTATCAGGCACAACCCAATGCTTACTATTTTGCCGCCGCCTGCCGTTCCCCCCGGCAACCGCCACATCGGGACTGAACGCGCACCCGTAGACAACTCCCCCGGTGGAGGGCCTCCCGGCCGCGATATGATTTTCCTTACAGACATTGCCCTAACTGGCGAAGGCAGCGGGAACACCATTACAATCACATGGGAAGACCCAGCTTGGGGCGGCGTAAGCGTCTTCCCGTACTGGTTTATTTCCTATGCACGTTATGAAGCCGGTCAGCAGATTATGGGGCAGAACGGCCGTACCTTTCCCGTATCCTCAGACGCGGGCCCAAATGAAATCCAACGAAACCCCGACGGCACCTTAACCTTTACAATTATAGATCCGGCTCTTCGCCCCATAGGCACTTATGCCGTAAGCGTAGAGCCTATGCTGGGCCCCAACCCGGCCAACGCCGCTCACCGTATACGCACAAGGCCGGAGCCGGGACAGCCTGCCCCGCCCCCGCAAAGGGAATTTACACATGACGGCAGGCTGTTTAACCTGGCGTTCAGTCCTCCGGCTTTAGTTGAATACAGAACCGAAGTTATGATGGTGCCCGCGCTTAACATAGACCAAGTGGGCGCGGACTTTATCCGGCTGTGGTGGTCGCATTTGGGCGGCCTAATCGGCGGACATCCGCCCCCGCCATTTTATGTAAGGCATGTTGTTGTGGAAGAATGGCCCCCCGGCCCGCCGGAAGGGCCTCCTCCCTCCACCGAAGATGTCAGCATTAGAATCGGCGAGCTTGCCACAATAGGCGGCCCCGGTTTCCTAACGGGCATTAACGAATGGTTTATCGGCCCGGGTATTCCCCGTATGCGAAGGGGCTTTGCCCTTGCGCTACACCTTTCTAACGGTCAGGTTTTGCGTACCAATATAGTCGTATATGACCCGCTCTTGGTGGAATTTAGCCCTTACAGGCCGGAAATTGTAGAAATTACCCATGAGGGCGACGGTGTGCTTTCCTTGGAATGGCTGGCATTTGCCCGCTATCCCGCCGTCCCCGAGGAAAACGAGCTTGCCGACCCGGAGTTTGGCGGACGCTTTGTTGACACTGCGCTGGAATATGAGATTTTTATTTCGGATTGCTGGGAAACCCTTACGCTCCTGACAACGCCGCTGATAGTCCGTGACCCCGTGCGGCTGTTGACCTCCAGACGGCTAAACCCCGTCCAGCCTGAGCCGGCAACTCCCCAGCATGACCCAACTTGGCGGCTGTATCCATTTGACTATATCAGGTATTTTCAGACTATTACCCAATACGGGATTGAAAGCTTGCCGATACAGGGCAACCGCGTGTACTTTGTGCGTATGCGCGCCAGACGTGTACCCGGCGACCAAACCTCCAGCTGGGCGTACGGCAGCGTTTATGTGCCGCCCCTTGAAGGCCTTCAAATCAGGCCCGAAATGATTTCCGCGCCGCCGGTAGAGGTTGTCCACGCGAATATAACCGACACATCCATCCCCTTGAGATGGGATATCCGTTACTTGGAAATCATGCAACCCAACCCTCAAGCGGATTGGGCTCCCAACCGTGATGTATGGCATACGGTAGTGGGTGTTGACCGCAGCACTCCCCCAAGATTAATTTTTGGGCGTTCCGCCGCGCATATTAACCATGTAGTGGGTGATAGCGCGGTAGCCCCCGGCATGGACCCGCGTCATGGGTTTTTAAACGATATAATCAATTATCCCCCGGGCGTCTCGACGAACCTGCGAAGCAGGCTTTTGGGATTGGGCCCGGCCCCGCTTAATGTGAATATGAATGTCCCCAGAAGCGTTGGTGATTTCCTCACCGAGGTGCGCCAGGAGGGTGGACCCCTTAGGGATTTCCTGGTGCTACAGCACGGGTATTCGCCCTTAAGCTTTATTGCGTCCCCACCGGCCTTGCGCATTCAGGATATGACGGGCTACAGCTATATGGTTCATGTTGTCCCCTTTGCCGATTTGATGATGACCCCTCTAAGGACGGCAGACGACACCCCCTTTGAGGCTTATCGCTATCTTATTATCAATAACCCGACCCTGTGGCACTCCATCGGCTCGCCCGAGCCTGTTAATGGTGTGATTAATCACACGGTAGAGGGGCTTGAGCCAAATGTTCCTTATGTAATTTTCATACGGCCCTATGTCACCATAGGCGGGAATGTAATTGCCGCTTGGTATCCGACCTTTGTAATCGGAACTACCGTGGAAGACGCCTATCGTCCCATCCCAGACCCTACAACACCCGTGCTGATTGAGGTGCCTCGGTACACCACCCGCAACAGAGTGGCCGTTCGTTGGCGCGTGCAGGCGGACATGGTTTATGAAATAAGAATTTCCCATCTATTTACGGATTTCCGCCCCACCGGCTTCCATCCCGGCGGCACTGTAATCCCCATAACATGGGAGCATATTCAGGCCGCGCGGGACGGGGAAACCGTGGAGCTGGAAGACCCCCGGGCCTTGCTGGATATTCAATACGTAAACGAAGTGCCGTATTTCCATTTAAGGATTTCCGAACGCTTCCCCTTTACGGTCTATTATCTCTGGGCGTATGCCTTTGGGGTAGATGATAGCGGTACTATTGCTACCGACCCCTCAGAGCCCTCTAACCTGGTGGATATCCGAACACTGGATATCGAGCCGCCGCTGCCGCCAAGAAGCCTGGCTCGTGCCCCGCAGAACCTGTTAAATATGTACAATAGATACAATGAAGCGGAATACCGCTCCGATGAGCCCCATGCCCTTAACATTTCCTTCATGCGCATTTTTGCGGATTTAATGGATGATATGGGGCAGTCTACCCCCCGCGCCGAGGACGGCACGGCAACAGGCGGCACAGCCAGGCCGCTTAACCTGCCCAATGTTCCGGACACGGAGGCTTATGCCGCGCTGCATATCATACGCTTCGAGGAGCTTATCGCAAATCGCAGATACTATGTGCGCGCCCGCACTATTTTGACGGTGCGGCGTTCCGAGGAGGATGTCTACAGCTACGAGGTTCAAATTGCGGACAACGAGGATTTTCTTGATGCCATAACCTTTGTTATACCAACATTGCCGGCTATGGACCCCATAAATACCCGCAGGGCGTATTCTATATGGGTGAGCATTGAAGTGGACACAGGTCCAGACGACGGTGAATACGACGCCGTGCACAGGCCCGACCAGTTCCCCCTGCCGGAGCGCGACTTTGAGATTACCTACGACCCGGCAACCCAGACCCTTCAATGGCGTTTCCGTACAAATCAAACCGGCGCGGACGGCAGACCCGACCAAAATGTTGACCAGCGTTTTATTTCCCGGCTGGTAAGCGAGCGGACTTTTGTTTACACCATGGATTTATCGCAATATCATATCAACCGGGCTGCACCCATTTCCAACAGGAATGTTATTATTCCGCTTTCAATTATACGGGCGTTTAACGAGCGCGGTATTACCCTGGAAATAAATGCAGGTGACTTAGTTTACAGGATTCCGCCGGGGGCCTTTGATACCTCGGAAACACGAAGCTTGCAACCGGGCATCGGCAGCTACTTCCATATCACAATGAACACAAACCCGTCGGGAATGCCCGCGCTGGCAGCCAATACCAGCCATGCCATTCCGCCGCAGCGGTTTGGTGTTCAGGCGCAGACGCCACAGCGTACCGTTAATCTCACAACCTTTGCCCACCCGGTGGATATAATCCTTCCCATGGATAACCACATTACGCCAATCGGCGGTACGGCGGCTCTGTTCCAAAGCGGCGCGGGTGTTCAGGGCTGGCAGGACATGAACGGCAGCTTCTCCTTCGCGGAAAATAACCTGCGCGCCCAAGTCAGCCGGCCGGGAACCTTCTCCGGCGTAAACCGTCACGCCCCGCCCACCGTTGACCCCGGCGCGGGTGGCACAGGGCAGGGAAATGTTGCCGCCGCACCCACAAATCCGGCCCTTGCCCGTGTGACTTCACGCCTTACCATCACAGACCTGCATGTATTCGACGCTCATCAGACCGTCACCACAGGCATGTTTAACAATATCATTCACGCCGTATCCCACCGCAACACCACCGCTACAATGGGCGGAAATCTTACCTCCGCACAGATTCAGGCTTTGCAGCGCAGTAATCTTCTCGCGCCCGGTAATCTCAATCGCGAAACCGCCATTGATATCCTCGTGCGCTTGTATGGCCTCCAGACCAATCAGCGGCTCACCCCCATGACTCCCGAGGCCTCCATTCCCGGAATCACCGCGGCCTCGCCGGAGTTTAGGCGCAATATCCGCATCGCCGCCGATATCGGATTCATTTCCGGCTCGCTTAACCCCCAAGGCAACCTCACCATGGGCGATTTAATGCATATGCTGGATATCTTAATGACAGACGCAGGCTGGTAAGAACAGAAAAACAAAGACTGTGCCGGCTACAGCGTCACTTCAACATCCCAGATGTACTTGTAACCCAAATGTAATATTTGACCGTAAAAATCCTTGGCTTATTGGATATCCATGAATTATAATAACCACAGTCAAGGAAATTACTTGGCAAATCTGGCGGGCAAGAGCTAAGGAAAAAAAGGCGCGGAACTTGTCACCGCGCCTTTTACCCAAGCCATTATAGCAATTATATTAACAAGAAAAAGGAGGGCGCAACAAATCGTCTATCATTTTTGCAAGGTCGGGTACAAGCTTCGTGAGCTTGGTATACCCTAACATGCTGAGCCTGCTGAGGTGGAAATGCTATTGCCCTGCGAACCTATCTCCCTTGCTTTACAAAGCCTTTGTCCATGATATAATACAATAAAATGAGGAAGTCCCTTTATGAGTCTGTAGGGGTTGGATAGGAATGGGAAAGCACACTATTTTTGTAATTGTGACATTGACGTTGGTCTGGTGCGTTCTGATGGAGGGCGTCTCTTGGCAGATAGTGGCCACAGGCATGTTCATGGGTATGCTTAGTATGCATCTGATGGGGAAATTTTTTAACTTCGAAGAGGTTAAAAATGTTGATTTTTACAAGCTTCTGACGTATCCGCTGTGGCTTATAGGGCGCATTTACCTGGATGCGTTTTTTTTGCTTAGGCTTATTTTTTCCGACGCAAAATGGGGCGTCGTTGAAACGAATCTGGAGCTAAAAAGCGAATTTTTAAAGATACTGCTGGCGGACTCTATTACGTTGACGCCGGGTTCGGTTTTCCTTGAGCGCAGAAAAAAGAACATTTATTTATTATGCATCGGAAAACGCGATAAGCAGGGATATCCCGCATCGGTTGAGGGCCTGCGCGCGATTGAGAAACAGCTGATTAAATCCGAAATTTTGCCGGAGCCGGAAATTCCGCTGGCGGGACCCCAACATGACTGTCCAACAGCCATGGAAGGAGAATAGCTCATGTACATTGTGCTTGCGATAATGCTGGGGCTGCTTGTGCCCTATGGGATACGTGTGGCGATTGGCCCAAGCGTGTGGGACAGGCTTTTGGGGATGAATTTGATTGCGTGTAAAATAATAATAATTATTATTATTTTCGCGTCGGTGAGTGAAATGACTTTTTTGATGGATTTTGCCATTTTATACGCCGTGTCAGGGTTTATCGGGACTATTTTTATCGCGCTTTTTCTTAGCGAGCGGGACAGGCGCAAGGGCCAGGAGGACAAGGAATAGTGAGCGTTCAGGAGATTGTCAGCTTTATTATTATGGGAATCGGCATAGCGTTTATGCTTGTTGGTATAATTGGCATGTTCCAGCCGAAAAAGGATTTTTATTATAGATTGCTTGTGGCCTGTAAAATTGATACCATCGGGCTTTTGACCATTGGAATCGGCTTGGCTATCCGGCATGGTTTCAGCTTTTTTACCGGAAAAATTATACTTATTATTATTATCATAATGGTGCTTAACCCGCTGGTTGCGCATATAATTGCCCAGGCGGCTTATCGAAGCGGCTATGTTTCCATTTGCAAGGATGGCGATAGCTTTGACCACTGAAATTTTACTGGTATTTTGGGTTGTCAACGCGATTTGGATTGTCTTTGCAAAAAAGACATACCGGGTCATGATTTTTTTTGGCGTTTTTTCCCTGATTACCTCGGTGATATATTTGTTTTTGGGCGCGCCGGATGTGGCTATGGCCGAAGCGGGTATTTCCGCCTTTGCCACGATATTTTTTATCGTGTGCATCGAGAAGTATTACAGCCGTGGTAGCGGCTTAAAAGCAGAAATGGCGTCCGCTGCTAAGCCAAGAAATTATTTTAAACTGGTTGCCGCCTTTGCGTTTGTGGCGATGCTTTGCGGGCTGTTTATTTTTTTCGTACCCACAACCACGGAATACGCCTATACCGAGCTTCGTGATTTGTATTTGTTCCAGTTCATGAGGGATGTGGGCGGGCGAAATGCCGTCACAGCAATTTATTTGGGATATCGCGTGTATGACACGCTTTTTGAGGCGTTGCTGCTGGTAACGGCTGTTGTGGCCGTGATTCACCTGTCTTGGTTTGACCGTACAATAGTCGCCGACGGGCGGCACAGCGAAGTCGAACGCTCGCGTATGACCAAGTTTGCCATGCGTATCGTTTGCCCGATTATTTTGCTTTTTGGTATGTATCTTGTTATGAACGGACATATCTCCGCTGGGGGAGGCTTTCTCGGGGGCTTGGCTTTTGCGCTGTTTTTGGTGTGCCGGTTTATGGTGCTTGGGGTTTACGATTTACCCATCGAAAAAGCCATGAAGCTTGAAGAGCTTGTGTTTATCAATATTATTATCCTACCGATTTTCGCCATTTTCACAGGGTTTATTTATTTCTACGGCTATGCTACAGAAATGTTTCAAAATATTTATCTTATTGCTATGAATTTTCTTGTAGGATTAAAGGTTGCCTTTGGATTTTTCGTGCTGTTTTACAGATACATTGCCATCGAACGCTTACCTGATAAAGAAGAAGTAGTCGAGGCTTTTGACGACGGGGAGGATTGAGTATGACTGTGGGTGACATTCACGTTCTTGAGATTTTTCCGATACTTGTGTTTTTTATCAGTTTTTTTGGCCTGATTATCAGCCGGAATATCGTCAAGGCGATTGTGCTTATTATGCTGATGCAAACATCCGTTATTTTGTTTTGGCTGGGACTTGGGGCGCGGCTTGGGAATATCCCGCCTATTTTTCAGGATGCCACAGAAGTCTACGACCCCAATACCATTGCCGACCCGCTTCCACAGGCCTTGATGCTTACGGCAATTATTATCGGGATTGCCGTCACGGCAATTAATATTACGCTGCTTAACGCGCTTTTTAGAAAATACCAGACCGTCGATTGGCAACCCATGCAGGATTTGGCCACCGTTGACGAACGACCGGAGAGCTGAACATGCCACCTCAGATGCTTACTTTTTTTGTAATTGTGCCGGTGCTTATAGCCGTGTTTTTATATGTGTTTTTTACGCTTAAAATTGCTCGGGTTATTGCCATCGCGGTTCAGGCCGCGTTTATGGTTCCGGCGGCGTGGCTGCTTTTTGCCACGCAGGAATCCGAAATTGCCGTCACCGTCGGCGACTATGAAGGGTTTTTGGGTATCATTTTGCGTGCGGATTTGCTGGCCGCCGTTTTTGTATGCCTGACGGTTTTTATCTTCCTTGTAGTGGGAATTTATACCGTGCAAACACCCTACGACCGCACGAAGCGACTGTACCTTTTCCTGATTTTTTTGCTGGAGGGCGCGTTGATTGGCCTTTTCCTGACTCGGGACTTTTTTAATATTTTTGTGCTGGTGGAGGTAAGCACAGTTGTTGTTACAATTTTGCTTATGTACGACCGGGAGCGGCGGAATTTGTTTGCCGGTATGACCTTTTTGATGGTGAATATCATTGTGATGCAGTTGTATCTCTTTGGACTGGGGTATATCTACATGCTTACTGGCGTCATGGACATGGAGGCCGCCTCCGCAGTGCTTTACACCATGGATGACCGTTCGCTGGCGTTACCCTACGCACTTATTATGACCAGTATCGCGTCCAAGTGCTCTCTTTTGCCCATGCTTACTTGGCTGCCCAAGGTAAATTCCCTGACAGGCTCGCGATTTACTATTGCCGCGATTATGTCGGGGTTGCATATTAAAGCCGGGGTTTATCTTTTTATCCGCTTCCAGGATGTTTTTGGGGGGATGGGTACGGATTTCTTTCTTGTAATCGGAATAATCACCGCCGTGGCAGGGGTTATTATGGCCCTTTCCCAGACGGATGTCCGGCTGCTGCTGGCTTATTCTACAATTGCTCAAGTTGGGCTGATTATAACCGGACTCAGCTTGGGTGATGGGTATTCCAGGGTGGGGTCGCTGTTTCATATTGTAAACCATTCGCTGTTTAAGGTGGCGTTGTTCCTTTGCGCCAGCCAGATTACCTACCTTTATCATACGAAGGATATCCGCAAAATCCGCGGGGCTTTGCGCCAGACGCCCCTTATTGCCGCCGCAAATATAATGGCTATCCTTGGAATCATCGGCGCACCGTTGTTTAACGGAAGCATTTCGAAGTATTTTTTAATGAGCGGCGCAACTGGCGCAACAGAGTGGATTATTATTCTAATTAACTTGGGGACTATTTTGGCGTTTGTTAAATACGCGGCGATTTTCTTCGGCAAGCCCCTCGGCAAGGTTCGTACCGAAGGCGGCGACGAACCGGATTTCAACAGACGCGCAGTTGTGCTGGGTTTGGGAATTATCTGCCTCGCGCTGGGAATCGGCGGCGCGCAGGCCATGGACTTTTTATTCGATGCCCCCGTCAGCTTGAGTTTTTGGAGCTACCTCGAAAAGGTTGGGATTTTCGCCGCCAGCGTGGCAATTGGCATTTTGATTTACAGGTACGCCATATCCAAGCGGGAGTTTCTGCCCAAGCTTAACGGCCTCAGCCTCAGCTTCCAGCAGATTTGCGTTTCCATCGGGGCTTTCTTTGCAGTGCTGGTGATTTATATCGGAGTGTTTTAAATGATTAGAGCCGCCAATTTATCCGATTTCCTCGCATCGCTGAAATCAATGTCCTTGCGCGTCCGCATAGCACAAAATTTACAATATGTACATATTTTATTCAATTGTATCGTGTATACTGTAGTCGTAAAAGGAGGAATTTTTATGCGGAAAATATGGTTGTTTTTGATAGCGATATGCCTTGGCGGTGTGACCTTGGGGCTGGGGCTGGGTGCGGGATATGCGTTTATGCGGCATTTTACGCCGGAGCCGGAGGTTGTTACTATTGAGGTGGACAGGACCGCCAGCGTTACGACGGTTCATGTGAACCCGCTTGCGATTCCCATTGACCCGAATGAGCCCAGCTTCGTTGACGTTATCCCTCTGGTGAAGGATTCCGTTGTGAGCATTAACGTGACGGCGGCAATGGGCCGAGGCTTCGGGCGGGGGGAAGCTCCCGGCGCGGGCTCGGGTTTCATTTTCGCCGAGGACGGGGACTATGTGTTCATCGCAACAAATAATCACGTAATTGAAAATGCCACGTCGGTTACGATTTCCTTGGACGATAACGAAAATGTCCCGGCCGTGCCCATCGGCTGGCACAGGGATTCCGACTTGGCGGTTCTGGCGGTGTCAAAAGCGGCATTGGAAGCCAAGGGTGTTCCGTTTACTGTTGCAGTCTTTGGAGATTCGGATATAATGCGTATGGGCGACCCCGTCGTAGCCATCGGAAACGCCATGGGAGAAGGCCAAACCGTTACGCGGGGTATAATATCCGCGCTTAATCTCAATATCAATATTGACGACCCACACACGCGCTATCGTCTGAACCTGGACGTTATGCAAACCGACGCCGCAGTAAACCGCGGCAACAGCGGCGGCCCGCTGGTAAACCGGCACGGTGAGGTTATCGGCATTGTTACGGCCAAGCTTTTGGGCGCGGACATCGAGGGCATGGGGTATGCTTTACCCATCAATAACGTAGTCCCCGTTTTGCTGGAGCTGAAGGAAAACGGCTCGGCACGCCAGCCCTTTATTGGCATCAGGCATGAGGAAATGAGCGAGGCCCGCGCCGCCTCCTTTAACCTGCCAGCCCCGGGAATTTTAATCCGTGCAGTTTTTCCGGACAGTCCCGCCGAAGCCGCCGGTTTACAAGTGAACGATTTAATCGTATCTTTTGGGGGTATCCGAATCGCCGGTTTCGACGATTTTGTCGCGGCATTGGCTCTCAGCCGTCCGGGTAACGAAGTCGTTTTCGGGGTATACCGGGGACGGGAACGCTTGGACATCACGGTTACACTTGGCAGCATAATAAGATAACAAACAGGAGGGAATTATTAACATGAGCATTATCCGTGATTTATCCTTGGCCGAGGCCGGGATAAAAAAAATCGAATGGGTAAAAGAGTACATGCCCGTTCTGAGGCAAATTGAGGAGCAATTCAAGAGGGACAAGCCCTTTGCCGGAATGCGCATAGCCGTGTGTGTTCATTTGGAGGCCAAGACGGCGTACTTGTCCCAGGTTTTAGCGGCTGGCGGCGCGGAAGTAGCCACAACAGGCTCGAATACTCTGTCCACCAAGGACGATATCTGCGCGGGGCTGGCGTCCCAAGGATACAAGGTCTACGCATGGCACAACGCCACCGAGGAAGAATACTGGGAGCATCTGCGCAAAACTTTGGAATTTAAGCCCCATATCGTAATCGACGATGGCGGCGATTTTATGACTTTGCTTCACGGCGACTATGCCGAATACGGAGAAAATCTCCTGGGAGGCTGCGAGGAAACCACTACGGGCATTAATCGCCTGAAAGCCCGGGTTCGCGACGGCTCATTAAAATTTCCTATGATGGCCGTAAACGACGCCGACTCCAAGCACCTTTTTGACAATGTCCACGGCACGGGGCAATCCGTATGGGACAGCATTATGTACACAACCAATGTGATGCTCACCGGCCGAGACGTGGTTGTAGCCGGATACGGCTTCTGCGGCAAGGGCGTGGCCATGCGGGCCAAGGGCCTTGGTGCGCGGGTAATCGTTACGGAAATTAACCCGTGGCGTGCCATGGAGGCAGTAATGGACGGCTTCCGCGTCATGAAAATGGATGACGCAGCCCGTATTGGCGAATTCTTTGTGACAGTAACCGGCTGCAAAGACGTAATCACCGCACGCCACTACGAAGTCATGCGCCACAACGCTTTCCTTGCAAACGCCGGTCACTTCGACGTGGAATTCTCCAAACCCGACCTGGCCGCCATGTCCACAAAAATTGAGGAACGCCGCCCCTTTATCGAAGGGTATCATCTAAAAGACGGCCGAATCCTAAACGTCCTTGCCGATGGCAAGCTCGTAAACATAGTAGCTGGCAACGGCCACCCCGCCGACATCATGGACATGAGCTTTGCGCTACAGGCCATGGGCGCGTTGCACATCGCCAAAAACGGCAAAAACATGAAGCCGGATTTATACTCCATCCCCCTAGAAATTGACCGCGAAATAGCTTTGATGAAGTCCAAATCCATGGGCCTCGGCCTTGATGTCCTCACCCCGGAGCAAGACGCTTATATCAACGGCTACGAGCACTAAGGGGTGAGCGAGGGTTGTCTCGCGAACGGAAAAACCCCGTGATTGCTCAGTTTGCTCACGGTCGTGCCGGCCTGGGGCGACAAAGAAAGGCGGGAATTCGCTTGCAGATTTAATCATCTGCGCGAATTCTCGCCTTTCTAGTTGCCGCCATGCGCCGCAC
>WQSB01000006.1 GCA_009788085.1 Defluviitaleaceae bacterium
GCCGCCGTTAAAATAATAAACAAACCATTACGCGGTAAGGTGAAATCCGTACCAAACAAGGTAAACTGGAAGATGCCGGGGAAATACCTTGGATAAGTATACGGAATCATGCCAAAAAACATAGGAATAAAAGCGGTAATAATCATAATTAATCCAATTGTTACCATAATACGTGCCATTGGACCGCTTTTCATTCTGCTTACGATGAAAAAGTCAACTGCTCCGCCAAGCAAAAAGCAAAAACCAATGCCCGCAATGCCCGCAATCCACGGGTTAAAGCCCAAACGCATCCACATGTATGCAGCAATAAATGCCCCCACTGTTGCGGTAATACCCTGAGCAAAATTGGCAACACCAGCAGTTCTAAACGTTAGGGTGATACCCAATGTTGAAAGTGCTAAAACCCCAATTGTTGGTAAAGTACTGAGAAATATTTGAAACAAAGACGCCAAAACTCATCAGCCCTTTCTTAAACATCAATATATCGTTTCCAACGAAAACGTCTATATCAATTGATTCATAACATAGGAAAATATCCATGTCAATAAACCATATAATTACTTACCCAGTGGAAAATTGCACAGCACTTGCCGCCCGCCGCCTAAATATTTTTTCTCTGTTTGGTTCTTTATGCAGCTCTCCTGCGCATAGGGGCAACGGTCATAAAATTTGCACCGGGCATCACTTGAATTTTTGCCCTCTGCATCTTTTATTGTTCCGTCGTCTACCCATTTGTCGCCTATTTTTGGTACAGCGTTCATAAGCAACTCTGTGTATGGGTGCGCCGGAGAATCCATAATTTCCCGTGCAGGACCAAATTCTATCAAGCTCCCCTTGTAAAGAGTGGCAATATAGTCGGACACATAGTACGCCGTGGATAAATCGTGGGTGATATACACAAACGATACTTGATATTTGTCCTTCAAATCGCGGAAGAGGTTGATAATATTCATCTTCATTGATGCATCAATAGCCGCAACGGGTTCATCTGCGATAATCAGCTTTGGGCGCGTTATAAGTGCCCTTGCAATGGAAATACGCTGAAGTTCACCTCCTGAGAATTGCGCGGGATATTTCTTTCTTACGTTCTCCAACGACATCCCTACGCTTTTTAGCGTCTCGTCAATTAGGTTAGACGCATCAGTCCTGTTCTTACATATACCCAACCGCAACGCTGTATTATATAAGTAGGAATCCACAGGCTTGCGATGGGAAAATGTTTCATAAGGGTTCTGGAAAATCGGTTGCACATCCAGTCTAAACGACTTGGCATTGTATGCTCGTTTGTCTGAATAAGCTTTGCCGCGAAGGAAAATATCTCCCGCATCAGGGCGGTGCAAACGCAAAATCATTCTGCACAAGGTAGTTTTGCCGCAGCCGGACTCACCTACAACGGAAAGTATTGTCGGCTTGCCGCCTTCAATGGTAAGGCTGACATCATCCACGGCTACCAGCTTCTTGCCCGCAAGTAGCCCGCCTACGCGAAAAATCTTTGATACATTTTTTATTTGAAGGAGATGTTCACTCATACGGCTGCCTCCTTTGCCACAATTTCATGACAAGCGGCAAAATGCCCGTCTTTAACCTCTGAAAACACAGGAGGTGTATTTTTGCACAACTCCGTTGCTTGCGGGCAACGTGGCGCGAAACGGCAGCCTTTCGGCGGGTCAATTAACAGAGGCGGTCTGCCGGGAATACCTTCCCTTGGGCGGCTGTCGCCTACTCTGGGCAAGGCGTTTACCAGCATTCGAGTATACGGATGCACAGGGTCGTTGAAAATTTTCTCGGTTTCGCCTATTTCAACCATGCTTCCCGCATACATAATGCCCATGCGCTTGGTAATTTGATAATGCACGCCCATGTCATGGCTTACCAACACCATTGTATTCTGAAACTGCTTCTGCAAGCGCATCAATAGCAGCAAAATATCTTTTTGCACCACCACGTCCAAAGCCGTTGTCGGCTCGTCCGCAAGCACAAGCTTGGGTGCCATAAAAGTAGCAAGTGCAATAATTACACGCTGGCGCATTCCGCCGGAAAGCTGAAATGGAAATGTGTCAAGCACATCAGGTGAAAGGTTTAACTCCTGCAAGTACCCGCCAACGCGCTTTAACACATTGTCCGCGCCTTCTTTTTTTAACTGCTTGCGGGATACTGAATCCAAAAATTGGTGTTTTAACCGCGCAATGGGATTAAGCACAGACTGCGCGGCTTGCGGTACATATGAAATATTATCCCACCAAGTTTTTCTTATTTCCCCGGTTTCAAAGGACATAGCTTTTCCATCCTTTTCGGGTTCAAACACTACACGCCCTGCGTCTATTTGCAGCGGAGGGTCAATAATGTCATATAAAACCTTCAAAAGCGTGGTTTTACCACAACCTGACTCCCCTGCAATGCCAAAAATTTCATTTTTCTTAATCTCGAAGCTGACATTGTTAATAACATTAACCTTGCCGCCCAGAACTTTATAAGATGTAGATAAATTTTCAACCTTGAGCATTCTACTGTCCCCTCCTTCTTGATAAATAATCGTTATAACCCGATATCAAGAGGAACAGACCGATAAACAAGAATACTAAAGCCACAATAGGCGAGCCAATCCAGTACCAATGCCCCATAAGCACGGCATTTCTGTCTCTTGCCCACTGAATCATGTTGCCCAAAGTCACCAAATTGGCAGGGGAAAGCCCTAAAATGGCAAGCCCTGATTCTGCGGCAATTGCGCCAAGGGTCGCATTCATAAAGGACACAAGCGACCACGTCATGGCATAGGGCAAAATTTCTGTAATGATAATTTGCGGGGTGCTTTCGCCTGAAAATTTAGCGGTGTATATGAAATCCCGCTCTTTGAGAGACAACGCCATAGAGCGCACCTGACGGCTGGGCCAAGCCCACCCGAAAATACTAAGCACTAACGCAAGCATAATAACACTTGCACCACCGCCAATAAGCGCGGTGATAAGAATAAGAATGGGCAAAGTAGGTATAACAATAAAAGTGTCTGTAATTGTGGAAATTACCCTGTCAACAACTCCGCCGGAAAAACCTGCCAAAAGCCCCATGAAAATACCGATTACAGTGCCTATAGTAGCTGCAATAAGTCCCAGCGTTAGAGAGTTGCGAACAGCATTAACCAGCATCCAAAATGTATCCTGCCCAAGGGATGTTGTGCCAAGAAAGTTAGTTGCAGAGGGCGGTTGCAAGGGCAAGTATGAAAAATGGAAAAACGGGTTTGTATGAGGAATATTGCTAACCCCAAAGCCTAAAATCAGAAAAAAGAAGGTTATAAAAAGTCCAATTTTAAAACGCATACCCGAATATTTCCACACATCCCTCAAGTTGCCGCCAAGCCTGCCTAAAAATGATTGTGACATAAGCTCCCCCTCCTAGCTATAGCGTATCCGCGGGTCAAAGAACGGATACAGCAAATCTACCAACAGGGTTGCAACAGAAATTGCCACAATAGAAATGGTAATAGTCCCCATAATCATATTGTAATCAGACTGCATGATGGCTTGTTGCACAAGAGTACCAACGCCGGGATAATTAAAAATAATCTCGGCAAGCAACGCGCCCGAAAACACACCGCCCAAAGCCAAAGCTAACGCGGTAACTTGTGTCAACATGGAGTTGCGGAAAATATATTTTCCGGCAATTTTGCTTTCGCTAATCCCTCTATAGCGGGCGTAGGAAACAAAATCATCTGAAGCTATGGAAGATGCAAGAGCCTTCATGGAAAGAATCCACCAGCCCACACCTATAAGTAAAATAGATAAAGCCGGCAAAATAGAAGAACGGATTAAAGAAGTAAACCAAACCCAAGGTCCCATGTGGAAAATGATATTTGACGTAAGCGGAAACCAGCCCAACAAAAACGCAAAAACAATCTGCAAAATCAACGCCACAAGGAAGTATGGAATGGGATAGATGAAAATAGCAACCATTTCCATAACCCGCGCACTGCGCTTGTCTTTGCGGAATCCTGCATAAAGCCCAATTAAATTGCCCACAACCCACGCAATAAGAGTAGTAAACAGCGACAAAAACACCGTATAAGGCATTCTAACGGCAATAAGGTCCGTCACAGGAGTAGGAAAATTCATTAATGAAGGACCAAAATCAAACCCTAAAAGACCGTTGCGCAAAAAATGTAAGTACTGAGTAAAAAGTGAACCTTCAAGCCCAAACTGCGCCTGTAAAGTAGCACGTATACTCTCCTGCATGGCAGGGTCCATATTTCCGTAAAGCATGGTCATTTGCATAACCAAGCCCTCAATAGGGTCAGACGGAAAGAACCGCGGTACAAAAAATAATATCGTAACACCAATCCAAATGGTTAATAAGCAGGTTAAAATTCGGATTATTAAAAATTTCCAGAACTTCAAACAAACACCTCCGTGTTGTACACGGGGCTGCACCTCTTTGATACAGCCCCATGTGCAAATTCAATTACTACGAAGGAAAATGCGGAGTTATAAATGGAAGGAAGCTGTCAAACACATGCCACCACCACCAAGGTCCGTTATAGGGGTTTGCCGCTGACGGGAAACCGCCCCAGAATGTGTTGTTGGTTGGTACAAATTTTAACCCCGAATGGAAGCCGATTGTTGGCAAGTCGTGCACGGCTACTTGGAAGAACTCAATGGCAAGTTCTGTTACACGCGGGTGTGTGGGCGGAAGAAGCTGCAACTCATGAATAATTTCGGTTGCTCTTACATTATCCCAGCGCATACCCGCGCCCGTTGTCCAGTCGCCAACCGGTGTAATAAGATATCTGTCAAATGTTTGCACATTGCCGAACACGTTTTGTGTAAAGCAAGCCCATGGCCAGTATCCGTCAATTTGAAAGTTACCAAGACCCCAGTCAACTGCCCACGCGCCAATGGTTTTTCCGGCAAGTGTGGCGTTAAAGCCAAATTGTTGAAGCTGGTTAAAAGCTGCAATAACACTGCGCTCTGTTTGAAGCTCCGTACCGGCAAGGTAGGTTAGTTCCATCACAAAGGGCTGACCTTCGAAGTGCCAGTTGTTGCCAACAAGTTCAAGCCCTGCCATGTGGAAAAGCTGCGTTGCCGCCGCAGGGTCATGAATCCATGTGCCGTAACCAAACATGTAGTACAGTGAAGCCGCGTCTGTGGGCAAATCATGCCCCATTGCGCGCAAAATGTTGGCTATACGATGCGCATATCCCCTGTCATACGGGAAAATTTGCGTGCCGTCGGCAAGTGTAATATAAAAATTATCAATCCAATCCATCAAGTACGGACGATAGTACATATCCAAGAAGCCTGATGTCATGGTGAATATCGGGAACGGGCTGGCGCGCCCTGCTCCCTCAAAAATTGCAAGTGAAATCATGTCAAAATCAAGAGCCAAAGCTATACCCCAGCGGAAATAGCGATTGTCAAAAGGTGCGATTGCGTGGTTAAACACCAGGCCTTTTGCAACGGGGTCGTCACTTGTGGCAAATGGGAAGCTGTCATACCATGCACCAACGGAGGTGTTATTCATTGCCATGAAAGTAAGCATTTCCAAAGAAACTTCCATCATAAGGTCGATTTCATTGTTAATCATTGCCATTTGCCTTGCGGTATCATCACCAAAGGAACGGAAAAGAATATACCGTGCCTGAGGTTCCGCTCCTCCTGCAACAACGCTGGTTATACTGCGATACCAGTCGTCACGGCGTTGGTAAAGCACCCATGTTCCCAACGGGTCAAAGCTGTGAACGGTGTATGCCCCTGCAACAACGGGGTTTGAATCGGCAAAAGCCGTTACATTGTCAATTTGGGAATAAATATGTTCCGGCACAATGCGCAAGGCATTTCCGCCTACGGTTACACCAAGCTGGGTTGACATGTGCAGGTAAGGCCAGTTAGTTTCAATACGCACAACAAAGTCTTCTACTGCTTCAATAGAAGCAAATGCCATGTTGTAGTATGCTGAAACCCCGATGTCAGGGTCGCCTTTAATCATGTTCATGGTAAAAGCAACGTCGCGTGCCGTAAAGGGCATTCCATCGCTCCAATAGATGCCTTGGCGGATGTCAATGTAGTGGGTCATAAAGTCCGCGCTTGAACGTGGGAAACCTGCGGCAATTTCAGGGAACTGCTCACCTGTGATTGTGTTGATGTTCCAAAGGTTTCCCGTCAAAAGCTGAACAACGCCTGATGTAAGTGCAACACCACCGTTGAAAGTGTTAAAAACACCCGGGTTTTCAATGGGGAATTGCAGCTCAATAACAAGAGTGTCGCCTCTGCGTGTGCCAAGGAAGGTAGTAGTATCAGCCAACAAAGCCGCGCCCTCCGGCGGAGGAGTGGGGGTTGGTGCAGGTGTTGCTACGCCTCCCTGTTGTTGGGTAGCCGCCGGTGTTGGGGTAGGTGTTGCCGGCTCATTGTTACCGCCGCAAGCTGCAAAAGCAGCCAACAGCACACATCCCATTAATAACATGCTGATTTTCTTCTTCATTTCTTACATCCCCTTTCTCAACTATCATAAAAAAATTAAACATTTTACCAATTGCACACAAGTTTTCTGCAAAAGCATTAGTAAAATCTAATGAAAATTATAAATCCGTCACGTGACACTGTCTATATTGAATTTTTTATACCACCGATAATCATATGTTATGTCACCATTTTATTGTGGCAACGGTCTTAATAAGGTCGGCAGGTTTGTCAAGCATAAGCTGCAACATTTCAGGCAAGGCATCCAGCCCTTCAAAGCGGTGTGTCACAAGGGGGGCAGGGTCAACACGCCCGTAGTTAATCATGGAAACCATTTTTTCAATTTTCAGCCGTCCGCCATACATAAGACCGCCGTTGATTTGTTTATGCCCCATGCCAAGCCCCCATGCAACGCGGGGAATCTTGATGTATTCGCCCTTGTCGAGGTAGTTGACATTTCCTATCTTTCCGCCGGGTTTAAGCATTTTTATTGCCTCGGCAAAAGTGTCATTTGTGCCGCCAGCGATTATTACTTTATCAACACCGCGCTTGTTTGTTAATTCGCGCACCTGCTTGTCAAGAGGACCGTCTTTGTAGCTGATGAAATCCGTCGCACCGTATTCCTTAGCCACTTTGATGCAATCGGGGCGAGTTCCGACACCGAATACACGTGACGCGCCGCTTAGTACCGCCGCACGCACTGCCATCAGCCCCACAGGACCAATGCCGATTATGCAAACTGTGTCACCGAATTCAATTTCTGCAAGTTCACAGCCATGAAAACCTGTGGGCATCATGTCCGAAACCATTGAGGCTACGCCTAAGTCCATGCCCTCCGGCAGGTGAACCAAGTTGCCGTCTGCGTCATTTACATGGAAAAACTCGGCAAACATGCCGCCTTTTTTGGAAAACGCAAGCCCGCCGAATAATCCGCCGCTGTGTACGGAATATCCTGCTTGTGAGGCTACATCGCTCCAATTGGGGGTGACGGCGGGAACTATTACCAAATCTCCGGGTTTAAAATCTTTTACAAGACTGCCAACTTCCATGACTTCGCCAACGCCTTCGTGACCCATTACAAGCCCGTTTCTGTGCGCGCCGTCCTCGTCCTCAACCCAGTGTACGTCGGAAGTACACAGGGAAAGGGCTATTGGACGGCAAATGGCATCTAACGGACCGCAGATTGGGCGTTCTTTTTCTACCCAACCTGCTTTTCCTACACCTAAAACTGCAAACCCTTTCATGCCACATGCCCCCTACATTTCATTTTCGATAAGCATTGCAACGCCTTGACCGCCGCCGCAACAGAAAGCTATAACACCATAGCGGAGTTTTTGACGCATTAATTCTGTTGTCATTTTTGCAATCAAAATTCCGCCTGTAGCTGCAAGGGGGTGTCCAAGGGCAATCGCTCCGCCGTTTACGTTAAGTTTGTTCATGTCAACACCAAGCCCCTTCGCACATGCAAGGGTTTGAGCAGCAAAGGCTTCATTAAATTCAAATAGGTCAATATCGTTCAGGGACATGCCTATTTTTTCCAAAAGCTTTCTTGTAGCAGGGACAGGACCTATGCCCATAATATGAGGGTCTACACCTACTGCGGCATATCCGCGGATTGTTCCCATAATATTTGCACCAAGGGCTTTTGCCTTGCTTTTTTCCATAATAACTGCGGCACTTGCGCCGTCTGAAAACGGAGAGCTGTTTCCGGCAGTACATACTCCGCCTTCTACTCCGCTTACTACGGAAAGCTTGGCGAGGGCTTCAATGCTTGTGTCTTCACGCAGGGTTTCGTCTGTGCTTACTGTGGCTACTTTGCCTTTGCCGAGGTTGGTTTCAACCGTTACTGTAGTATCCGCAAAATAACCTGCATTACGTGCTGCTGCCGCTTTTTTGTGGCTTGATACGGCAAATGCGTCGCATTCTTCACGTGTCAGATTATATTGTTTTGCCAAATTTTCGGCGGTAACAAGCATGTTCGGCTCGTTAAACTGCGGGGGAGATGTTGTGGGGGGCATTGGCTTGGGATAGGCAAGCGGGAAGGGTTGGTCAGGCTTATCGAAGACCCACGGACGGCGAGTATCTTGGTTTACACCGCCTATTAACACGCAGTCCATTTGCCCTGCTTCAATTAGCATGGATGCAAAGCCCGCTTCTGTGATGGTTGTACCGCATTGCTTGTCAATTGTTGTGGCGGGTACATGCACGGGAATTCCCGCCTCAAGTGCTGCATAACGCGCCATGTTATTGTACCAAAGCCCTGTCAGGTTTCCGAAGAAAATCTCGTCAATTTCACCGGGGTTTACTTTTGCTCTGCTTACGGCTTCCTTCATTACTAATGCTGCAAGGGAGCTGTGGGATGCACCCGCAAGCCCTCCTCTAAACCGTCCTACGGGGGTTCTTAATGCTGACACTACTACTGCTTCTCTTTTCATTCTGTTGCCTCCTTCTATAAGTAGGGGCTCTGCCCCTACGACCCCGCCGCTCCAGCGGGAATGAATCCCGCCTACGCTTTCTCCCTGCGTTGCGGGGTTTCACTTACGCTCAACTTTTCCTCAGGCGGGGGCTTTACCGCGCCAATTATTAAGTGACATATTACACCAACTGCCAATCCCACGGCAGGACCTTGGAAGGCAATTGCACAGCCTGTTAAAATGGCAATCCCCTGTGCTTCCCTGTTTTTGACCATTTGAATGGCAACATATCCCGCTGCCCAGCCTGTTACAATCATGGTGATTGACATTGCCACGGGAAGGGCAGGACCAAGCCCCGTTACGATAAATGCAAAGCAAAGCGCGACTACCTTACCGAAGGGATACCAAAAGACCCCGCAATAAATGGAGTCCATATTCTTATGCCCTGTCTTATACCGCTCTGCAACCGCAATCATTCCGCCTGTCCACAACGGTCCTGACAAAGGCACAAATGGAGTGATTATTGACTGAATGAAATTGCGGATACCAAGGATTATATGGCTTTTGTTGGAATTAAAAACGATTTTTTCATCCTTACGCACCGTGCCCGCTTCATTGGCAATGGCTTCCGCCGTAACAATATCACCGAAAGCAATAATGTATGCCGTAACAACAAGTGGGATACTGCTGACAAAGTACCCTACAGGCGGTAATCCATGGGTGAAAACGCTGAAAGCCCTGAAGGTTTCCATAAATGGCATGGGGGTTAAGCCCCATTCAATTGTAGGAATGGGTAATTCACCGATAATCATACCCACAATCAAAGCTATAACCATGCCGGGAAGCATTCCGTATTTGCCGATTAGCCTCAAAATATTACTTTTGTTGGAAGCGTTGCGGTAATGGATGGAGTAGAGCATTAAAAATGTAATGACCAAACCGATTATGGTACTGATTTCCGTTCCACTCATTCTGCCGCCGGGCATGATTACGCCCTGAACCGCCAAAATAGCAGCCCCCATAAGTACACCGCTTCTTATCGACATTGGAACAATGGATATAATTTTCTTAGCCATACCCGTTGCGCCAAGCAAAATAAACACAATGCACATTGTAAACTGCAACGCCCGCATGGCGTGAAGTCTCGAAACAGGGTCGTCGCCGAAAGAAGCCAAGTATGCCAGTGTTAATGGAATTGCGGGGGTAATCCATCCCGGAATTACAGGGTCGCCCAGTGACGGGTGCAACAATGTACCCAGTGCGTTAATCATTACAATTACTACCGCAACTTGAAAGGCAAGTGCGGCGTTACCGCCCAGCAAATCCGTAAGATGCAAACCCTCCATAATCGGAGCAGTGGCACTAAGTGCCACTGCCACGAGAATGAAGCCCTGCGCAAATTCGGGAACTTCAAAGCGGTAATGAATAAAAGGCAAGCGAATTTTTAAACCCGCAAACGGAATATATGGCTGCTCTTCGCCATGTTTACGATACTTTGATTTAAAATCCTGCTCCACTTTATACGTCCTCGGACATCTCTTTGCGAAGTCTTGTGATAAGCTTTGGTACTACCCTATGCAAATCACCAACTATGCCTAAGTCGGCAACTTCAAAAATGGGTGCGGATGCATTTTTGTTTATTGCAATAATTAAACCTGATTCTTCCATGCCGGCTACGTGCTGAATCGCGCCGGAAATGCCGCAGGCGAAGTAAATATCAGGGCGCACGGTTTTGCCTGTTTGACCCACTTGCCTGTCTTTTTCTGCATAGCCTAAGTCTACGGCAGCGCGGGAAGCGGATGTTTGCCCGTTAAACAGGTCTGCAAGTTCTTTAAGTGGTGCAAAATTTTCTGCGTTGCCCATGCCGCGCCCGCCTGAAACAAGAACTTTTGCCTCTGTGATATCCTTGGCTTTCTTTTTAACCTTTACGGTTTCTAAGATTTCCACGGTAATGTCTGACGGGTCAAATTTTACGTCAAATTTGCGGATGCTGCCCTCACGTTTTGATTCTTCAAGGGCAAGCATTACGCCTGGACGCACGGTTGCCATTTGCGGTCTGTGGTTCGGGCAAATAATTGTTGCCATTATATTTCCGCCGAAAGCGGGGCGGGTCATCCACAGGTCTTTTGATTCACCATCAATTTCCAATGAAGTGCAGTCTGCGGTAAGACCTGTTTCTATTCTTGCCGCTATGCGGGGGGCTAAGTCACGCCCTATGGAGGACGCGCCAACCAGCACTATATCAGGATTTGTTTCTTTTATAATTGCTGTTGATGCCTTTGTGTAAGGCTCTGTAATATAGTCCGCAAGGGCAGGGTCGTCTACATAAATGACTTCATCTGCACCGTGATTGATTAGGGTTTTTGCAAGCCCTTCAATTTTATGCCCCAAGAGCATGGCAATAACTTTTTGCTCTACCTTGTCTGCAAGTTCTCTGCCCTTGCCTATTAATTCCAGCGACACTTTTTGCAAAGCCGCGTCGCGCTGTTCACAAAATACCAAAACATCTTTGCTCATACTTCACCCCTTACAGAAAGAATTGCTCTTTTAGCTTATTTATGATAATTTCCACGGCTTCATCTTCGGGTACTTCGTGTAATGTACCCAGTGCTTTTGCCGTTTTTGTAAAGGATTTTTTCACCTTGGTTGGTGAGCCTTTTAAGCCGATGTCCTTCTCTTTTACAAAATGCTTGATGTCGTCATATTTAAGAATTTTGACTTCCTTTTCGTCATATGCCGACACAATGCCCGGTACGCTCATATATCTGGGTTCGTTAAGGCTGGAAAGTGCAGTCACCAAGCATGGAAATTTAATTTTAATCATTTGATAGCGGTCTTCGTACTGCCTTCTTACGATTAAGGCTTTGCCGTCCGCGTCTTGGTTGACTTCTTCGGCGTAGGTTACTTGCGGAATGCCCAAATGCTCGGCAATTTGCGGCCCTACTTGCGCTGTGTCGCCGTCAATAGCTTGGCGTCCCGTTATAATCAGGTCAAAGCCTATTGTTTTTACTGCGCCCGCCAGCGTTTGTGATGTTGCCCATGTGTCTGCACCGCCGAAAACTCTGTCTGAAACCAAATAAGCTTCATCGCAGCCCATGGCAAGTGCTTCACGAAGTGCAACATCTGCTTGGGGCGGTCCCATTGTTACAACGGATACATGCCCGCCGTGTTTGTCTTTTAGGGCAAGTGCTGCTTCTATTCCGCATAGGTCGTCAGGGTTTATAATTGACGGCACACCATCGCGGATTAGCACTCCTGTTTCAGGATTGAGCCTTACTTCATTTGTGTCGGGAACTTGCTTTATGCAAACGATTATTTTCATGACATACCCTCCTATTTAACGCCCATGGAGGCGGCTACGACCATTTTTTGGACTTCGCTTGTGCCTTCATAGATTTCTGTGATTTTGGCATCTCTCATGAAACGTTCTATTGCATATTCTCTTGTGTAGCCGTAACCGCCGTGAAGCTGCAAGCAACGGCGTGTTATATCTGATGATATTTCGGAGGCAAAAAGTTTTGCCATAGCCGCGTGTGTGCTGTAGTTGTCACCTTTATCTTTGTGATAAGCGGCGCGGTATACCAGCAGACGAGCAGCGTCAACTTTTGTTTGCATGTCGGCAAGTTCGAACTGGGTATTTTGGAATTGGGAAATACGCTTGCCAAACTGCTTGCGCTCTTTTACATAGCCCACGGTTATATCAATCGCGCCTTGAGCTATTCCCAATGCTTGCGCGGCAATGCCTATGCGCCCGCCGTCGAGGGTTTTCATGGCAATTTTAAAACCTTGCCCTTCTTTGCCGATTAGGTTTTCTTTGGGAACGATACAGTTTTCCATTATCAGTTCACAGGTGGATGAACCGCGTATGCCCATTTTCTTTTCTTTTTTACCGATGCTGAAACCCGGCATGTCTTTTTCCACAATAAATGCAGAACATCCGCGGGTGCCTTTGGATTTGTCTGTCATTGCGATGATAATGTAAACATGTGCCGCACCTGCGTTTGTGATAAAGATTTTTGTGCCGTTAAGGATATAGTTATCTCCGTCAAGCACTGCCGTTGTTTGCTGCATTGCGGCATCTGTTCCCGCGCCGGGTTCTGTCAGCCCAAATGCACCAATCCATTCACCGCTTGCCAGCTTTTTCAGGTATTTTTCCTTTTGAGCAGGTGTGCCATTTTCGTTAATTGGGGCAGCGCACAGGCTGGTGTGCGCAGAAACTACAACACCTGTTGTGGCGCAAACTTTGGAAAGTTCTTCTACACACATGGCGTATGCCAAATTGTCTGCACCGCTTCCGCCATGCTCGCGGGAGAACGGAATGCCGAGCATACCGTATTTTGCTAATTTTTTTGCGGTTTCAACCGGGAATTCTTCTGTTTCGTCAACCTCTGCGGCAATGGGTTCTACTTCTTTAGCCGCAAACTTTTTATAAAGTTCTTGTAATAAAATGTGCTTTTTGGATAAAGCAAAGTCCATCACAAACTCCTTCATGTTATATTTTTTGCTTTTAAAAAAGCGAGCCGGTTAAGACCCGCTTATATAGCAATTTCAATCGAGAACGATGAAGTCGAGCGCAAGCCGCGACTGCGTCGGCGGCGTTTTTGCGCGATGACTGAATCCATTCTCGATGGAATTGTCTATACAGTTTACAAATCTACAGTTGAGGCACTGTAAATCTGCTTAGGTTTGCCATAGACGGATGAGGTGCAGCCTTGGCTTCAAATTCTTTAACAATTGCTACAATGGTGTCGTTAAATGGTGTGGGGATTCCAACTTGCTTGCCGCCTTCGCAAACTACGCCGTTGATGTAGTCGATTTCGCAAGGGATTCTTTTTTCCATATCTTGAAGCATACTTGCCTTTGATGGTCTGTGGACTTCATATACTTCGCGCAGGAATGCAATTGCACGGTCACGCCCTGCCAAGTCGTCAAAACTAAGGTCTTTGAAGTCTTTGCCAGGGATGATGTTTTCCAGTGTAATGCCTTTGGCAGTTGCAACTTGAATAAGCTCATTTGCTACATGTGCCGCGCAAGCTACGGCTTTGTCGTCGTCTACTACTTCGCCGAAGGTTGAGGCTGTTGCGGCGGACATGCCGCTTAGGGCACTGTTCATCAGAAGCTTTGCCCAGCGGAAACCGCTTAAATTTGTATTGATTGTTACGCCGCCAGCCATTTTTAAGAATGCTTCTGCGCGTTTTAGGTTGTCGTCTACTACGTTGTCAAGGTTGCCTATTTCTACTATTACAAATTCGGGTTTGGTGTTAAGCTGGGAAATTCCCGGTGCTACCCATGTTGCGCCCCAGCCCACTGCGCCGCCGCATGTGCGTTCGCGCCCTACTATTTCGGCAACACTTTCTTCGGGTACGCCGTTTTGAAGGGTACATACTACGCTTTTTTTGTCCAGATATTTTACAAGGTTAGTGAGGGCTACTTTGTTTGCCAATTGTTTTGTGAGGACTATTACTAAGTCGTAGATACCTTCCATTTGGTCGGGAGTGATGGCTTTTACAGGCACGTTTTTCATGTCCAAGAAACCTGTTACTGTTGCTCCGTCGCGGTTGAGTGTGTCTACGTGTTCTTTGTTGGTGTCTATTAGTATGCAAGAACCGCCGTTTTGTGATACACGCGCCGCCATTATTGTGCCAAGTGAACCTGCGCCTAAGATTGCTACACGTTCCATAATAAATTTGCTCCTTCCGCGTTGTGGGAAATTTCCTTATGAGACTCCAAACATTTGTCTTGCTTCGGTTGGGGTCATAGGTTCGTAGTTGAATTCGCCCATTATGCGTACCATTTTTTCAACAAGTGCTGCATTGCTTGGGGCAAGAACGCCTTTGGAAACATACAGATTATCTTCCAAACCAACGCGTACGTTTCCGCCCAAGAATAGAGATTGTGTACAAATTGGGAATTCTGCACGTCCTGCGCCGAATGCAGACCAAATATATTCATCCATACCGAACAATCGGTCGGCTGTTTCTTTCATCATCATCAGGTCATAGGGGGTTGAACCAAGTGCGCCGTTTATTCCGAGAACAAACTGCATGTACACTTTGCCTGTTATATGACCTGTATCTTTGAGGAATTTCAAGTTGTAGATATGACCTACATCGTAGCACTCAAATTCGGGGATGGTATTAGTTTCGCGGAAGAGTTGGAGGGTTTTTTCAATGTCAACAAAGGTATTTGTAAAGATTGACTGGCGTGTAGCTTCATAGAATGGTTTTTCCCAATCATGTTTCCACTCTTTGTAACGCTCTGCAAGGGGAAACAATCCCCAGTTGATAGAACCTACGTTAAGGGATGCAAGGGTAGGTTTGAATTTGGGTACGGCTTGGGTGCGTTCTTCCATTGTCATGCCAAGACCGCCGCCTGTTGTGATACAAATGATTACGTCGTCATTTTTTTCGCGAATCATACCGATGATGTCGCCGAAATCTTCAAGGCGTGCAGAGGGTTTACCTGTTTCGTTGCATCTTGCGTGAATGTGTACAACTGCCGCACCGGCTTTTGCCGCATCAAGTGCCTGTTGTGCAATATCCTTTGAGTTTACGGGCAAATGCGGACTCATTGTGGGGCTGTGGATTCCGCCTGTAATTGCACAGGAAATCATTCTTTTTTGTCCAAGTCTCATGTGTTAACACTCTCCTATAATTTTTAAACATGCCTTCGGCACAAATGGTTAATTTTAAATATTTAAATCCATGCCGCCTGACGGCGGCGACACAAATCGGTTGGTGCAAAAATTTGCTTCGCAAACTTTCACACTTACATTCTTAAACCGCCGTTTACACTTAACGTGTGACCTGTGATGTATGCAGAATCATCACTGGCTAAAAACAATGAAGCCTTTGCTATGTCTTCGGGAAGTCCCATTTTGCCGAGAACAACGGAAGCGGCTAATTTATCCTGGACTTCCTGCGGGATTGTTTTTACCATATCTGTAAGAATAAACCCGGGAGCTATTGCGTTTACGCGCACTTGCGCACCCTTTAGGGCAAATTCTTTTGCCCATGTTTTGGTAAGCCCGATTAGAGCCGCTTTTGTGGCAGAATAATTGGATTGCCCAATATTACCGCCTTCACCTACTATGGATGAGATGTTAATAATACTGCCGATTTTGTTTTCCTGCATGTGCGGACCTATATATCTGGTAAGGTTAAATAAACCGTTTAGGTTGACGTCGATTACCATGTCCCACTGCTCGTCCGTCATTTTGCGTGTCATTGCGTCGCGGGTTATCCCGGCGTTGTTTACCAGAACATCTATTTTTCCGTACTTGTCTACAACTGCGTCAAAAAATTGCTTGCACGCAGGTCTGTCTGTGACATTAAGCGCGTGAAAATCAATGACGGCGTTTGTTTTTGGGGCGTCGCCTATGTCTGCGACTATTACCTTCGCACCTTCGGCGGCAAAAAGTTCGGCGATACTTAAACCAATACCCTGAGAACCGCCTGTTACTATCGTTACTTTATTTCGTAACTTCATGCAATTATACCGCCTGTTCTATTTTAGGTTATCGCTGATGATTAATTTCGCGCCGGTTGCCGCAACTACTTCTTCAACGGAGTACCCGTTACGGATTTCGCTTAGAAGCAAACCTTCTTTTACAACTTTTATTACAGCCATTTCTGTAATGATTAGGTCAACTACGCCTTTGGCTGTCAGCGGCAAATTGCATTTTGCCAAGATTTTGTGATTACCCTTTGCGGTGTGTTCCATAGCAACAATTACTTTTTTCGCGCCTACAAGTAAGTCCATAGCCCCGCCCATGCCGGGAACAAGCTTGCCTGGTATCATGTAGTTGGCAATATCACCGGCTTCGTCTACTTGCAATGCACCAAGCACGGTTATATCCAAGTGACCGCCGCGCACAATCCCGAAGGATACTGCGCTGTCAAAAAACGCGCCGCCGGGCAGAATGGTTGAGGCTTGTCCGCCTGCATTTATGATTGTAGGGTTGACTTCGCCCTCGGCAGGTGCGGGTCCCATTCCTATAAATCCATTTTCTGCATGAAATATTACATTAATATTTTCGGGAACATAGTCGGCAACCTTTGTAGGTAAGCCAATGCCCAAGTTGATGACTTGCCCATCCTCAAACTCCAGTGCTACGCGCTTGGCAATATCATTTTGTACGGCTGATTTATCCATTATTTGCCTCCCACAACATAGTCTACAAAAACGCCCGGAGTTATTACTTGATTCGGGTCAATTTCACCAATATTTACAAGCTCATCGGTTTCCACGATTGTAACGGCTGCAGCACCTGCCATTATATGGTTAAAGTTTACCGCAGCACCCTTGTATGTCATATTTCCGAATGTGTCCGCTTTTGCGGCAAAAAGTATGGCGACATCGGCACGAAGGGCTTTTTCCAATAAATAGTCCTTGCCGTCTACGTTGATTTTTTGCTTGCCCTCTTCAACGGCGGTGTCCATGCCCGTTGGGGTCAATATTCCGCCAAGGCCGAAAGCGGATGAACGTATACGCTCCGCCAATGTTCCTTGGGGAACCAGTTCCACTTCCAACTCCCCGGCGTTCAACTGAATTCCTGATTGCTTATTTGTGCCAATGTGGGAGACTATAAGCTTTTTAACACGCTTTGCGGTTACTAAAATGCCAAGACCTCTATCTTCCCATCCCGTATCATTGGAAATAATGGTTAAATCCTTTGTGCCTGCTGCAAGCAGAGCATCCACTATACGCTGCGGGGTGCCAACTGCACCAAAGCCACCAATCATCACAGAGCCGCCATCTTTTATGAATGAAATGGCTTTCTCTAAAGAAATTACTTTACCCACAAAATCAGACTCCTTTCCATACATCTTTTTGGTAGAATTGACTAAATCTTAGAATTAATCAATTTTTTAGTCAAGGATTAATTTGTTATATGGATAATAACTTTAGCTTATATCACCATTGAATATATGGAAGCCTTAATTAAGGATAGCACCAATGAAGGTGACATTGTATTCGACCCTTGTTGCGGTAGCGGAAGTACACTCGTAGCAGCAGCTAATCTTGGTCGGCACTTTATCGGAATTGAACTTCAGCACCAATGGCATCAGAATGCCGCGAAGCGGGTTTTTGATGAGTGCGGGGTGGTTGTGCCCCCTGCACCTAATGCTGATTCGACAACTGCGCTATCTGTCGGGCTACATGATGCGGAAATGAATATAAATTCTAAGCTCGGCAAGCCGAAATTTCCTAAACTTTGTCTTAATGAAACTCATGGCATGGCATAAATCGCAAGGCGACACCGTTGAGTGGTGGAATCCGAATAAAACATACAAGCGATTTGATTGTCAGGGTAGCAGCCTTTGACGAAACGGGCGCGGAATGATATTCTATAGTGAAACTCATGCTTTTGATAGCATTGTATGATAAAAAAGGAGGAGTTTGATGATTAAACAGTATGAAATTATTGACAACGTTGAAGCATTGGAAAGAGCGTTTTCCCGTGTGCGAAAGGCACAGGAAAAGTTCGCAGCTTTTACGCAAAAGCAAGTAGACGAGATTTTTACAGCCGCAGCACTTGCTGCCGGCAAGGCCCGGATACCATTGGCTAAAATGGCTGTGGAAGAAACAGGTATGGGAATTGTTGAAGACAAGGTTATCAAGAACCTTTATGCGGCGGAAAATATTTATAATGTGTATAAGAACGTAAAAACTTGCGGCCTTATTGAAGAAGACAAAGCCGCAGGGTATAGAAAATATGCCGAGCCTGTGGGCGTGCTGGCGGCGGTAATTCCCACGACCAACCCAACGTCTACGGTAATTTTTAAAACTTTGCTGGCGTTAAAAACCCGCAACGGTATTATCATTAGTCCTCACCCCCGCGCTAAGGACTGCTCTATTGAAGCAGCCAAAGTTGTCTTGGAAGCGGCCGTAGCCGCTGGCGCACCGGAGGATATAATCGGGTGGATTAATATCCCAAGCTTGGATTTATCCCACAAGGTTATGGGTGATGCGGACTGTATCTTGGCCACGGGTGGTCAGGGTATGGTACGGGCGGCGTATTCCAGTGGAAAGCCCGCCATTGGCGTGGGCGCGGGTAATGTGCCAGCCATCATTGATGAAACGGCGGATGTTCTGCTTACCGTAAGCTCTGTCATCCTTTCTAAAGCCTTTGACAACGGCGTAATTTGCGCATCAGAGCAGTCCGTGATTGTGCATGATTCCTTATACGACGCTGTAAAGCGCGAATTTATAAAGCGCGGTTGTTATATGCTTAATGAAACCGAAATTGAAAAAGTACGCAAAACCATTATTATAAACGGTGCGCTTAATGCAAAAATCGTAGGGCAATCAGCCAAAACCATTGCCGACCTGGCAGGAATCACTGTGCCCGAATCCACAAAAATTCTTATTGGCGAAGTCGAAAGCGTAGAGCCATCCGAGGAATTTGCTCACGAAAAGCTGTCGCCGGTGCTGGCGATGTATCGCTATTCCAGCTTCGATGACGCGCTGGCAAAAGCCGAGCGTCTGATTTTTGACGGCGGCATGGGGCATACGGCCTCCATTTTCCTGGACACCTTAAAAGCAAAAGACCGGCTGGAGCTTTTCACCGACCGGATGAAAGCCTGCCGCATCGTGGTCAATACACCGTCGTCCCATGGCGGTATTGGCGACCTTTACAATTTCAAGCTGTTACCGTCTCTTACCTTGGGCTGTGGCTCATGGGGCGGCAATATCGTCAGTGAGAATGTCGGCGTGTCACATTTGTTAAACTACAAGGTCGTCGCCGAAAGGAGAGAAAATATGCTGTGGTTCCGTGCGCCGGAAAAAATCTATTTCAAAAGAGGCAGCCTGACGGTAGCCTTGGATGAATTGCAGAATGTTCTTGGCAAGAAAAGAGCTTTCATAGTAACCGACCATTTCCTGTATGAAAACGGCTATATTAAGCCACTTACGGATAAATTAAACGAAATGGGCATCGAACATGCCACATTCTTTGATGTAGAGCCAGACCCCACATTAAAGAGCGTTTATGAGGGCGCGAAGCAGTGTTCGATATTTAAGCCCGATGTTATAATCACCTTAGGTGGCGGCTCTCCCATGGATGCCGCAAAAATCATTTGGATGCTGTACGAGCACCCGGATATTGACTTTGAAAATATGGCCATGCGTTTTATGGACATTCGCAAGCGTGTATATACCTTCCCGAAAATGGGCGAAAAGGCGTATTTCATCGCCATTCCCACAACGGCGGGCACAGGTTCGGAAGTGACACCTTTTGCTGTTATTACGGACGAAAAAACCGGCATAAAATATCCAATAGCCGACTACGAGCTGTTGCCAAACATGGCCATAATCGACCCAGATTTCATGGACAACGCGCCTAAGAGTCTTACTGCGGCATCAGGCATTGACGCCGTTACCCATGCCATCGAAGCATATGCCTCCGTCGTGGCCAGCGATTACACCGATGCAATGGCCATCGGCGCGTTAAAGATTCTGTTCGAATATTTGCCACGGGTCTATGACCTTGGAGCCAACGACCCAAAGGCCCGCGAAAAAGTTGCAAATGCCGCCACAATGGCAGGTATTGCTTTCGCAAACGGATTTTTGGGAATCTGTCACTCAATGGCCCATAAGCTGGGAAGCTTCTTCCACTTGCCCCATGGCGTGGCAAATGCATTGATGATTCCCGAAGTTATTCGCTTTAACGCCACGGACGCCCCTTATCGCATGGGAACTTTCTCCCAATACGACCATCCCAAGGCTATAGCGCGTTATGCCGAAATTGCGAATGAATTGAAATTGGGCGGCAACACCGATGAAGAAAAAGTAACGGCACTTATTAATGAAATAAAGAAACTTTGCACGACTCTGGATATCAAACCTTCGGTCAAAGCCTATGATGTAGACGAGAAGGAATTTTTAAGCCGTTTGGACGACATGTGCGAGCAGGCCTTTGACGACCAATGCACCGGCGCGAATCCAAGATATCCAATGATTGCAGAAATGAAGCAGATGTACCTGAACGTCTATTATGGAGAGGAGAAGTGAACATGAGGCTTTCCCAAGTTATTGCAGAGCGGCCGAATAAGACAATTTACCGCGATGGAGACTACGTCATAAAGCTTATGGACGAGAAATACACCGCCGCCAATGTTTTGAACGAGGCTTTGAATCACGCCATCGTATATGAAACCGGCTTTAAGGTGCCGCGCTTTCACGAAGTAGTCAAGCTTGAGGGAAGATGGGCCATAGTCATGGACTATATTGAGGGCAGGACTTTGGACTCCATAATGCTGGACGACCCGGCAAATATCGACTCCTATATGGAGCGATTTGTAGATTTGCAAATAAAAATGCATGGCTACAAAGCCGAAAGTTTGCGTCACCATACAGATAAAATGCACAGCAAAATACGCGAAACCAGCTTTGACGCAACCGCCAAGTACGAGCTTCACAGTAGGCTCGACGGCCTGCCCAAGAACGATAAGCTGTGTCACGGCGACTATACCACGGGTAATGTAATCATCACCTCGGAGGACGAAGCCTATGTAATCGATTGGTCACACGCCACCCAGGGTAATGGGTCCGCAGATGCCGCCCGAACCTATTTGCGTTACATGCTGGCAAAAAAAGAAGATTGGGCCGAAATTTACTTGAAAAAATACTGCAAAAAAAGCGACACCGCAAGGCAGTATGTAGAAAAATGGATGGCCATTGTTGCTGCGTCCCAAAGCGTAAAGAGAAAGCCGGAGGAACAGGAATTCCTGTTGCGTTGGGCTAATATCGTAGAGTACAGCTGAGGTTATGAATAGCTTGACGTTTCTACTGCGCTACATTTTTAAGCCGCGAACTGTAGGCGCGGTTCTGCCCAGCTCCAAATATCTTGCGCGGAAAATGGGCGAGGGCATTGATTTTGACAATGCGGATTTTATTGCGGAATACGGCCCGGGTACTGGCGTGTTTACGGAAATGCTTTTAAGCAGGCGCAAGCCCGGCACAAGGCTTCTGCTGATTGAAAAGGATACCTCGTTCTACAGCCTGCTGCGCGAAAAATACAAAAACTTTCCAAACATCCAAATCGTAAACGACTCCGCCGAAAATATCGCCAACTATATACAAGACGCCCCGGACTACATTGTTTCCGGACTGCCCTTCGCGAGTCTGCCCCAGGAAGCTTCGTTTAATATATTAAAAAACGCGGCGGAGCTTCTTAAGCCAACCGGCGCATTCATCACATTTCAATATACCTTGCTGAAAAAAGACTTCATCGGTCAGTTTTTCCCTCACATCTCCGTCACCCGCGAGCTGCGAAATATTCCGCCGGCATATGTATTTTTATGCAACAAGTAAAAAAAAATAAAATTTTCCAGACCACGAGTATAATCTTTGGTAAAATGGTAAATATTATACCTGTGACCTTAAACCTATCAGTTTAAGGAACAACTAAATATCCCCCCTCAAAAAGCCCGGCTTCACCCCCCCTGAAGTCGGGCTTCTTCCATTAGGAGATGTCTCGGCTTCCTAAAAAACCAGCATGATAAATACATACAACGCTACGACTGCGGGGATAAACGGGTCGATGTAGCGGAAGCGGGTTGGATTGGAGGCTTCGGCCTCGGCGGAGGATTCGATGGGCTCTTGCCAAATTTCCTTTTGCATATCGTATTCGATATTCCGTTGGCGGTTGTGAGACAGGAAGCTCCTAAAAAGAATCACAACGCATGGGGCAGCCACCAGTGCTATAACTCCCATTCCCATGAGGGCATGAAGCTGCTCTGCGAAGGAAATTCTCTGGGGCGGAGCGGCCAGCGATTCGGGCACGCTTATACGCACCAGCCTAGCCAGGGATATCTGGGAGGCGTTCATGATAAAATGCATAAGAATCCCGGCGCGGATACTGCGGGAATAATGCACCATGTACGCAAAAATTACGCCCATGGCAAAGGCGTAAAGAAATTGCTGGAGGCTTAGGTGAATCATGGCGAAAAACAAGCCGTTGAGCAGCGCGGACACAGTAAACGGGAGATTGCGGTACGCAGATTGTATATATCCCCTAAAAACTATCTCCTCGCAAATGGCAGGGGTTACGGCAAGGGCCAGAAGCATCAGCCAAAGGGGCTGAGCCGCCATGCCTCCAACCATCGCGCCTACCTGATTGGGAAAAAATAAACCGGAAATCCCGGAAAGGAGCATCATGATGGGTTGCAGAAAAATGCTTAGGAAGAAAATGAAAATAATATTGATTTTGCCCAATTTCATATTGGGCACGTATTCTGTCAATTTTTCCTTCGTTAAAAAAAGCCAAATACCCAGGGGCAAAATAAAGACCATTACTTGCTGAAAAATAATAAACCACGGCGAGCCAAAAACAGTCCGGGCAACTCCGGGGCTTATCGCGGGGATAACCACCAGCCCAAATGTCAAAATAAAAATTACACGGAAGAACAGCAAAAACAACATAAACGCGCTTCCGCGCCTATGCCCCATACAAAAACACCTCCAAGGCTTTTATAATCGTGTCTAAGCGGCGAGTATTGCCGGCTATTGCCATATACACGTCGCTGGAGTCCTTTCCAAAATACTCCAAAAACGGCGAGCCGGCAAGGGAAACGGGCGGCGTGGGATGCAAAAGCCCTTGCTCCGCCAATTCGTCTAAACCCCCTCCGGTCGTTACGAAAACATCTATCGACGCAGTTTGAAGAAGAGCCATAAGCCGGGTTTGCATAGCCATGTTAAATCCCGGGTCCGCCGTAATCGAATAATTTGTAATAATTACACGCTGGCTCTCCGGGTCGTCAACGATGACGCTCAATTTTTCTGACATGCCTTCAAGGGTCGCGGGCATGGCGGGAATCCCTATCCACGCAATATACAAAAAATCATCCGGCGGCGGATTAATGAAAATATTATACACAACGCTGCCCACCAAAAACGCCGCCAGCCCAAACCCAAAAAAATGCAGCTTATAATACTGCCAGATATACCATCGCTTCTCGGCAAAGCTCATCTGCCTAAGCTTGGCCCATTCGGTTTTGAAAAAATTCTTCATGTTATGTGTCACTTCCCAGCAGTGAAATGGCGCGGGTTAAGGCCTCTTTTGAGTTTTTCCAAGGAGCGTCGGCATTGCGGAAATCAAATTTCTGTACAAACCAGTCCAAATCGTTTTCCAGCTCCTCCATGATATTTTTCCACGCAGGCAAAATCTCATCCAAAAATTTTTCGCGCTTTCCGCGCCCCAAGCCCTCCGCAGCGGCTAGAAGCCGTATAAAATGCGGCAGGCAATATCCCTTTTGAGAGGATACCAGCTTGCCGTCCTCTCCGCCCTTGCCCCATATATGAAAAAACGTGTCGATATACCGCTCGAATGTACTCTCGATTTTTCGGCAGACATAACATGTCCCGTGGGTTTTTTCCAAATGTCCCTTCAGCCGCGAAATCACCGAATTCGTGTCCTTGCCAAACAATGGCGCGGGCTTGTGGCTTGCGATTATCCCCTTCGCGTCCTTATTTAACTGCTGCGTATACGTATGCAACAGCAACGCCAAGCCCAGCCGGTTCTGATTTCCGTACATGGCCTCCATATGCCTTTTGCAAAAGCCCGTGCGGTTGGTTTCCATACGCACGTTGTCCTCCATGTATGCCGGCCCCATAATAAAATTTACCGCGTCCCGCTCCAGTTTATTAAACATTACGCAAAATGCGCAATGCCCTGGCTCCCGCAGGGCGTCCAGCACGGGAATCGTGTGAATATGATTTGGCATGTTCACCCCCGGAAAGTAAAGCAGTTTGCTATATTGTAACACTTTTCTTAGATTTTGTCTCATTTGAAATAAGACTTTGTCAATATCTGCAAGCTGTGTTAAAGTAAGAATCAGAAAGGGTGATACACCATGCCAAATTTAAAGGGCTCAAGAACCGAGGCCAATCTGATGGCGGCATTCGCGGGGGAATCGCAAGCGCGAAACAAGTACACCTACTTCGCGGGCCAGGCGAAAAAGGACGGCTACGAGCAAATCGCCAAAATTTTCATCGAAACGGCCGACAATGAAAAGGAACATGCAAAGCTGTGGTACAAGCTGTTGCATGGCGGGGAAATTCCCGACACGGCAACAAACCTAAAGGACGCAGCAGAAGGCGAGCATTTCGAATGGACAGACATGTACGCAAAATTCGCAAAGGAAGCGCGCGAAGAAGGCTTTGCGGACATAGCCACCCGTTTCGAAATGGTAGCCGCAATCGAGAAGGAGCACGAAGAACGCTACAAAGCCCTGATAAGGAACATTGATGACGGCAAAGTGTTCCGCAAAGACGGCCCTGTCGAATGGGAATGCGCCAACTGCGGCCACCGTCACACCAATGAGGCCGCGCCGGAGGTATGCCCGGTGTGCTTCCATCCGAAATCATTCTTTATGATATCGCCAAGAAACTACTAAAAAGGTCGTCTAAGGAGACAAAGAAAGGCGGGAATTCGCTTGCAGATTAATACATCTGCGCGAATTCTCGCCTTTCTACTTGTCGCCATGTTCCGCACTGCTTGCAAATTCTCCGCATTTCACGGTGTTTCCGAGCCCGACGTATCTCCGTGTCCGGTGCCGTTGGCGAGACAGTCCCTTTCCTAATGCGTGGCACTTTTAGTGCGAAGTAAACGATTCCTATTTGTTACTACATTTTTCTGTGAAAAATTGTAAACTATAAAAAAAACAAAGGAGGCAGTTTAATGAATGTTAGGTTGGCTGGTTATGTAAGATGCTCCACGAAAGAGCAGAATCCGGACAGGCAGATTATGCACAACTTATCCACGGATATGGCATAGCTGGGGCGGACAAATGGAATACTGGCTGTCCCTGTCCTGTCCGGATGTAATACGCTGGGTGCTTTACCGCAAGAAGCGTATTAATTACAGGAAATTCCCCGTGACAACGGAAGATATCGTACTCGAAGCCAACCCCCTTGAAGCCGAAAAACAGCGTGTGCGGGAAATGCTTATTAAGATGTACCTATTCCATCGCACCGTAAGCCACAACAAAGACCTAAGAAAAAAAGTCTCCGCCGTATTCAGCAACAATTTACTTAACATGCTTTTGGGCGCGCTTGGTGGGATAAAATAAAAATAAAATCAATGCGAGCCGTTTTATTGCCTAATGATTGCGGGGTTTTTTGCTATATTCAAAATATTCTAACACCACCAACAAAGGCTCGGAAAACTTCCTCCCCCGCGATGAAAAGATTTCCGATTTCTTCGCCATTTATAAATGTGCCGCCCGCAAGCACAGTTTCTATGGACAGTGTGGCGGTATCGTAGCCGGCTCCGTTAGTGGCTCTTACGCTGAATGTAAAAATCCCGGCTGTGGTAGGTGAGCCGTATATTTCTCCGGTGATGATATTGAGCGATAATCCTGGCGGCAATCCGGATTCACCGTCGCCAACAGGCATTATTTGCCATGAAATGGGAGTGTCGCCTGTAGCGGATAATGTTTCCTGATATGCAGTGCCTGTTGTTCCGCCGGATAGTGAATTCGTAGTAATAGCAGGCGGGTCTGCAATCGTTATCGTAAAGGTTCTTGCATCGTTGCCATTAGCATTCCCTGCGCTGATTGTAAAATCATACATTCCGGCAGTTGCCGGCGTTCCGGATAATATATTATCGTTTAAGGATAGCCCGTCGGGAAGTGCGCTGTTCAAAGACCACGTTATGGGTTGGTCGCCTGTTGCTTCCAATGTTAGCGAATAAGGCGTACCCCTTGTTGCGAATAAGGCCGAACCTGTGGTTATAATTGGAGAGCCGCTTGCCCCGATTGAAATTGTGAATTGCCGTGTGTCGGCATAATCGGGGCCGGTTATGTTTGCTGCCATTACCGTAAATTTGTAGAATCCTTGTGTTGATGGCATACCAGATATGACAGCACCCGTAAGTGATACACCCGGCGGCAATTCCGTTTCATCGTCCACAGGCGCAAGAACACTCCAGCTAATGGGTGCAGTACCTGTTGCCAACAAAGCCTGCGAATAATACTCGCTTTCGTTGCCGCTGTTGAGCATGGTGGTTGTGATACAGGGCCTTGCTACAATCGTAATGGAGAATAATTCTTCTGCGTGTCCGCCGATATTATCTACCCTTACAGAAAATTCGTAAATCCCGCTTATGGTGGGCGTACCTGACAAGGTGGCTGTTGCCGGGTCGAAAAACATCCCCGGCGGCAAGTTGCCGAATGTTTGTGACCATGTGAATGGTGTAGCACCTTCAGCGGTAAGCGTGTGCGAATAAGGCACACCCACAATACCACCGGCCAAATCCACATCAATAATTGACGGCGTGGTAATGGTTATCGTAAACTGCACAGGAATAGAATCGCCAAAAACATTTGTGGCAACTACTGTAAATACATATGTCCCCAAGACAGGGTTAAGCCAAGATACTACCCCGGCAGAGCTTAACCGGATGTCGGCGGTTGGTGTTGGTGCTGACGCCATGGCCCATGATATGGGTTGTGTTCCGCTTGCTTGTAAGACGGTACTGAAGGGTCTTGCGACTCCGCCGCCTAAATTTGCCGGTGATGTAATCACAGGCGGTGCGCCCACTGTGATTGTAAACGGTGCTGTAGTGGTGCTTCCCCCGCCTGAGACGGTGACATTTACATTATAGGTGCCTATGGCTGTTGGTGTTCCGCTTAGCACTCCGGTAGTACCGTTTAGAATTAGACCCGGCGGGAAAGATGACCCTGCTTGCGCCGTCCATGACCATGCGTAGATAAACGAATCGTCCAGCCCGTCTGCTTGGAAAGTTAAGGGTGTATATGCAGTTCCCGCAATTCCATTGGGCAAAGGCGAAGTGGTTATAATTGCGAGGGATTGCCCGGCTTCAATGGTAAAGGTGGCAGGCGCGGAAACACCGGCGGTATTGGTAGCGGCAACTGTAAAGGTAAAGTTCCCGCCCACAACGGGTATGCCGGAAATTATTCCTGTGCTTTGATTCAGTGATAATCCTGTGGGCAAGCTCCCGTCGGTAATGAACCAAGTCATGGGTATCGAGCCAAGTGCGGTTAATTGCCCGGAGTAGCTTCTGCCGAGACGAGCATATCCCAATACCGTTGTGGTTATAACCGGTATCTGATACACGGTTAAAGTATACAGCCTAATTTCAGAGCCGTATTCGTTTTCCACTTGCGCAGAGAACGAATATATCCCCGCCACGGTTGGTGTGCCGGACAAAATTCCGTTTATGTCCATGCTTAATCCGGGGGGTAAACTGCCACCCACGTGTTCCCATGTCATTGGAGTTTCACCATAACCACTCATCGCAAATGAATACGGCACGCCTACAATTCCGTCAGGCAATAACGGTAAACTGTTAATCCGCGCAGCAAAGGATACGTTTAGTGTGTACGTTCGTGATACTCCCCCCGGTTCATAATCATTAAAGGCTGTTATGGTAACTTGGCAGCTTTGATTGTCAATGATTGGTGTGCCGGAAATCGTAGTGCCAATAATTGACAATCCGGCGGGGAGCGACCCATCAGTTACAGCAAGCGACACTGCCAGATGACCGTCAGAGCCTGTTACAGTAGGTGTAAAAGAATATGGGCGATTTAGAGTTGCCCCGGGTATGTATTCGTCATGGATTATCGGCGGTTCACCTGCATTCAAAATGAATGCTTTTTTTGCGCGATAACCGATGCTGTCCGTAAGCGTTACTTCAACAGTGTATTGACCTTCATCAAGATTGCATACACCGGATAGCTGACCGTTATTGTTTATAAATAAGCCGCTGTCAATGGGCAGCCCTGATATATTGAATACAAAAGGCGCGGTCCCGGTATCTTCCTCAATTTCTATTTGCATCAAAAATACTCTGCCTTTAATTGCTGCAGGCAGAGTATCTGTTGTGATGGCAGGCGGTACAGGCATTGTAATAGCCGCTGTGCCTTCCCACCAACCATGGGGCGGCGTGTTCAACACTCCTTGCCGAATAGCAAATAACGGTGGTTCGTTGCCCTCTCCAAAATGCTCTGTAAGGTCAACCATTACGATATTGTCAACTCTGCCATAAGTTTCATTGTTGCCTTGATTTCCTGTTTGTTGCCAAATAAAGCGCATGTTTAACGGCGATACATCCGCCGTCCATATGGTGTCTATCAAGTTCCAGCCTGTAACATTTGGCGTTTGCAAACCATCGAATAACGGCGGAGGTAATACCACATCCCGTACCGGGACAGTAGTTCCGTTTACCACGGTACATCCTGTTGTCATTCCTGCCACTGTGCTTCCACGCAAGCTTACCTGCCCCCGAACATAATATTTATGTCCAACTGTGGTGGGTATGGGGTTGTTTGGGTTCATATAAACAAGGCCCTGGGTTTTTACGCCAATTTGTGCGCACCAAGAGCCTGTTTCGCCATGCTCCGGAGCGGGCGTATTATTTGCTACCTGCATGGGCGCAAGGGTGCTTTGTGTTCCTTGTTTGTTGGTGGAAAACCCGTTCCATCCACTGACATTATTCTCAAATGAGCCGTTTTGTACTATATTTGTTAAATAAATTTGGGCCATGTTTTACTCCTTTGCGACAAAAACGAACACATTTGGGTGTTCTTGTGAATATTGCAGGGCTTCCGTTACATCCTGTGCCTTGTAAACTTCCACGCTGGCTACTTTGTTGTTTATTTCATTAATTGCTTGAACTATTTGCTTATTTACCGTTTGAAGGTCAAAGGTGTTGCCAAGCATTACATTCAAGCCCTGCACGTTTATGTCTATGATTGACCTTACCGTGTCTGTTTCAGGGAAAGGGTCGGCTTGGTTTTTCCCAAAGAACCATGTCGTACCAATGGGAATAGGCCTGAATATTGGCAAAATTACACTGCCGTCAACGGGAGACGTAATGTCAATTGTTGTATGAACCTCCCCGTTGGCAAGATATTCAAATCCAATGTGAAAGCCATTTATAAACCAGCGGGCAACCGCCGCATTGATATTCGGATTTCCCGTTTGGTCTAGTGCCGCATCTTCAGCCGTCAGGAAAAAATACCTGCTGTATTGATGCGGTGCGTTCAGCGGCTCTGCAATTTCAACATGCCAATTGTATCCCCTTGGCAAATTCGGAGGGGCAGACTGCACCGTTGCATCAAATACATAGATGGCATTGTATTTCAAGAGTCTGTCAAGCTCATCAATTGCTCTTTGTACATTGATTGCTTCCAGCTCCAGCATTTCCGGTGAGGTTCGAGACAATTCGTTATTGTAAGGGATATCCTCGGCGACAAGGGTTATATTTCCACTCACATCCGGCGACATTCCATTCGCGCTTTTTACTAATCCCGACAATTTTTCCTGTAGCAGTTTTTGCAGATACTCATAACTTACTGCCGCCATATATTCATCTCCTTATTTATTTAATTGAAAATAATATGTAGGGCCTGTTGCCACTACCTCAAATGCCCATCTTTTGGTCGCTTTACCGCCACTTTTCGTCGGGTTTTCCTAGCGCACCTTCGGGTGCGTGTCGTCAAATCCTTCTCAATTGGCGAAAAATCGCCTCAAAATCTGGTCATTTTCGGTTAGTGGCAACAGGCCCTAGTTCGTAATTTATATTCATAGAATTTTATAGGTAGAACTAGTTGTTTGTTTCTTTTAAGGCTCCGGGTCCGGGGGTGTCTCAGGCGTTGGAACAATAAGGTAAGGAACCATGCTTTTTTCTATATCGCTGAGTTGTTCGTAATCCTCATCCGTAATTTCTTGATTAACCCATGCCGGTGTTGTTAGTCCGGCGTTCCAATACCAAAAGCTGGTCGTTTCATCCACAAAGGCGTAATTTGCCAGTTCTGCCGATGCATAGACTTCCACCAATTCAGCCTCGGTTGCATACTGCCCTAAAAACAATAGAGAGGAAATTGGAAGTTGAGTGGTCGGTATCTGACCGTTTTCGTCAAGCCCCGGTATGCCGTTTGGCGCACCCTTAATAGCCTTTAGATACTCATACGATACTGCACTTGCCATAAAAATCACTCCTCATTTATTACGTCTTTTTATAAAAAGCCGTTTGGATAAACTACCCACAAAACATCGGGATTGAGCTTTTCGTCATCCGATAATGCCGTATACTCGTTTTCCGCTACGAGCTTCAAGCCAATTCCGGGGTCTCCTTTTGGTCCGGGAGGACCGGATGGACCTTGTGGCCCTCTTGGCCCGGGCCACGGCACACATGGATTTCTCGAAAGAAACTCCTCTTTCGGCAAGGGGTTAAAACAATCTGTGGGAAAAGGAATTGCGTTGAAGCAATCACACACTTTCATCTTATCCCCCCTTTGGTTATATGTTATGCAAGGGCGGCATGGAAGGTTCATTCAACGAATTTGTCACCGTTAAAGAATCGTAGTAGAATAGAAGAAATTTATTTTCGACGGAGTTGGGTACATAATGGGATACCGTGCTTTATTTACTGATTTTGATGGCACTTTGTATTCAGGGGGGAAAGCAGTTTCTGAAGCTAATGTTTTGGCGATTAACGCCGCAAAGGCCGCGGGGAGGTTAATAGTGCTGTGTAGCGGGCGTTCTTGGAAATCGCTGGCTTATTACGAAAAGCTGCTGGGCTTTAACACGCCGGGGAATTATGGCGTGGCGTTTAATGGCGCGGTGGTTTACGCCTATACCGAAAACGGGCATGAGATTCTTTTTCGGCAAACCATGGAGGATGCGGCCGCCCATAAAGTTATCCGGGAATTAAAGAGTATTGCCGTTCCCGGGGTTAGAATATATGTATATGGGGGCAACGGCGACTTGTACACCGAAGAGGCTTTTAGAAGTGAGGAGCAATTCAGCGAGGATAGGCGGGTGGAGCTGCAATATGTAAGGGATTTTTCCGACATAAAAATCGGATTTTCTAAAGTTGTGGCTTTTGGGGAGAACAGCGCGCTAAGGCTGGTTGACGCGCAGATGCCACGTGAATATGGCGCGGTTTTCTGCTCGGATGTGCTTTTGGAATTTTTGCCGCCGGATGTAAACAAAGGCAGCGGTATGGCATTTTTGGCCGGGCATTTGGGTATCCCCTTGGAAGAGGTTATTGCCATGGGCGACGAATGCAATGATATCCCCATGCTGAAAAAAGCAGGGCTTGGCATCGCAGTGGCCAATGCGGTTCCGGCTGCCAAGGCCGCCGCCGATATTGTTCTGGATAAAAGCTGCCAAGAAGACGCAGTAAAAGAAGTAATCGAGAGGCATCTGCTTTAAACCTGAACCCCATTAGGAGGTGGTTGTGATTTCAAAAATTTTCATCGGTATGATACTGGTTTTTATCAATTTTAATCTGGATATCGGCTATATGAGAATCGGAATTATCCCTAGTTTTTTAGGGTATTATTTTATGCTTAAGGGTTTGGCTGAAATTATGGAATTAAGCAGTCGTTTCTCTAAAGTCATTCCATATGTAAAGGGCATGATAGTTTATTCTGTAATCATTTATGTGATGGATTTGCTTGGGGGTGCAACGGCAATAGATTTGCTGTACATTTACACGCCAACGGGATTGCTTATGCTTGCTATTGGGATAATTACAATAGTTCTTTCATTGTTTATTTCATATAACATTATAATGGGCGTAAAGGATATTGAAATTACTCAGGAGCAAGACCTAAATTCTGACCGGCTTTATTTAGCTTGGAAGCTGCTGGTTGTATTTTCGGTATTAACCCATATTGTAATATTATTATATATCACTGCGTTTGCAGTTGTTGGTATACTGGTGAGCTTCTTGATTCAAATATACTATTTGTTTGCCTTTTACAGGACAAAGACTTTGTATTACGAGAAAATGTAGGGAGATAGTAATCAATGCTCGAAATGTTTCGTTTTCTCAAGCATCTAAAGGGCAACGCCAAGGCCACTGTGCTGACAGAGCCCCTGTGGGGCATTCCGTTTAACCTGTACGCGCCGTTTTTTACGCTGTATATGTTTCATTTGGGAGTCTTGGACTTTCAGATTGGGCTTTTGCTTGGGCTGGGCCGGATGCTTCAAATGTTTTTTGCATTGTTTGGCGGGGTCATAACGGATAAGTTCGGGAGGCGGCTTACAACATTAATTGGGGATGCAATATCTTGGAGTATTCCGGCCTTAATATGGGCTTTTTCGCAGAATTTTTGGTGGTTTCTGGCGGCGGCGTTGATTAACAGCACATTTCAAATCACCGCCGTTTCTTGGGAATGTCTTTGGATTGACGAGAACGCGGAAGACGCCAATAAGCTGGCCAAGATTTTCAACTGGATTTATATTTCCGGGCAACTGACGGTATTTTTCGCGCCGATTGCGGGGCTCTTTGTGGAACGGTACAGTGTGGTGCCTGTTGTGCGTGTATTGTTCCTTATCGCTTTTGTGTCCATGACGGCAAAGTTTATTCTGCTGTACATTTTTTCAGTTGAAACACCGCAGGGCCTCCAGCGGATGCGGGAAACAAAAAACACATCCGTCAGCCGGCTTTTGCTTGGCTATAAGGATGTGTTTGGGCAAATTATAAAATCCTGGAAAATGATGCGGGCGTTGGCACTTCAGGGGCTGGCGGTTGTTACGATAATGATAACATCAACCTTTTTCGCCCTGTACGCCACTCAGGATTTAAATGTCCCGGAGCATTTTATGGCGTATTTTCCTATTTTGCGGGCGGGGGTAATGCTGGCCTTTTTATTTTTGGTCCAAAGCCGGCTGGGTGTTTTTAAGCCCCGGCATTTAATGCTTGTGGGAATTGTTACTTATATCGCGGCCAACGGGCTTTTGCTGGTTTCCCCGGCGGAAAGTGTTGCGTGGCTTGCCGTTTATACCATTGTGGAGGCCTGCGCCGTCGCCTTGCTTATGCCGAGGCTGGAAACCCTGGCCGCCAATGTGATTGACCCCAAGGAGCGCGCGCGGATTCGCAGCTTTTTTAACGCTTCCATTTTGGCCGTTTCAAGTGTGTTTGGATTCTTGGCCGGCTGGCTTTCGGACATGGACAGGCGGCTTCCTTTTGTGTTAAACATCGCGCTGTTTGTCTGTATGATGGTGATTCTGGTTGCGAAGCGGCGGGGGAGCGATACGGCAGTCTAAATTCTACATTCTGTCGCTGTACGGCAAAGACTTTATATATTCATCCATGTATGCCCAATTTGGACAGCCATCAGTAGACTTTGGCAACTTAATAACACTTTCTTTCATTTTTTCCAAAGTCCATTTTCGTCCATAACTGAATTTATATCGGTTAGCCTTAATTGTGGTTATAATGAACATAGCAATATGCTTGTTCAACTCCCAACCATCGGCACAAAGTACATTTACATCATCAGAAGCACAAAATGGCTCATGCTGATAGAATGCTTCTCCGACACTACCATTGTAATTCACCGTGATGCAGTTCGGTTGAAACATCGGCTCAACATCTATGTGCTGGCGAACACCATTATTTTCGCTAATAGCCCCTATAAAATTTACGCTACCCTCTGCCATATCCTCTTTGGTCAAGCGTTTGCCTTTATGAAATCTGAAAAGTTCACCCAAAGAATACTCGCCCCATTTATCAATATCAAGCGAGGGGGTTTTCATATTCACCTGTGCCGTAGTTATCGGGTTCGTGCTTGTGTCATGCACCCATTGCGGGATAGTGCTTGGCAATATTATGTCTTTAAGAGTTTTATTTGCTTGTCGGCCGTAGCTGTATCTATAAGCATTGACCCTTATGCACATACAGTAATACAATTTTTCCGCAAGAGTCATTTCAATCTTTGGCTCTAATACCATGATATGAAAGGCAGTATAAAAAGGCTTTAGCTGCACAAAAGCAGACAAGACACTACCGCCCAACGCAACGGTAATACTTCCCGCCTTAAACGGTTCTGTGCCCTCTATTTTTTCGACTTGTGCTACCACGCCGTTATTTTGTGATGTCCGTGATACAAAATTAACATCGCTCTTTTCGATTGTGCCAATGTGCATTAACTCAAAACCATTACCTTGTCGCAATTCAAACAAATCTCTAACTCTCATAAGCTTCACCCGCCTTTACGAGATAAGCCAAATAATCATTAACTGTTTTTTGAAAATCATCTTGCGATAAACGGCTGTAATCAGTATCCATATAAGCCTCACAGAGCCATTCATCGCTGTGTGTGACTGACTGCCTTGCAGAAAGACCGTCAAAGACATCTCTGTTGCGATACAGCTTGAGCCATTGCTCCTCAATGCCTTTCCACGTTCCGTAATAATCAATTCTCCCTAACTTTTTACGCTTTACAAAACCGTCATTTTTACAATAACCAAAGAATGTTTCAAAGCTGTTATCGTGGGGTTTATGCGCTTCCCATACCATAACGCAGGGGTTTGTGCCTGTTGGATAAAAAATATCGTCCGGCATAGAAAAGACAGCGTTCAAGGTATGCTTTTTGAATAGCCTTTCTCGAACATCCTTAAATTTTGTGCCAATAGCGCAACTCATTGGCAAGACGACAACGCCCTTGCCGCCGACCGTGAGCACTTCAAGCAACTGTTCCGCAAATTCTAACTCGCATTTATCCGTTTGTGAATACGGTGGATTCATCAAGCCTACATTGATATTTTTCGCTTTAATCTCTGCGGAAATTTCAGCATTAAAGCAGTCGCCCTTATAGATGTTTGATTTGCCATCTTGCCGAATTATCATGTTGGCAATGGCAAGGGTATAAAGTCCATCGTCAAACTCAATGCCGTATAATTGTTCTTTTCGTATTCTCTCAGCTTCTTCGGGGTTGGAATCTTTGAACATTTTACTCATAGCTGTTACCAAGAACGAGCCAGAGCCACAGCATATATCAACAACACGGCTATTTTTATTAACGCCTGCCAAACTACACATAAATTCGGTAAGATGCTGGGGCGTTAAAACGATACCCAATCCACTACCATCACCACCAGAGTATTTTATGAACTCATGATAAAACACGCCGAGCGCGTCTACCGTACTATCTGCATAGTCCATCATTGGTTTTATTTTCAATTCAAGCTGTTCAATATACCAGTTAATTGATTTCTTTTGAATCAGCGGTATGCTTGCAAACTTTGTGTTGTCTTGCAATGTTTTGAAAACCTGCTTTATGTAAGTAGCCCTATCACTTTTAATTCCACTGTTTTTCAACACGCCCTCAATAGCAGTTTGAATATTCGACATAACCGTTTTGAACGATGGCAAATTTGCATATGTTTTACAAAAATCATCGTCAGAGAGAGCAATAAGAATGCCCGCAATGAAAATCGGCTTATGGGCTTCAACTACTTTGATTTCCCTCAAGCAGTCGTGCATTTCTATTGCCGTTTCCCGAATTTCATCAAGAGAGTAATCCTTTTGTAACTTCTCTCCCTTGATGAGTTTGATGTAGTTTTTTGGTTCTAAAATAATATCGGTTGCTTTTTTCAAGGGCAGATAGGTGTCTTGCCCTTTAAGCCAATGGAAGGTGTCTACTTTCATATTTGCAAGTGTCGTGCCGCTAACTGCCACGGCAATAACATTGTATTCTTCTTTTAGAAATTTGGCATAGTAAAGAGCCCCATCAACGGAAAAATCGCGAGGGTTGCTCAAACCTGCGCTTGCGTGTTTTTTGACCGTGTTTTTGCACTCCACAACAATAACCGTATTTGCATCATCATTCATAGCAATAATGTATTCGGGTTTGGATTTTCCGTTACCGCCCTGTGTGAAATCATCAAGGGCGCAATGAATAGGCTTACCCCCTGCTTTTTTCAAAAGCCTTTCAATTTTGTCAACGGCAGAAACATCACCTTGCGGAAAAACATATCCCCATCCGTTATCGCCCAATACGCATTTCATTTCACGCAACGTAAGGCTTTCGGTGTATTGTTCTATTGCCATGCTTGCACCTCCGACCGCTTTCTTTAATTATACACCGCATGAATGCACAATGAAAGATGAAAATGCCGTTTTTTCCCGCCTTACCAGCCGTCCAAAGCCGTAGCCTTAAGCGAACGGAACCTCAAGCCCCGCACCGCCGGCCCCTGGGCTCAAAGTAAATGCTGTTACCCTGCCGATTTTCCCGTCAATACCAGTCATCCCCTGACTGGACATGGAAGGTCTCGCTCCGGTTGGTTCACCTTGATAATGCATTCCAGTGCCCGCCGGTGCTGAGTCTTATGTACGGTCACTGTCAGGTTTTCATGGGTGAAGGTGTCGCCCTCCTCCGGGATTTTTCCCAGCATATCCACTATCCAGCCGCTTACCGCGCCGGATTCGTTTTCTTGGTTCTTTTGCGGAATGTTAAGATAGTCGTAGAGGTCGTCCATGCTGGCTGTGCATAAAACTTGGTGAACGCCGTTCTCCAGCGGGACGAATTTTTCCACTATTTTGTCGCTTTCGTCCCAGATTTCGCCAACAAGCTCCTCCAAAATGTCCTCCATGGTCACAATGCCCTCCGTGCCGCCGTATTCGTCGGACACGATGGCCATGTGGCCTTTTTCTTTTTGCAGCAGCTTAAACAAATCGCTGATATTGGTTTGTGGGGCCACGTACACCGGAGGCGTCATGACAAAATCTTCCCGTCCCGTGGTGTAGCTGAAAAAGTCCCGCATATGCAGAATTCCAATTATGCGGTCTAGGCTTTCCTCAAAAATGGGCAGGCGCGAATGGCCGCTTGAGAGAAATTTTTCGGCGATTTCATCCGCCGTTGCGGTTTTAGAGACGCCGATTACGTCCATCCGGGGTGTTAAGATATCCCGGGCCTGCTGGTCGTAAAAATCCAGCGCGTTGCGCAGAAGCTCCTTGTCCTCGTTGTCTATCGCTCCTACCTGCTCGGCCTCCTCCACAAGGGAGAGTAATTCTTCCTCGGTGATTGATTTTTCACTTTCGCCGGATTTGAAAATCAGGCTCAGGAGCTTTTTCCAATAAACGAAAAAGAAATTCACCGGCGCGAGCACAAACATAAACACGCGCAAAAAAGGCGCGCAAAACTGCGCCACCTTCTCGGGGGACTCCTTGGCCAGAACCTTTGGCGTAACATCAGCGAAAACCACCACCACGATAGTAAGCACCACCGTGGAAAGCGTTGCGCCGATGTCGCCGAACCGCCGCACAAACAACACTGCGCAAATCGCCGCCGCCGACAAATTGGCGATATTATTGCCCACAAGCAGCGTTGACAAGAGCCTGTTAAAATCCTCGTGCAATGTCAGGGCCAAGGCCGCCCGCCGCGAACCCTTGCTGGCCATATGTTTTAGCCGAATCCGGTTTAGTGATGAATAGGCCGTTTCGCAGGCCGAAAAAAATATGCTTAAAATAAGTAGGACAAACAAAAATATAAATGCTATGCCGTCTTCCATTTTCATCCCTTTCTTTATTTATAGAGGGCTCTACCCCAAGCGCGACTTGCTATTGCTACAATTGCGATTCTACATATTTTATGTCTGGAATGCAAATGTATATGTTACTATTTTTTTGCCCTGTCGCATTTTACCCTGTTCATGTGTATATAAAGTGAAGGGAGTGAGCTTAGTGCGTTATCAATCCAACCGGCCGGTAGATTGGATAGAAGAAACTGTAAAACGATATGGGGATAAGATGTTGCGGACTGCCCTTGCCGTTGTCGGCAACAAAGCCGACGCGGAGGATATTGTGCAGAATGTTTTCGTAAAGCTGTTTGAAAAGCAGCCGGAATTCGAGTCATCCGGGCACGAAAGCGCGTGGTTAATCCGAGTAACGGTTAATCTCTGTAAAAATCACCTCCGCTCGTATTGGTGGAAAAAAACCGTTCCGCTTTTGGAGACTTATCCTGCGCGAACCGATGAACAAGAAAATATTATGCAAACCGTTCTGGCTCTTCCCTCGAAGTATCGAATCGTGATTCATCTGTTTTACTACGAGGGATATTCCACAAAAGAGATAGCGGAAATCACAGAGCAAAAAGAATCCACGGTGCGGCAGCTCCTGACCCGCGCCCGGCGCAAACTCAAAGATTTTTTGGAAGGAGAAAATATAGAATGAGGGGATATAAGGATTATATGAATACCATATCTGTTGACACGATTTTGCACGAAAAAATTATGAACCGGATTACACAAAAACCAAGGCCCTTTTATAAAAATAAAACCCATCTGCGTTATGCGGCAGTCGCGGCCTGCGCAGTGGCTTTACTGTTTGGCATGTGGATGCTTCCCGGGCTTTTCAGGATGCCGGGCGACATCGAGCCTATACCGGGCAGCGACCCGTCGTGGACTTATGCCGGGCTGCCGACCCCCCCGCAAAACGGGGAGGGAAACGGTCACGAAATAGCAGCTCCATTCCAAGACCCGGAAATTCCGCTAATTCTGTACGCGCTTATCTTCAACGAAGAACAGGAGGAATTGAGTGCGCGGTTACTGCCGCCAGACTTTATGCACGAGCTTACGGACGAGCAGTTTAAGGCAATCTTTCCCACCCTTGACCCGTCGCGCTTTGTGGCAAACGCTACCTATTGGATTACATTTATGGAAATGACAGAGGTCAGCGCGTTTGACCCCAACGGGCAGGCGTTTATCCGTCTTGTAGAAAATCGGGTGCCCCAATGTTATTTAATCCCGGATGAAGAAACTTATATTTCATATGTACATGGTGCTAAGGTCACGGCCACCATACACAGAAGATACGATTTCATAAACAATGAACTCGTTCCCGTGTACGCCGTCCGCGCGAATTTTATTCTTGAAAATATCGCGTACATCATTACCTATTTGGACGCAAACCAAGAAACCGCAAAGGAGCGTCTGACCGAGCTTGTTAATCAGATTATAGCAGGGGGCGCGGCAGACTTAAGCGCGGTTGCCGACCCGGTTGTGCCCGAGCTTCGTAATGAAGCCTTAACTTTTGAGCAAGCGCGGCTTGACGCCGATTTTGGGGCATATATGCCCACGAATATTCCGCCGGGGTTCAGCTTTGACAGTGCCAGAAGAACGCTGAACCAATGGGACAACTCTCTCCGCATGAATTGGCACAGTTACCCCACCTTTGATAATATTTTCTGGACTGTGGCGGAGCCTCACGAACACGAGCTTGAACGTATTGTTTCCATAAACGACCGCCATAAATTCGATGTGTCACTTTATACGATTCCGTGGTTTGATTCCGTGCCGGATGAAATCCGCGAGTATTTCAACAATCCTGTGTTCCTTGCGGCGGAAATGACGCTGGAAGTTGTGCGGGCCCGGGCACGTTGGGCAGACCGCGACCGCGGCGACACCCCCGGCTGGCGAATAGACAATTTTGCCGTTCTGCACGAAAGCGGCGTAGTTGTGCGAGTCAGCGCGCGCGGTGTGTCCCCGGAGCAGCTTTGGTTAATGTTTTCCTTGACTTTATGACGTTTTTGTTTTAGCCTTAAAATAGCTTTTATACGAAAGACCAGCTATTAAATGTCAAGCCCTAAATAAGCGAGAAATAATTTCTGGTCGCACTACCGTTTGACTTCCGATATTTTTGAGAAATGCACTCAAAAA